>JAVTVZ010000177.1:0-28127 GCA_032229625.1 Dermatophilaceae bacterium | reverse complement strand
GTCGTCCTCGTCGGCCCCGTCGTCCTCGTCGGCCCCGTCGTCCTCGTCGGTGACCGTGGATCTGGCGTGGCCGCGCGCGAAGACCGTCGCGCTGTCGTGGCCGCGGACTACAGTGGCCAGGTGATCTCCGCCATCGTCCTCATCAACGCCGACGTCGCCCGGATCCCCGAGGTCGCCCAGGCCGTGGCCGAACTCGACGGCGTCACCGAGGTGTATTCGGTGACCGGCGACTACGACCTCATCGCGATGGTCCGGGTGCGTCACCACGATCAACTCGCCGACGTCATCGCCGACCGGCTCAACAAGACGCCGGGCATCACCGAGACGCGGACGCACATCTCGTTCCGCGCCTACAGCAAGCACGACCTCGAAGCGGCCTTCGCCATCGGCGTCGACTGACGACGACCAGCAGGCGGCCGGGCCGCGGCCGACCTCGCCGCGGTCCGGACGAGCGACGTCGCAGCAGTCCGCGTCGCAGAAGTCCGCGTTGTAGCAGTCCGCGTTGTAGCAGTCCGCGTTGTAGCAGTCCGCGTTGCAGCAGTCCGCGTTGCAGCAGTCCGCTCAGCGGCCGGCAGCCGCCTGGGTGACCTCTCGCCAGCGCTCCAAAGTCCGCGTCGCCGCGCCCTCGTCGATCGCCGCGCGGGCGCGGTCGACTCCGGCGATCAGGGCGGCATCGAGCGACGCCTCGCCGTCGACCCGCTCGCCGCCCGCGACCGCCAGGGCCATCCCGGCGTTGAGCAGCACCGCATCGCGGATGGGCCCGTCGACGCCCGCGAAGACATCGCGCACGACCTGTGCGTTGTGCGTGGCGTCGCCGCCGCGCAGCGTCTCCAACGGCGCCCGCTGAATGCCGATCCGCGTGGGGTCGACCGTCAGCGTCGTGACGTCACCCTCGTCGACCCACCACAGCGTCGACGTCGTCGAGATCGTCAGCTCGTCGAGTCCGTCGTCGCCGCGGAAGACCGCGGTGCGCCGCCCACGCGAGGCGAAGACCCCCGCGACGAGCGGGGCGAGCCGGGCGTCGGCGACGCCGACCGCCGCATACAGGGGCTGCGCGGGGTTGGTCAGGGGGCCCAGGACGTTGAAGACCGTCGGCACCCCCAGCTCGGCGCGCACCGGTCCCGCGTGACGCATCGAGGGGTGGAAGCGCTGCGCGAAGAGGAAGGTGATGCCGGCCTGGGCGGCGATGCCCGCCACCTGATCCGGCTCGAGCGACAGGTCGATGCCCAGCGCCTCCAACACGTCGGCGGTGCCCGAGCGCGACGAGGCCGCGCGGTTGCCGTGCTTGACGACCTGCACCCCCGCGGCCGCGACGACGAGCGAGGCCATCGTCGAGATGTTGACGGTATTGGCGCGGTCACCGCCGGTGCCGACGATGTCGATCGCCGCGCCGGGCACCTCGATGCGCCGCGCGTGCGCCAGCATCACGTCGGCGACCGAGAGGATCTCGGCGCTCGTCTCGCCCTTGGCGCGCAAGGCCACGAGGAACGCACCGATCTGGGCCGGAGAGGCGTCGCCGGACATGATCCGCTCCATGGCCCACGTCGCGTGGGCCGGCGGCAGCTCCTGGCCGGCCATCAGGGCCATCAGCACCTCGCTCCACCCCGACGGCGGCGCCGCCGGGGCATCGCCCCCCGGGTGTGAGGCGATCACGGCCGTGTCGACGTCGGTCGCCACCTCAGTGGGTCGCGTCGGCGGACGGGGCGGCCGGCGACACGGAGCGACGCACCAGCCGGGCCACGGCGGCGGCGACGGCCATCGGGTCGACCGGCTGGGTGACGACGTCGTCCGCATACGACCACGAGCCGAGCCACGCGTCCTGCGGGCGGCCGGTCAGCACGATCACCGGAGGGCACTCGTAAATACTGTGCTTGAGATCCCGGCACAGGCCCAGCCCCCCGTAGGGGCTCGCCTCGCCGTCGAGGATCAGCAGGTCGATCCCGCCCTCGGCCATGGCCAGCCGGACCGCGTCCGCGGTCGCGCACTCGGTCCAGGAGCTGATCTCGACGTCCCGGCTCGGGCGACGCCCGACCGCGAGGCGGACCGCCTCGCGCGTGCTCGAATCGCTGCTGAACAACAGGAGGTCGGCCCGGAGCGGCTGCGCACCGCGCGGGGGCGCGCCGGCACCGGTGCCCTGCGCGGAGTCGTGCGAAGTGTCTGCTGCCGTCATACCGACGATCCTACCCACCGGGCACGAGCCAGGGCCCGGACCCGCCGCGACGTGCGGTATCCGTCGGCCGGGCCCGCGGTCCACCCTGCCGTCCCCGGCCGGCGGTTGCGCGGCGGGCGGGCCTCCTGCGTGAACTCCCGCAGCGGCGAACGACGCTCACGCGTCACCGCCGTCACGACCGCGTCGCAGGCCGGCCCCGGGCCGATCCGAGGCTGCCGGAGGGCCCGACACAGGCCCGTCGCACGCTCCCGGAGCCGATGTCGCCGATCTGCAACGCGCCCAATCGGCTCCCAACGGCACATGAACCCCCCAGTTGTGGCCATAATGGCGCACGTGGCGACCGTTTCCTCTTCTCACGCACACCCGCCGGCGGGCTCGGGGCCCGCCGGACCCGCGGGCAGGATCCCCGGTCACGGACCCGTGACGCGGCCGAACATGGCCGCGGTGGGGACGATCGTGTGGCTGGCCAGCGAGTTGATGTTCTTCGCCGGCCTCTTCGCGATCTTCTTCACCCTGCGGGCCGTGCGGCCCGACCTCTGGGCGATGGAGACACCCAAGCTCAATGTGCCCTTCGCGACTGTGAACACCCTGATCCTGGTGATCTCGTCGGTCTGGTGCCAGCTGGGTGTGCACCGCGCCGAGCAGGGCCGCGGCTCCCGCGTCGGCGGGCTGTTCGACGTCCGCGGGTGGGGCATGCGGGAGTGGTATGTGCTCACGTACATCTTCGGCGGCATCTTCGTCGCCGGCCAGGTGTTCGAGTACGCAGAGCTCACCCACCACGGCGTGACGCTCTACTCCAACGCCTACGGCTCGGCCTTCTACATGACGACCGGCTTCCACGCGATCCACGTCACCGGTGGTCTCATCGCGTTCCTGCTCATCATCGGCCGGACCTTCACGACGCGGACCTACACGCACCGGCAGGCCACGGGGGCCATCGTGACCTCCTACTACTGGCACTTCGTCGATGTCGTCTGGATCGCCCTCTGGGCGACGATCTACCTGCTCAAGTAGTAGGTTGCCGAACCGTCCGCTTCCACCGCCCGCCCCCACCGACGCCAAGGACCGCATCGTGAAATCACTCGCCGCCCGTCGTCGCCATCCCGCGGCTCTCGTCGTGCTCCTGATCATCGGCCTCTTCGCCACGGGGGGTCTGTACACCCTGCTCTCCCCCAGGGCCGATGCCGGAGTCAAGACGATGACCGCCGCGGACGTCGACACCGGCCGCCGGATGTTCCTGGCCAACTGCGCCACCTGCCACGGCATCCAGGCCCAGGGCACCGCAGACGGCCCGACCCTCGTCGGCGTCGGCGCTGCCTCCGTCGACTTCCAGATGGGCACCGGGCGGATGCCCCTGGCGGCTCCCGCGGTGCAGGCCCAGCGCACCTACCCGGTGAAGTTCAACCAGGAGCAGATCGACCAGATCGCGGCCTACGTCCAGACTCTGGGCCCCGGCCCGGCGATCCCGGACGAGAAGTACGCCAGCGGCGTCGGCGGCGACACCGCGCGCGGCGCGCAGATCTTCCTCGTGAACTGCGCGATGTGCCACAACTTCGCGGGCTCGGGCGGCGCCCTGACCCGCGGCAAGTTCGCCCCGAAGCTGCACGACATCGAGGGCAAGCACATCTACGAGGCCATGCTCACCGGCCCGCAGTCCATGCCCGTCTTCAACGAGACGAACCTGTCTCCGCAGGCCAAGAGTGACGTCATCGCCTACCTGCACGAGCTCGACAAGAAGGAGAGCCCGGGCGGGCAGTCGCTGGGCAACATCGGCCCCGTCGGCGACGGATTCTTCCTGTTCCTGCTCGCCATCCCCCTCATGATCGGCGCGGCCATCTGGCTCGGCCGCAAGGCCGCATGATTCCCGGCCAGTCGCCCCTGACCTGCCCGAGCGAGGAGAACCAGTGAACGACAACGCGACCCCGCAGCCCCACGGGAGCAGCGGGACGGCCGTGAGCCTCGACCACGGGCACGTGCAGGGCACGGGTGTGGCGCTGCCGGACCACTTCGAGAACCCTGGCCTGCCGCCGCACCAGCCGCGCCACGCCGACGTCGACCCGGCCGCCGCGAACCGCGCGGAGCGCCAGGTGCTCATGCTGTTCACCCTGTCGGTGCTCGGCACGCTGCTCTTCGTCGTCGCCTACTTCGCCTTCGACGTCGACCAGCTGGTCTTCGTGCCGTTCTTCGGGCACCTGAGCATCCTGCACGCGCTCCTCGGGATCGGCATGGGCCTGAGCCTGCTCGGCATCGGCCTCGGCGCGGTGCACTGGGCCAAGACCCTCATGCCCGACACCGAGTCGGTCGAGGAGCGCCACCCGCTGGGGTCGGCCCCCGCCGAGCGTGAGGCCTTCGCCCAGACGCTCGTCGACGGGCGCGAGTCCTCTCAGCTGGGTCGCCGACCCATGATCGGCATCCTGGGCGGCACCGCCCTCGGTTTGTTCGCCGTCCCGCCGCTGGTCCAGGTCGTCGGCGGGCTCGGCCCGCTGCCGGGCTCGGAGCTCAGCGAGACCTTCTGGCAGAAGGGGATGCGCCTGATGCGCGACCCCGAGATGACGCCCATCAAGGCGTCGGACGTGACGATCGGCTCGGCCTTCCACATCCTCCCCGAGCACATCGGGGCCTCGCTGGAGGAGCTCGACAGCCTCGGCTACGTCACCCCCCAGGAGCGCAGCACGGGCGACTACCGCAACGACCAGGACCTCGACTACCTGCAGCGCAAGGTGAAGGCGTGCGTCCTGCTCATGCGGCTCGCGCCCGAGGCCCTGACCGAGAAGTCGCGTCAGTGGAGCTACTACGGGATCGTCGCCTACAACAAGATCTGCACCCACGCCGGCTGCCCCGTCGGTCTGTACGAGCAGCAGACGCACCACCTGCTGTGCCCCTGCCACCAGTCCACGTTCGACGTCACGCAGGACTGCAAGGTGATCTTCGGCCCGGCGAAGCGACCGCTTCCCCAGTTGAAGATCACCGTCGACGACGAGGGATACCTCGTCGCCGACCAGGGCTTCACTGAGCCTGTCGGACCGAGCTTCTGGGAGATCGAGCAGCGATGAGCACCGCCGCCACGTCCGCGGGCACGTCGCCCGCCCCGCGCACCGACAACCGGCCCACCACCAAGGCCGGTGCGGTCGGCGCCTGGTTCGATGAGCGCACCGGGCTCGCGAAGCCCGTGCGCTACCTCATGAACAAGGTCTTCCCCGACCACTGGTCGTTCATGCTCGGTGAAGTCGCGATGTACTCGATGATCATCGCCCTCATCACCGGCGTGATCCTGACGCTCTGGTTCGTCCCGAGCATGGGGCACGTCACCTACGAGGGGGCCTACGGTCCGCTCAACGGCATCGGCATGTCGGAGGCCTACCGCTCGACGCTCGACATCTCCTTCGAGGTCAAGGGCGGTCTGCTGATCCGCCAGCTGCACCACTGGTCGGCGCTGTTCTTCGTCGCCGCCGTCGGTCTGCACGCGGCGCGCGTCTTCTTCACCGGCGCCTTCCGCAAGCCGCGTGAGATCAACTGGGTCATCGGCACGGTGCTGCTGCTCCTGGCCTGCATCGAGGGCTTCGCGGGCTACTCCCTCCCGGACGACATGCTCTCGGGCGTGGGTCTGCGCGTCATGGAGGGCTTCGTGCAGTCGGCGCCGATCATCGGCTCCTACCTGTCGTACCTGATCTTCGGTGGCGCCTTCCCGGGCCCCGAGCTGATCATCCCGCGCCTCTACATGGCCCACATGCTGCTCATCCCGGCGCTGCTCATCGGCTTGCTCACCGCGCACCTCGTGCTCGTCGTCGTGCACAAGCACACGCAGTACCCCGGGCCGGGCAAGACCAACGAGAACGTCGTGGGCTTCCCCGTCATGCCGGTGTATGCGGCGAAGGCCGGCGGCTTCTTCTTCATCGTCTTCGGCATCATCGCCCTGATCTCCGGCCTGGTGGCCATCAACCCGATCTGGATGTACGGGCCCTACGACCCGTCGCCGGTGACGGCAGGTGTGCAGCCTGACTGGTACATGGGCTTCGCCGACGGTGCGCTGCGACTCCTGCCGGGCTGGCTCGAGTTCACGCTCTTCGGCTTCACCTTCTCGCTGAACCTGGCGCTGGGCTCGATCATCCTGTTGCCGCTGATGTTCGGCCTCATGGGTGCCTACCCGTTCCTCGAGGCCTGGGTGACCGGCGACAAGCGTGAGCACCACCTGCTCGACCGCCCGCGCAACGCCCCGGTCCGCACGGGCATCGGCCTGGCGGCCATCACGATGTACCTCGTGATGTTCCTCGCGGCCGGCAACGACCACATGGCCGTCAAGATGGGGCTGTCGATCAACGACATCACTGTCGCCCTGCGCATCCTCTTCTTCGCCGGTCCCGTCATCGTCTTCATGGTCACGAAGCGGATCTGCATGGCGCTGCAGCGCCACGACCGCGAGACCGTGCTGCACGGGCACGAGACCGGCCGGGTCGTGCAGACGCCCGAGGGCAGGTTCTTCGAGGTCCACGCGCCGCTCGACGCGTACGAGCGGTGGTCGCTGGTCTCCTACGAGTCGCCGGCACCGCTGGAGATCGAGTCCGGCGAGGACGAGCACGGTGTCACCCGTCCGGCCGCCAAGAGCGACAAGCGCCGGGCGAAGTGGTCGCGGTTCTACTTCGCGGACCGCATCGAGCCGGTCACGCCGTCGGAGCTCGAGGCGGCCCACCACGACGGCCACGGCCACGAGGCCGTCGAATCCGACGAGCACCAGGCCGTCACCAGCGGGTCGCAGCACTCCTGACGACCACACGTCACATCGCCGGCGGGGCCGGGACTCCTACAGAGTCCTGGCCCCGTCGCTGTGCTCCCGCCGCCGCCGTGCTCCCGCCGCCGCTGGGCTCCCGCCGCTGGGCTCCCGCCGGTGTCGTGGGCGATGCGAGCGTCGGCGACGCATCATGGTCGGGTGACTATTCAGCTCAGCGACGACGACTTCGACGCTCTGGTCTCGGACGCCCTCGATGACATCCCCGGGGAGCTGCTCGACCTCTTGGACAACGTCGTCATCCTCGTCGAGGACGAGCCGGAGGACGGGCTCGACCTCCTCGGCCTGTACGAGGGCACTCCCCTGACGGAGCGCTCGGACGCCTTCGGCCCGCCGGTGCTGCCCGACCGCATCATGATCTTCCGCGGCCCGCTGCTGCGCATGTGCCGGGACGCCGAGCACGTGCGGGAGGAGGTCGCGATCACCGTCGTGCACGAGATCGCCCACCACTTCGGCATCGACGACGAGCGCCTCCACGCCCTCGGATGGGGCTGAGCGCCCTTCCCCCCTTCCCGTCCCCGGAGCGTCGGAGACGCCCTCACAGACCCGGTCACGCATCGGCGAGCCCCCACGCCCCGGGGGACGACAGCGAAGGGCCCCGCCGATGGCGGGGCCCTTCTCGTGCCTTCTGCTCGTGCTTCTCGGCGCCTCAGGCGGCCGTGGGCTTCGCCGAGGCCGACGCCGAGGGCGCGGCGGTCGGTGCCGACGGCGACGCCGAAGACGTCGCGCCCGGCGTCGGCGTCTTCTTCGCGCCCTTCGCGGCGGCCGCCGGCTTCTTGGCGAGGGCGCTGCGGGCCTTCCACTCGTCGTAGGTGTACAGCCAGACGCCGATGCCCTCGTGGGACTTCATGCGCCGCGGGGAATTCACGAAGTCGACGACGTCGCCGACCATCGTGTCGTTGAACATCGCCCGGGCGGCGGACGGGCTCATGTTGACGCAGCCGTGCGAGACGTTGCGTCGCCCCTGGGCCCAGACCGACCACGGCGCCGAGTGCAGGAACTCCCCCGTGTTCGTCACGCGCATCGCGTAGTCGACCTCGGTGCGGTAGTAGTTCGGGTCGTCCTTGGGCACGCCGAGCGTCGCGGCGTCCATCACCATGAACGCCTTCTTCTCGGTGACGATCTTCGTGCCGGAGCGGGTGCGCCACGAGGCCGTCGCCTGGCCGGAGCTCACCGGGTAGCGGCGCACGACCTTGCCGTTCTCCCGCACCACCATGACGTGGTTGGCGACATCGACGGTGGAGACGCGGGCGACGTCGCGGATGGTGAACGACGCACCCTTGTCCTGGGTCACCCACTTCTTCTCCCCCGTCTGCACGCCCCGCAGGGGCGCGTTGACGGTGACCTTGGTGCCCGGCTTCCAGTACGTCTTCGGACGCCACATGAGCTGGTTGTCGGACGCCCAGCCCCACGACCCCTCCTGAGCGGGGACCGTCTTGATCGAGACCCGCTTCTCGACGTTCGCGCGCATCTGCGGCGTCGCCACGACGGAGTCGAAGGTCACCATGACCGGCATGCCGACGCCGACCGTCGTCTTGTCGGGCGTGACGCGGTAGGTCGCCTCGACCTTCGGGGTGAGCGTCGTGAACTGCCGGGCGAACGAGCCGGGCGAGCCGTCCTCGGACTCACCGGTCGCCTTGAGTGTGTAGGTCTGCCCCGGTGACATCGTGTCGACCAATCGCCAGGTGCCGTCCTTGAGCTCTCCGCGCAGCTCCTTGCCGGCGTCGTCCTTGAGCGTCACGGTGTGCAGCGTGCCGACGGTCGCGGCGATCGTCACGGTGCTGTCCGGCCGCACGTCCTTGGCGCCGCTCTTGACGGACGTCGTGAACTGGACCGCGGGGACCGTGGGGCTGTCGGCGGGCTGGGCCTCGTCGGACCCCGGGGCCTGACAGCCGCTGACGGCGACGAGCGCGAGCAGAGACACGCCGGCGCCGAGGTGATGACCCCTGCGCGGACGACGCGTCTGCCTGGTGACCGATGACGACTTCACAACCTGCGACCCCTCAGAGCTGACACACGACACGACACGACCAAGGCACCCTCCTTGGTCCCCCCGGTGCCCAGAACTCGCCGTCGACGGCCGTGACCGCGTCACACGCGGGCCCCCCGGCGCACGCTGCTGGGCGTTTCGATCTACCATACCCGCCGCTGGTGGAGTAGTCGAAGCTCGAACCGAAAACGCCGTGTGGCCCGGTCGAATTCGACCGGGCCACACGGGGATCGACACTGCGGCACGCCGAGGCGTCCCTAGGTCCGACGCGTCAGAGGGTGTCCTCCGGGCCGTAGTACTCGAACGTCCACAGCACCAGCGCCACGACGCCGGCGACGACGCCGATGACGAACACCCAGAAGCCGCTGAAGCGAGACAGCGCCAGGCCGAGGAAGACCAGGAACGCCGCGCCACCGAGCCACAGCGGGGCCCAGCTGTAGGGCGCGAAGAAGCCGTACTCACCGGCCCCCTGGGCGATCTGACCGTCCGCGTTGTCCGCCGGGTCGGTGTCCAGCTTGCGGATCGTGGCCCGCAGGTAGAGCCCGATCATGCCGGTCATGACGCCGAGCAGCGTCACGCCGACCACACCCACCGGCTCCCAGGTGCCCATCACCGCGTGCGTGAAGTACGCGTAGATGACCGCCACGGGCAGGAAGAACACCAGCCCCAGGAGGAAGAGGGAGGACGAGGTCTTCATCGAGCGTCACCATCCTGGTCGGAGTGCTGGGTGCGCAGCGTCGCCAGCACCTGGGCGTCGGCCTCGGGGCTCGCGTAGGACGCCACCTCGGGGTGGTGCAGATCGAACGCCGGGCGCTCCGAACGGATCCGGGGCAGACGGTCGAAGTTGTGCCGCGGCGGCGGGCAGGAGGTCGCCCACTCCAGCGAGGCGCCGTAACCCCACGGGTCGTCGCTCGTGACGCGCGGAGCGTACCGCTGCGTCTTCCACACGTTGTAGAGGAACGGCAGCATCGACAGGCCCAGCAGCATCGCGAAGAACGTCGAGAACTGGTTCATGAACTCGAAGCCGTCCGTGACCAGGTAGTCGCCGTAGCGGCGCGGCATGTGCTGCATGCCGAGCACGTGCTGGATGAGGAACGTGCCGTGGAAGCCGAAGAACAGCATCCAGAAGTGGATCTTGCCGAGCTTCTCGTCGAGCATCTTGCCGGTGAGCTTGGGCCACCAGAAGTAGAAGCCGGCGAACATCGCGAAGACGACCGTGCCGAACACCGTGTAGTGGAAGTGCGCGACCACGAAGTAGCTGTCCGAGAGCTGGAAGTCCAGCGCCGGGCTGGCGAGGATGACGCCCGTCAGCCCGCCGAAGAGGAACGTCACGAGGAAGCCCAGCGCCCACACCATCGGCGTCTCGAAGGTGAGCGAGCCGCCCCACATCGTGCCGACCCAGTTGAAGAACTTCACACCCGTCGGCACCGCGATGAGCATCGTCATGATCGCGAAGAAGGGCAGCAGCACCTGACCCGTGACGTACATGTGGTGCGCCCACACCGTCACCGACAGGGCGGCGATCGCCACGGTCGCGAAGACCAGCGTCTTGTAGCCGAAGATCGGCTTGCGGGAGAAGACCGGGAGGATCTCGCTGATGATGCCGAAGAACGGCAACGCGATGATGTAGACCTCCGGGTGCCCGAAGAACCAGAACAAGTGCTGGTAGAGGATCGGGCCGTCGTTGGCCGGGTCGAAGATGTGCATCCCGAAGAGCCGGTCACCGATGAGGCCCATGAAGGCCGCGGTCAGGACCGGGAAGGCCATGAGCACGAGGATCGACGTCACCAGGATGGTCCAGGAGAAGACCGACATCCGGAACATCGTCATGCCGGGCGCCCGCATGCACACGATCGTCGTGATGAAGTTGACGGCACCCATGATCGTGCCGAAACCGGTGAGGCCGAAGCCGACCAGCCACAGGTCGCCACCCAGGCTCGGGGTGAACGTCGCGTTCGACAACGGCGCGTAGGCGAACCAGCCGAACGAGGCCGCACCCTCCGGCACGAGGAAGCCCGAGACGGCCATGAGGCCGCCGAACAGGTAGAGCCAGTAGGCCAGCATGTTGAGCCGCGGGAAGGCGACATCGGGCGCGCCGATCTGCAGCGGCAGCAGCGCGTTGGCGAATCCGGAGAAGAGCGGCGTCGCGAAGAGCAGCAGCATGATCGAGCCGTGCATCGTGAACATCGCGTTGAACTGCTCGAGATTGTCCACGACCTGCAGGCCGGGCTCGAAGAGCTCCGCGCGGATGATCAGCGCGAGCAGACCACCGATGGCGAAGAAGACCATCGACGTCACGAAATACAGGTTGCCGATGACCTTGTGGTCAGTGGTCGTGATGACCTTGACGATCTTGCGGCCGAGAGAGTCCGAGCGGCCCGACGGCTGCTCCGGGGTGGGCGCCGACGAGCGTTCCGTCGTGAGCGTAGCCATCAGTTGACACCTGCCTTCGGGGTCGGAAGGTACTGCTGCTGCCCAGGCTCGAGCGGCTGGCGGGAGAGGGAGTTGTCGAGCATGCCGGTCTGACCCTTGGCGCGCAGCTCAGCCATGTGCTGGTCGTACTCCGCCCGCGGGACGACCTTGACGTTGAAGAGCATCGTCGCGTGGTAGGCGCCGCACAGCTCGGCGCACTTGCCGACGTACGTGCCCGGAGTGGTCGTGACGACCTGGAACTTGTTGACCTTGCCCGGGACCATGTCCAGCTTCTGCTGGAAGGCCGGCACCCAGAACGAGTGGATGACGTCGCGGGCCGTCAGGACGAACTCGATCCGCTCGTTGACCGGCAGGTAGAGCACCGGCAGAGCGTCGTTGTCGCTCGCCTTGCCCGTCAGCTGGGCCTGCACGCCGGAGTCCCAGACGCCCGCGTCGACGTAGTTGAAGTCCCAGCTCCACTGCTTGCCGACGACGTTGACCGTCACGTCGGGCGTCTGCGAGGTGTCGAGCAGGGCCGCCTCGTCGCGCGCCGTGTAGAAGAAGATGACGCCGACCATCATCACCGGGATGATCGTGTAGAGGACCTCGATGGGCACGTTGTACCGCAGCTGCGGCGGCAGGCCCGTCTCGTCCTTCTTCCGGCGGAACCGGATCATGCAGTAGATCGTCAGGCCCCACACGAGGGCACCGACGAGCCACGCGGCGATCCACATCGCGACCCAGAGGCTGCTGACCCGGTCGGCGCCGGTCGACGCGCCGTACGGCAGCCACCCGCGGGACGCCTCCCCGTGTTGCGTGCTGCAGCCCGCGGTGACCGCCAGCACTGCGGCTGCGGTCAGGACAGTGAGAACTCGACGCCTCCGGCGTCCGGAGTTCGTGCGTTGCACAGGCACGAGGCACCTTTCGTGTCGTTCCGACCTGGCGGTCCGGCGATGACCGGGCGACGGCGCCTGCGGCGCCACGACGGTCGTGCTCCCACACTCCCACCAGACCCTGCTTCGGACCAGGGCTATTCGCGAAGTCAGCATAGATGCTCACCGGCGTCAGGGACGCTCCTGGGGCGAAGTTCCCTTCTGGCGCGCCGCAGGTCGCGTGCAGGTCACGTCCAGGCCGCGCCGCCGCGACCGGTCGGCCAGGGCGCGTCCGGCAGGGTCAACGCGCCGGCGAGCAGGCGCAGGTAGTCGCCGCGCGCGACCTCCACGGCCCCCAGGCTGCGCAGATGCGGGGTGGCCCATTGGACGTCCAGCAGCCGGCCGGGCGCGGCCGGCGACACGGCGTCGGCGCTGCCGTCAGTGTCGGCGCTGTCGGCGCTGTCGGCGCTGTCGGCGCTGTCGGCAGGGTCGCCGAGCACGAGATCGGCCAGCGCCAGCAGCGCGACCTTCGAGGCGTCTCTCTCGCGGTGGAACATCGACTCGCCGGCGAAGAAGCCGCCGCTGGACACCCCGTACAACCCGCCGACCAGCCGATCGTCGGCCCACACCTCGACGGAGTGGGCGTGGCCGCGGCGGTGCAGGTCGACATACGCGGCGATGACGTCCGCGGTGATCCAGCGGCCGGCGCGGCCCGGGTCGGCGCACGCGAGCAGCACGGCGGCGAAGTCCTCGTCGACGCTGACCCGGAAGCGGCGCGCCGACTTGCGCAGCGACCGGCTGACACGCAGGCCACCGGGCAGGATCACCCCGCGCGGGTCGGGCGACCACCACCCCATGGGCGGGCGGCCGTGCGGGCCCGTGCCCATCGGGAAGAGCCCGTGCCGGTAGGCGGAGAGCACGAGGTCGGGGTGCAGCGGCGGGCCGAGAACGACCAGCTCCTCCTGCGCCGGGACGCGCCCGTCGAGCAGCGCCTCCCGCACGGGAGCCCAATACTCGTCGGCCGCCCGCCGCTGCGACGAGGCCCGCTCGGTCCGCGACATGGCGAGGCGGCCGACCTCCTCAGCCCGGGAACGCCGGCAGGTGCCCGGCGATCTCGTCGGCCGCGGCGTCACCGAAGAAGGACCGGAAGCGCGCCTCGAAGCCCGGGAGCGCCTCCTCGTACTCCTGCGTGCCGACCGTCTCGAGCACGTAGGTCGCCAGCAGCGCGCCGACCTGGCCGCAGCGCTCGTGCGACAGCTCCCACGACAGGCCCGCGAGGAAGCCCGCGCGGAAGGCGTCGCCGACCCCCGTCGGGTCGGCGATCGTCGTCGGCGGCACCGCCTCGACGCGCACCGGGTCCTGCCCGCGGGTGGCGATCGTCGCGCCGTCCTTGCCCTTGGTCGTCACGCGCGTCGTGACGCGCTCGGCGATGTCGGCCGCGGTCCAGCCCGTCTTCTGCTCGATGAGGTGCGACTCGTACTCGTTGGTGAAGAGGTAGGTCGCGTCGTCGACGAGCTTGCGGATCGACTCCCCGTCCATGAAGGCCAGCTGCTGCGAGGGGTCGGCGGCGAACGCGTAGCCGCGCGTGCGGCATTCCTGGGTGTGGCGGATCATCGCCTGCGGGTCGTTGGGCGCGACGACGACCATGTCGAGACCGCCGGCGCGGGCGGCGACCGGCGAGAGCTCGATCTCGCGGGCCTCGACCATCGCGCCGGGGTAGAAGGTCGCGATCTGCGCGAGGTCCTCATCGGTGGTGCAGACGAAGCGCGCGGTGTGCCGCGTCTCGCTGATGTAGAGGCCGGCGCAGTCGACGCCGTGCCGCTCCAGCCACGAGCGGTAGTCCGTGACGTCCTCCCCCGCCGCGCCGACGAGCAGCGGCCGGTGACCCAGCACGCCGAGCCCGAAGGCGATGTTGCCGGCGACGCCGCCGCGGCGGATGTCGAGATCGTCGGCGAGGAACGACAAGGACACCTTGTCGAGCTGGCCCTCGATGAGGGAATCGGCGAAGCGGCCGGCGAACGTCATGAGGTGGTCGGTCGCGATGGACCCGGTGACTGCGATATGCACGCCCGCAAGACTATCGAGCGCGGCCGGGGCGTCCGTCGGGCGTCCGGCACCGGGACGGGTGCGGGCGGCTCAGGTCGCCACGACGGTCGGCCCGCACGCCCGTCGGACCAGGGCACGACGAAGGGCCGCCCCACCGATCAGGATGGGTGCGGCCCTTCGCGCGGATCCGTGCGGCGCGGCGATCAGCTGAACGAGTCGCCGCAGGCGCAGGAGCTGCCCGCGTTGGGGTTGTCGATCGTGAAGCCCTGCTTCTCGATCGTGTCGGCGAAGTCGATCGTCGCGCCCTGCAGGTAGGGGGCGCTCATCCGGTCGACGACGACCTCGACGCCGCCGAAGTCGGCGATCGCGTCGCCGTCGAGCGAGCGCTCGTCGAAGTAGAGCTGGTAGATGAGGCCGGAGCAGCCGCCGGGCTGTACGCCGACGCGCAGCCGCAGGTCGTCGCGACCCTCCTGCTCCAGCAGGCTCTTGACCTTGGTGGCGGCGACGTCGGTGAGCAGCACGCCGTGGGTCGCGGTCGAGTCCTGAACAGTCATGGTGGTGTCGTCCTTCGCGCTGGGGGCGGTGTAACGGGTGGTCGCCGAGGCGACCGGTCGGACCAGGAAGTGTCGTGGACCGCTGCCGCCACGCACCCTGTGCGGTCGGCGAGTCACGGGCCGCGGCGCCACCTGATGTACGCCTGTGGTCGTCAACGGTAACGCGAGGGCCGATTGTTCCCCAGCCTGTCCGGCGACCGGCGTGGACGACGGGATCGCAGGGGCGGGCGACGTCCGCGAGCGCCGCTGCCGTCCCGCGGCTACGCCTGACCGGGCCGCGGAGGCGGGGACCAGGTGCGCGCGAGACGCTCGGCGCGGTCGGCCAGCGTGCCGACGGGGTCGGCCATCGCGAAGGCCACCTCGGAGGGGCGGTCGGCGACGGCATAGGCCCCCGCCACCCCGGCCGCCATCGTCTCGCGCCGCCCGACGTGGACCTGACCTGCGAGGACGACCGCCGGTCGGCCGAGCTGAGCCGCCGCCCGCGCCGCACCGACCGCGACGCTGTCACGCAGCGACTCCCAGTCGAAGCGCCCCTCACCGGTGATGACGAGGTCGTGGCGGGAGAGCAGCGCGTCGAAGTCCCACCCGCGCAGCACCACCTCGACGGCGGATTCGCGGTGGCCGCCGAGCAGTAGGAGCGCGTATCCCATGCCGCCGCCGGCACCCGCACCCGGCTCGCGGTCCAGGCGGCGCGGCAGCCCGGTGAGCAGGTCGACGCGCGGCGGCAGGACGGCGTGGACGACGTCCGTGAAGTGCCCGAGCGCACCCTCGAGGCCCTGGGCCTCCTGCGGCGTCGCGCCCTTGCGCTCCGCGTCGACGGCCGACGCGCCCTGCAGCCCCAGCAGCGGCATCGTCTGCTCGGTCGCCGCGACGAGCTCCACGCCGGAGAGCCGCTCGATGACCCCCGACAGGCCCGCGAGCGAGTCGCGCGTCAGCCCGAGCAGGCCCGCTCCCCCGCGGCTCAGGGCGGGTTGATCACCGACGCCGAGCGCGGCGAGCAGCCCGGCGCCCGCGTCGTTCGTCGCGCAGCCACCGAGCGCGACGACGATGCGGTGCGCGCCCTCGGCCAGGGCGGCCTCGATGAGCTGACCCACGCCGTAGGAGCTGGTCAGGGTGGGTCTGCGCTCGTCGGCCCGCAGCAGGTGCAGGCCCGCGGCGTGAGCCGACTCGATGTAGGCGGTGCGCAGCGGGCCCTCGTCGACCAGCAGCACCGCGCCCGGCACCTCCCGCCCGAGCGGGTCGGAGACGGTGACGGACACGGCGACCCCGCCGCGCGCCTCCTGCAGCACGTGCAGGAAGCCGCCGTCACCCTTGGACAGCGGCGCGAGGGTCAACTCGTCGTGCGGGGCGCCGCGGCGCCAACCGGCCGCCATCGCCTCGGCGGCCTGGACGGCGGTGAGGGTGCCGGAGAAGCTCTCCGGGCAGAAGAGGACGCGCACCACCTCATCTTGCCAAACGCACCCGCGCCTGCGGAATGACCTTGCCCCCGAAGGACTCCGCGTCCCCTGCGCGTCTCCCTGCGTGTCCCCCGACGCGTCGCCGAAGGTCGGCCTCAGGCTCAGGCGCCCGTGTCCGAGCCCGTGCCCGGGCCGGACCCCAGGGCGCCGATGCGCTCGAGGAGCACCGCTTCGGCCAGGGCGACGTGGGCGAACTCCGGCACATGCAGGCTCTCGTCGGCCCCGTGCGCGCGGGTGTCCGGGTCCTCGACGCCGGTGACGAGGATCGTCGCGTCGGGGAAGGCCTCGGCGAACTGCGCGATGAAGGGGATCGAGCCGCCGATGCCCATGTCGACCGGCTGCGTCTGCCAGGCGTCGGCGAACGCGGCGCGGGCGGCCTCGACATACGGGCCGGTCGTGGTCGTCGTGAAGCCCTGCCCGGCCTCCCCGGCGCTGACCTGCACGTGCGCGCCCCAGGGGGCGTGGCTGCGCAGGTGCTCGGTGAGAGCCTCCATCGCCTGCCCGGCGTCCTGGGTCGGGGCGATGCGCAGGGAGATCTTCGCGCGGCAGCGGGGCGTGAGCAGGTTGGCGGCCTCGTCGACCGACGGGGCGTCGATGCCGATGACGGTCAGGGCCGGCTTGGTCCAGAGCCGCGACGCATACGAGCCGTCGCCGAGGAACTCGACGCCGTCCAGCGCCCCGGACTCCACCCGCAGCCGCTCGGGCGTGTAGTCGACCTGGGTGTCGTCGGAGCCGAGGAGGCCCGCGACGGCGACCGCGCCGGAGTCGTCGTGCAGCGTCGCCAGCAGGCGGCACATCGCCGTGATCGCGTCGGGCACGAGACCGCCGAACATGCCCGAGTGCACGCCGTGGTCGAGGGTGCGCAGCTCGACGTCGACGCGGACGTTGCCGCGCAAGGTCGTCGTCAGCGCCGGGGTGCCGATGTCCCAGTTGCCGGAGTCCGCGATAACGAGCGCGTCGCAGGCCAGCGCGTCGTGATGGGCCTCCAGGAGCGCCGGCAGGCTCTCGGAGCCGGCCTCCTCCTCGCCCTCGACGAAGACCACGACGTTGACCGGCGGCCGGCCGTCGAAGACGCGCAGCGCCGCGACGTGGGCCATGACGCCGGCCTTGTCGTCGGCGGCGCCGCGGCCGAAGAGCCGGTCGCCGCGCCGGGTCGGCTCGAACGGCGGTGTCGCCCAGTCCTCGTCGCGGCCCGACGGCTGGACGTCGTGATGCGCGTAGAGCAGCACGGTCGGGGCGCCCTGCGGCCCCGCGACCCGGCCGATGACGGCCGGATGCCCGGCTCCGGCCCGCACGACCTCGACCTGTGCGCCCGCCCCGGCGAGCAGCTCGGCGACCCGCTGCGCCGACGCCTCGACGTGCGCCGCGTCGAACGACGGCAGCGACACGCTCGGGATACGGGCCAGCGACACCAGGTCGGACAGGACGTCGGGCAGCAGCTCGTCCACCCGCGCCCGCAACTGCGCGAGGCGCTGCGGGTCCATCGGCGGCGCGCCGGTCGGACGGGAGGCGGGCTCGGGCTGCGGCGTCGCGTCGGGAGTCATCACGGCAGGCTACTCAAGGCCGGCCGCCGGCGGAGGCCCCGCGGGGCGCGGGCGAGCGGAGACAGGCGGCACCGCTCGAGGTGGGCGTGTCCGGGTCAGGACCGTGTGCGGCCCGTTGTCGCCCGAGATCACCTGAGATCGCCCGCGGACGCGTGCGGTCCGGACGGCCTGCGGGGCGGGGCCGGGAGGGGTCCGGGGCGCGTCGGGAGGCGTCCGGGGCGGGGCTGTGGCTCTACTAGGGTGGCAGGGTGTTCGGACGTAAGAAGGACCAGGAGCCCGCCCAGACCGTCTCCGGCGACGCGCGGCTCGACCGCCCCGGCGCCAAGAACAGGCCGACGCCGACGCGGCGGGAGGCCCAGGCGGCCCGGCAGCGTCCGCTGGTGCCGACGGACCGCAAGGCCGCGGCCGCCGAGTCGCGGGTCAAGCAGCGCGAGGAGCGCAACCGGATGCGCGCTGCGATGTATGCCGGTGAGGAGTGGGCGCTGCCGCCGCGCGACCGCGGCACCCAGCGCGCCTTCATCCGCGACTGCATCGACGCCCGGTGGAACGTCGCCGAATTCCTCCTGCCGATCATGCTCGTCGGGCTGCCCGTGAGCCTCATCCCGAACCGCACGGCGATCCTCACGGGCTACGCCATCGTCTACGGGGCCGTGCTCCTCTCGGTGCTCGACGGCTTCATCATGTGGGCGGCCGTGAAGAAGCGGGTGCGCGCGAAGTTCGGCCAGGACCCCGACAAGGGATCGCTGTGGTATTCGATCTCGCGGTCCATGCAGATCCGCCCCGGTCGCGTGCCGCGCCCGCGCGTCGCCCGCGGGCAGTATCCGAGCTGAGGCCCTGACGCGGACGCGCGCCTGGCGCACCCGCGCGGGCGCGCGCTCGACAGACGAAGAGACCGTCCCTGGGCAGGGACGGTCTCTTCGTCTGTCGAGCGGGCGCCGTCGGGCCCTGCCTCACCCTCCGTCGAAGGGCTCGCCTCGGCGGGGCTCCGCGACGCTGCGGTGGCCGCGTCAGGCGGGGTCGAGCGGCATGGGCCCGTAGGCCGGTGCGTCGCCGTGCTTCAGGGTCACCGCGGCGACACCGGCGTCGGCGAGCTCCTCCCACGACTCCGAGAGCCAGGCCTCGGCCTCGCCCTGGGTCGGAAAGGCGGCGGTCGCTCCGGGCGCGTCGGCCAGGGTCGCGCCGGAGGCGTCGAGCGCTTCCCAGCGCCAGGCGTCACTCATGGCAGCAGCGATCGGGTCACACGGTCTGCGGTGATGTCGACCCGGGCGCGCGCCGCGGACGGCAGAGCGCTCACCACGCCGGATCGATGGGCCGATTTCACCGGGCCCGCAGACCTCGCCAACGACTGCGCCGACAGGCCGGGCGCCAGGGCCATCGAGACCCCCAACGCCGCCAGTCCGGCGATCCGAGCCGACTTCCACATGACCGACGCCATCCTCACCATCTCCCCCGTCATCCTGACCACGACTGCGGACGTCACCCCGCGACGACAGCGCCACCCACGACGTGGGCACGTCTGCGACCTCCGAGCGGCCGGATCCCCCGATCAGCCGCGATCACCAGGTTATCCGGACAATCGTCCAGGTGACAGCCCGGGAGGGCTCGGGATGCACACATTGGGGGTCGACGCCCATCGCGGCCCGCCCGGCAGGGCCGTGAGGGGGCCGTGACGGGCCGCGAGGGGGCCGTGAGAGTCCGCGGCGAGGCGGCCGCGTCAGGCGGGCGCGTCAGGCAGGCGCGGTCGCGGCGAAGGCGGCGACGTCGCCGATGACGGTGACGGCCGGCGGCGCGACGCCCGCGGGCAGCGGGCCGGCGGCGAGGTCACCGATCGTGGAGGTGACGACGCGCTGGCGGGTGGAGCCGGCCTCCATCACGCAGGCGACGGGGGTCTGGGCCGGGCGGCCGGCGTCGCGCAGGGTCGCGGCGATCCGCGGCAGGGTCTCGACGCCCATGAGGACGACGACGGTGACGCCGCTGGCGGCCAGCGAGGCCCAGTCCACGGTGCTGCGCGGGTCGTCGGGGGCCGCGTGGCCGGAGATGACCGCAAAACCCTGGACGACCCCGCGGTGCGTGACCGGGATGCCGGCGAGCTCCGGCGCGGCGACCGCCGAGGTCACGCCGGGGATCACCCGCACGGGCACGCCGGCGTCGCGACAGGCGATGACCTCTTCCATGCCGCGACCGAAGACGAAGGAGTCGCCGCCCTTGAGCCGCACGACCCGTCGGCCGGCGCGCGCGTGCTCCAGGAGCACCTCGTTGATGCGCTCCTGGGGGGTGAAGCGGCCTCGGGGGATCTTGGCGACGTCGACGACCTCGACGTCGGGGCCCAGATCGCGCAGCACCTCCAGCGGCGCGAGGCGGTCGACGACGACGACGTCCGCGGCCCGGACGGCGGCGAGACCGGCGAGCGTCAGCAGCCCCGGGTCGCCCGGCCCACCGCCGACGAGGACGACCTCGCCGGGCGCGACGAGCTCGTCGCGGGTGCGTGGCGCCGAGTCGTCGACGGCCTCGCCCGCGGGTGCGGACGGGGCCGACCCGAGGGCCCGATCGCCGGCACTCGCGACGAGGTCGGCCGCGAGGTCGGCGACGAGGATCCCCGCCGCGGCGGCATCGGCGTCGGCTGCGTCGGCAGAATCGGCCGCGTCGGCCGCGTCGGACGCCGCGGCAGCGTCGGACGTGGCGGTGCGGGCGGTGTCGCCCGTCAGGGTCGGGCCGTCGCAGCGCACGACGAGCGCGGCTCCGGCGAGGTCACCGGTCGCATACGGGCGGGCGTGCCAGGTGAGGGCGCCGCGCTCGGCGAGATCCTGGACCGACGTCGCGACCTGTGGCGCGATGACGGTGACCTGCGCGCCGCGGGCCAGGAGCCGGCCCAGGACCCCGAGGGCGCGCGGCGGCCCGCCGAGGACGACGACCCGCCGGGCGGTGAGCCGCAGTTGGGCTCCGAGATCACTCATCGCGCCCGGCCACCCCGGCGCTCTCGAAGGTCGCGCCCTCGTGCAGCACGCGCGCGGCGGCCTGCAGGAGGGGGATCGCCAGGACGGCACCGCTGCCTTCGCCGAGGCGCATGCCCAGGTCGAGCAGGGGCCGCAGCCCGAGGGCGGCGACGGCCAGGCGCGAGCCCGGCTCGGCCGAGACGTGCCCGGCGAACCAGTAGCCGGTGGCGCGCGGGGCCAGGGCCGCGGCGACCAGCGCCGCGGAGGCCGCGATCGCCCCGTCGAGCACGACCGGCACGCGCAGCGCCGCACCCCCGAGGAGGAAGCCGACGAGCGCCGCGTGCTCCAGCCCGCCGAGCGCTGCGAGCGCACCCAAGGGGTCGTCGGCGGACGCGCCGTTGATGGCGATCGCGCGCTCGACGACCGCGACCTTGTGGGCGAGCATCTCGTCGTCGATGCCGGTGCCGCGGCCGGTGACGGCGCGCGCGGGCGTGCGCGTGAAGACGCTGACCAGGGCCGCGGAGGCAGTGGTGTTGCCGATGCCGAGGTCGCCGGTGGCCAGGAGGCGGTTGCCCTGGGCGACGAGGTCGCGGGCCACGTCGATCCCGGTGTCGATCGCCTGGGCGCACTGCTGGGCCGTCATCGCCGGGCCCTGGGTCATGTCGCCGGTGCCGGGGGCGACCTTGCGGCGCATGAGGCCCGGGGTGTCGGGCAGCTGCGAGGCGACGCCGACGTCGACGACGGCGACCTCGGCGCCGACCTGGCGGGCCAGCACGCTGGTCATGGCGCCGCCGGCGAGCACGTTGTGGACCATCTGGGTCGTGACCTCCTGCGGCCACGGCGTGACCGACTGGGCGTGCACCCCGTGGTCGCCGCAGAAGACGGCGAGCGCGGCGGGCTCGGGGATCGGCGGGGGCGACACCCCGGCGATCGCGGCGAGCCGGCCGGCGATGACCTCGAGCTCACCGAGGGACCCGGCGGGCTTGGTCAGGCGCAGCTGGTGCTCGTCGGTGGCGGCCCGGGCCGCGGCGTCGAGGGGCTCGATCGCGGCGACGGTCTCGTCGATGAGCAGCATGGGTACTCCTCCCGGGAGGCCGCGGGCCCCCCATCGCTCGTGGTGGACCGCCCAGGCCAGCGGGCGGCGACGGGCCCATCCGGTGAGGGCGAGCTCGGGGGCCTGCGGGAATTCGCGGACGTGCCCGACACACAGGTAGGCGACGACGTCCAGATGCTCGGGCAGGTCGAGGGCGACGCGCAGCGCGTCGGGGTCGAAGAAGCTCACCCAGCCGACGCCGATGCCCTCGGCGCGGGCGGCGAGCCACAGATTCTCGACGGCGGTGGCGACCGAGAAGGGGGCCATCCGCGGGTCGGCGTGCCGCCCGAGGGTGTAGGGGCCGCCGCGGGTCGGGTCGCAGGTGACGACGATGTTGAGCGGGGTGGCCAGGACGGCCTCGACCTTGAGGCCGTCGAAGCGCCGGGCCCGGTCGCCGGGCAGGCTCGCGGCGAAGGCGTCGCGCTGCTCGGCGGCGAGTGCCTGCACGCGGCGGCGCCGCTCGACGTCGGTGACGAGCAGGAAGTCCCACGGCTGGCTCAGCCCGACACTGGGCGCGCGGTGCGCGGCGGCGAGGATCCGGGTCAAGACCTCGTCGTCGATGGGGTCCATCGTGAAGGTGCTGCGGATGTCTCGGCGCTGCGCGATGACCTGTGCCAACGCCTCGCGCGTCGACTCCTCCAGCGGCAGGACGGGCTTCATGGCTGCTCCCTGGGGTCGGTCGGGGCCTCGCCGCGGTCGGCGGCGGGCGGCGCGTCGGTCGATGCCTGCGCCCGCGCGGTCGGCGGGGTGTCGGCGGCCTGCGTCGCCGTGGCCGTGGTCTTCGCGTGGGTGGTCTTCGCGTCGGTGGTCTTCGCGGCCGTGGTCTTCGTGGCGGCGGCGCGGCGTCGCGGCGTGCGCGTCGCGGCGCGCAGGATGGCCCGCAGCTCGCGGATCACGTGGTCGGTCGTGTCGTCGTCGCGCACCGCGAAGCGCAGCCAGCCGGGCCCCAGACCGGGGAAGGTGTCGCCGCGGCGTACGGCGATCCCCTTCTCCCGCAAGCAGATCCGCAGGTGCTCCCCGAGCGGGTGGTAGGCGAGCACGAAGGGCCCGGCGGGCTCGGGCACGACCTGCAGGCCGGCGCGGGTCAGCTTGTCGGCCAGTCGCTTGCGGCGGCGCGGCACCTGGGCGATCTGGACGATGCCGCCGAAGACCCCCTGCGCGCTGGGGAGCGCGTCGATGGCGGCGAGGGCGAGCGCGTTGACCGACCACGGCGGCTGGAGCTGCCGCAGGCGGGCGATGAAGGCGGGGTCGCCGACGACATACCCGGCCCGGATGCCCGGGATCGCGTAGGTCTTCGTCAGGCTGCGCACGACGCAGACGCCGGTCTCCCCGGCCGCGCGCCCGGCGAGCCCTGCCGCGCGGGCCTCGATGACGGGTCGTCCGCGGCGGATCGCGGCGCGGGCCCCGTTGGTCAAGGTGCGCGCGTCGAGCTCGTCGAGGCGACGGTGGTCGTGCAGCAGCGTCTGCTCCTCGCCCGCCACGACGTCCATGAAGGCCTCGTCGACGACCAGCACCCGGTCCACCGGTCCGGCGTCCCGGATCGCCCGCAGCGCGTCGGCGCTGTGCAGGCGCGAGGTCGGGTTCGTCGGGTTGCCGACGACGACGAGGTCGGCGTCCGTGGGCACCCGATCCGGGTCGAGCGCGAATCCCTCGTCGGCGGTGAGCACGTGATGGGTCGGCGCGTGGCCGGCGGCCTCGAGGGCGGCGTCGGGCTCGGTGAACTGCGGGTGCACCACGAGCGGGGCCCGCCAGGCGCGGGCGTGGGCGATGAGCATGAACGCTTCCGCGGCGCCGTTGACCAGCAGCAACCGGTCGAGGTCGACGCCCAGGAAGGCCGCGAGACGGCGCCGCGCGGGCAGCTCGTCCGGATAGCGGGAGACGTCGGCCAGGGCGCGCTCGAAGACCTCGCGCAGGAAGGTCGGGGTGGCCTCGCTGAGCACGTTGACGGCCAGGTCGATCGGGCAGTCGCGCGCCTCCCGGTCGCCGTGGTGGCGCAGCGGCTCCTCGGGGCCGCCGGGGGCGCTCGCCTGGACCTGGGCGGGGTCGAGCCAGCCGAGCACATACGTGCAGCCACCGGCGATGCGCTTGTCGTGCAGGGGCCGGGCCTCGCTGGCCAGCACCGAGGCCCGCGCGACCGAGCCGATGCTCGGGGCCAGCTTGGCGCCCTCGCGGGCCACCCGCGCGGCCTTGGCGCGCACGTTCTCGACGCCCCGTGTGCCCGGAGGATTGTCGCTGCGCGGGCCGGTGAGCGCGCGGACGCGGGCGGTGCCGGGGTCGCGGGCGCGCAGGGTCGCCGACTCGTGCGGCCAGACCGGCACGCCCCAATGCCGCGCGAGGGCGCGGATCGTCGGGTCGTCCGCCTTCGCGGCCCACGTCGTCACCGCCAGCAGCGGCGCGCCGGCCCGCTCGGGCGTCTGACGCCACTCCTGCAGCGCGGCGTCGATCGCGTCGCGGATCGCCGCCGGGCGAGCCTGGGAGCTGACGCCGACGCCGACGACGAGGCCGGCCCCTGCCGTGGCGGGCGTGGCCGCGGTGACGCCGGTGGCTGCTGGGGTGGTGGGCGGCTCCGGCGTCGACACCTCGGGCGCGTCCGGTCCGGGGGTCGCGGCATCGGCCCGGGCCCGGGCGGCGCTCGCCCGGCCGCGTGTCGACCGGCCGGATCCAGAGCGGGCCGAGCTCGTCGGGCCGGAGTTGTTCGGACCGGAGTTGTTCGGACCGGAGTTCGTCGGGGTCACCGGGCTCCCCTTGCGGCCAGCGGGACGTCGTGGACGCGGTCGACGGCGTCGCTTGAGGTCGCTGACCCCACACTGTCGTGTGCGGACCTGTCGTGTGCGGACCTGTCGTGTGCGGACTTGTCGTGGGCGGCACGCAGGGCACCGGCGCCGGGCCACCCGTCGGCGCGGCCCCGCGCCGCGTGCACGAAGGCCGTCGCGGACTGCGGTCGCCCGGCCCAGTGCGTGTGCAGGTAGGACGCGTGCACGCCCCCCTGGACGAAGCCCTCGACCTCGGGATCGCCGTGCGAGTCACGCCACCCCCACGCGGGCCGCGAGGCGGTGCGGTCCGCGGGCTTGGCGGGCCCGGCGGGCTCGGGGCGCGGGAGTGGCTCGTCGCGGGTGACGCGGGTGCGGTGGAATTCGTGGCCGGCGACACGGGTGCCCTCGGAGGCGACGACGCTGTCGGACAGCGCGACGGCCTGGCGGTAGCCGAGCACGAGCCGAGGATGCATGGCGCCGCCGGCGGGCAGCACGCCGCACATCGGGGCGCCGTCGAGCTCGCGCAGCAGGTAGAGCATCCCGGCGCACTCGGCGAGGATCGGCCCGCCCTGGGCCGCGAAGTCGGCGATCTGGGCGCGCAGGTCGCGGTTGGCGCTCAGGGCCGACGCGTGGATCTCGGGGAAGCCGCCGCCGAGCACGATGCCGGCGGTGCCGGCCGGCAGCGCCTCGTCGCGCAGCGGGTCGAACCGCTCGACCCGCGCGCCCGCGGCCGCGAGCAGCTCGGGAGTCTCGGCGTAGCCGAACGTGAAGGCCTCCCCGGCCGCCACCGCGACGACCGGCCGCGCGTCGCCGACCCGACCCGGCACCCCGGCCGACGGCACGGGAGGGGCGGGCACTCCCGCTACGGCGGCGCGGGGGTCCCAGGGCGAGGCGTCCAGGTCGGGGGCGGTCGCGGCGAGGGCGATGACGGCGTCGAGGTCGAGATGGTCGGCGGCCATCCGGCCGAGGGCGCCGACGGCGCTGAGCGCTTCGGGGCGGCGCTCGGCGGCGGGGATGAGCCCGAGGTGGCGGCTGGGGACGACGACGTCGGGCAGGCGCGGGACGGCCCCGAGCACGGGCACCCCCGTCGCGGCGACGGCGCGGCGGGCTTCGGCCTCGTGGCGGGGGGAGGCGACGTTGTTCAGGACCACTCCCCCGACCCGCACGCCGGGCTCGAAGGTCGCGAAGCCGTGGACGACCGCGGCGACGCTGCGCGAGGCCGCCGCGCAATTGACGACGAGCAGGACCGGGGTCCGGGTGAGGCGGGCGACGTGCGCGCTGCTGGCGAAGCCCTCGGTGCCCAGCGCCCCGTCGAAGAGCCCCATGACGCCCTCGACGACCGCGATGTCCGCGGGCGCCGGGGTGCGCGCCCCGTGCAGCAGCAGCGGCACGAGCAGGTCCTCGCCGACGAGGTGGGCGTCGAGGTTGCGGCCCGGTCGACCGGCGGCGGCCGTGTGATAGCCGGGGTCGATGTAGTCGGGGCCGACCTTGTGGGGGCTGACGGCCAGTCCGCGGTCGCGCAGGGCAGCGATGAGGCCGGTGGCGATCATCGTCTTGCCGCTGCCGGAGGCGGGGGCGGCGACGAGCACCCGGGGCAGGGTCACCATTCGATGCCCCGCTGGCCCTTCTGCCCGTCGTCCATCGGGTGGCGGATCTTCGTCATCTCGGTGACGAGCGTCGCAACCTCGAGCAGGCGCGGGTCGGCGTCGCGGCCGGTGATGACGACGTGCTGCTTGCCCGGGCGGGTGACCAGCGTCTCGCAGACCTCGTCGACATCGACCCAGCCCCACTTCATCGGGTAGGTGAATTCGTCGAGCACGTAGAGGTCGTGGCGCTCATTGGCCAGGCGACGCTGGATCTCGCGCCAGCCCTCGAGGGCGTCGGCGGCGTGCCGCTCCTGGGTGTCCTCACCGCTGCTCGTGCGGGTCCAGCTCCACCCGGAGCCCATCTTGTGCCACTCCACGGGGCCGCCCTCGCCGGTCTGCGCGTGCAGTTCGCCGAGGCGGCGGAAGACCTCTTCCTCCCCGACCTTCCACTTGGCGGACTTGACGAACTGGAAGACCCCGATGTCGAAGCGCTGATTCCAGCCGCGCAGCGCCATCCCGAAGGCGGCGGTCGACTTGCCCTTGCCGGGGCCGGTGTGGACAGCGGTGATCGGCCGGTTGCGGCGCTGCCGCGTCGTCAGCCCGTCGTCGGGGATGCTCTCCGGCTGGCCCTGCGGCATGGGGGTCCGCCTTCCTCGAGGGTCCGCGCCCGTCGGGAACAGGTGGGCGGCGAGGGTGCCTGACTTCCCGCGGGCGGGGCCCGGGGTCACAGTGGCGGGACCGTGCCGGCGTCGCACCGGCTTCCCCTCGTGTGCCGTCCAACGGTGGATGGTGACCGGCCCGGTCGGGCAGTCATCGATGGTGGCGGCAGCCTACCGCCAGCCGCAACGCGCGGTGGCATCGGCGCGACGGGCCTCGCAGCGCGAGCTCACTCGGAGGCTCACTCGAGTGCCGGGCCCGACTGGTCCGACGCACGGCGCACCGCCGGGCGAATGTCGGTCGCGGCGAAGTCCGCACCCTTGAACAGGAGGGTCTCGTCCGCTGCGGCGGCCAGCGCGTATGCGAAACAGTCCCCGACGTTGAGCCGGGCTGCCGTCCCGGAGGTCGGACCCCACCGCCGATACGCCTCGGCCGCCATCCAGGCATGCCCGTCCTGCGCAGAAGCCACGGTGATGCCGTATTCGTCGAGCAGCGACCGCACGTCCGCCTCGCTCGCCCCGAAGCGGCGCCACAGCACGATCGACAGCTCCACGAGCGTGCCGTGACTCATCGCGGCAGAGCCCGCCTGCGCAAGCGCCTGCAGGTAGATGTCGGCATCCGGCTCGTCCTGCAGGATCGCGACGAGCGCCGAGGTGTCGACGATCATCGCGGCAGGCCGTCCTCGTCATAGAGATCCTCATCGCGCACCCACGGACCTGTGCCCGCCGCGGCGCGCGCCTGCATCGCGACGGTGAATCGCCGCATCCGCGCCAGCCGATCGTCCGGCGACTCGTGTGCCCGATCCGCTTCGAGGCGAGCGAGTTCGCCGCGCACGGCGCGATCCGTCGCCTCGGTGAGGCTGAGCCCGGTGCGGGCGGCGAGCTCTCGGATGGCACTCGTCGTGCCCTTGTTCCGGATGCTGATGGTCATCGACCGATCGTAGCTGAGTCATACGGTCCGTATGACTGATGCGCCATCCGGCCCCGGACCCACCGCCACCCGAGCCCAGCACCGCGAGGCCTTGCGTAGGATTCCTTGCACGTTTTTCTTTGCAGAGATACCTTTGCTCGCATGAGCGGATCGGAATCGGTCGTCCCCACCCCCGAGCAGTTGCGGGGGATCAGCCACCCCGTGCGCACCCAGCTGCTCGGGCTGCTGCGCTTCGACGGGCCGCAGACCTCGACCGACCTGGCCCGGCGCACCGGCCTCAACACGGGCGCGACGTCCTACCACCTGCGGATGCTCGCGCAGCACGGGTTCATCGAGGACGCGCCCGA
>JAVTVZ010000176.1:18172-37458 GCA_032229625.1 Dermatophilaceae bacterium | reverse complement strand
TCCTTCAGGAGGCCAGGTGGTTCGACGGGGTGCAGACGCGCTTCGTCGCACACTGTTGTTGGCGATCGATATGGCAGCCGCAGGGTGCGTCGCCGGGAGGATCAGGCCAGGACGCGAGCGGGCGCGGGCGGCGCAGGCTGCGCGGTCTGCGTGTCGAGGTAGCCCGCGGGGACGCCCTCGAGCACGTCCTCGCCGTAGACGTCTCGCACCCAGGCGGGGTGATACAGCGTGTCGAGGTAGCGCTCGCCGAAGTCCGGAGCGATCGCGACGGCGGTCAGGGCGCAACCGGGACGACCCGGACGACCGGGAACACCGGAGCGGTGCTCGCCGTGCCGCGCGAGCCAGGCGACGGCCCCGGCGACGACGGTCCCGGTGGAGCCGCCGAAGAGGTAGCCGCGTCGGGCGAGCCGGTGGCACATCCGCACGGTGTCGGGTTCGGCGACAAGTTCGACGTCGTCGACGAAGGACTCGTCGAGTTGGGCGGGGCGCACGCTGGTGCCCAGGCCGGGGATCATGCGCGGCGCGGGCGGCCCGCCGAAGGTGACGGACCCGGCGGCGTCGACGGCGACGATGTGCACGCGGCGCCGCTGCTCGGCGAAGAACCGGGCGCAGCCCATGAGGGTGCCCGTGGTGCCGGCGCCGACGAAGAGCACGTCCAGCCGCGGGAATTCGCGCAGGATCTCCGGGCCGGTGCGCCGGTAGTGCGCCTGCCAGTTGCCCGGGTTGGCGTACTGGTCGAGCCACACGTACCGCGCGTCGCTCGCGCACAGCTGCGCGACCCGGTCGAGCCGCGCGCCGAGCAGCCCGCGCTCGGGATGCGGCGTGGTCACCTGCTGCACCTGGGCGCCGTAGGCCTCCATGAGCCGGCGGGTCGCATAGTTGCAGCGCGGGTCGACGACGCACACGAAGCGGTAGCCGCGGTCGGCGGCGATCATGCTCAGCGCGACGCCCAGGTTGCCGGAGCTCGACTCGACGAGGATCGAGTCGGGGCCGATGAGGCCGTCGCGCTCGGCGCGTTCGACCATCTCGGCGGCGGCCTTGATCTTGACCGAGCCGGCGAAGTTCAGTCCCTCGACCTTGAGATAGAGCGGCGTGGCGACGCTGCGGCGCAGGTCGACGAAGAGCCCCGATTCGTTGTAGGCGTGTGGTGCGGTGATGACGGTCATCTGCGGTGTCCCCCTTCGGCGCCGGGGTGTCTCCCCGGTGGGTCAGGTCGTGACCGTAGGCCGGGGGTGACGGCCGGCACATCGGGCAGGCTCCTTAGACGACCGTCCAGGAGACCTCAGAGCGGCTCGCGGCGAACCCGTCTCGCTTTATCGGGTTCCCACGCAGACCGATCGGGGCCAGGATGAGGCCATGGCCGACCGCCCCATCGCCGCTCTGGTCGGACGCGGGGAGTGCCTGGACAGTTTGAGCGAGGGTCTGCGCGGAGCCGCCGCGGGACGTCCGCGGATCGTCGTCGTCTCCGGCGAGACCGGGGTCGGCAAGACACGCCTGGTCGGGGAGTTCCTCAAGCGGGAGCGGCCGCGGGCGCTCGTCGGGGCGTGCGTGCCGGTCGCCGGTGAGGCGCTGCCCTTCGCGCCGCTGGCCCAGGGGTTGCGCCGGCTGGCCGGCAGCGCCGGGCACGAGGTGCAGGCGTTCCCCGAGCTCGTCCGGCTGCTGTCCCCGGTCACCGGGCCGGGCTCTGAGTCGCGCACCGGCTCCGGCTTGGCCGCGGATCCGGGCGTGGCCGCGTCAGTGACCTCGGCGGAGGCGGCGGGCGGGTCGGCGTGGCCGGCGCCGACGATCGGCTCGCCGGAGGGGTCGACGGACCCGCAACCGCGCAGCTTCCACCAGCTCGGCTTCTTCCAGTCGGTGTTGGGGCTGCTCGGGGCGCTGGGTCGCGACCGTCCGGTCGTCCAGGTCGTCGAGGACATCCACTGGGCGGACCGGTCGACGTTGGATCTGCTGCGCTTCCTGGCGACGAACCTCGTCGACGAGCACGCGCTGCTCGTGCTCACCTACCGCAACGACCAGGTCACCCGGGCCTCGGCGGTGCGCACGTGGCTCGCGGAGCTGGGGCGGCTGCCGCGGGTCGATCACCTGCGGTTGTCGCGGCTGGACGAGCCGCAGACGCTCCGGCTCGTCGAGGCGCTCGCCGGGCCCGATCTGGATCCGCGGTTGGCGCGCACGATCGTGGCCCGCTGCGACGGCAACCCGCTCTTCGCCCAGCACCTGGTGTGGCATGCCGGCACCGGCGGGGACGGGCTGCCGATCGCGCTGCGCGACCTGCTCGCGGTGCGGCTGGCGGGGCTGCCGGAGGCGACGCAGACCGTCGTGTCCGCCGCGTGCGTGCTGGCGCGTCGCGCGTCGCTGGCACTCCTGGCGGCGACGAGCGGGCTGCCGATCGAGACGGTCGAGGACGCCGTCGTGCCGGCCCTGGAGCGGCACGTGCTGACGCTGACCGCGGACGACCGGATCGCCTTCCACCATCCGGCGTTCCGGGAGGTCGCCTACCAGTCGCTGCTGCCGACGCGGCGCTCGCGGCTGCATCGGGCGGCCGCGCAGGCCCTGGAGGGCGGGCCGGGCCCGGGTGCAGCGACCGGCGGCGCTCCGAGGGGCGGCACCGCCCGCCGCGCGCCGCCCGACCAGGCTCCCCCGGAGTCGGGCCGGGCGAGCGCCGGTGAGATCGCGCGGCACTGGCATCTGGCCGGCGACCTGCACCGGGCGTTGGACTCGGCGCTGACGGCGGCGTTCGAGGCCGAGCGGATCTACGCGTTCGCCGACGCCCACACGTATTTCGTGCGGGTGCTCGATCTCATGACACGGGTCGAGCGGACGATCGACGGGCCGGTGGGCGGATCGGTGGGCGAGGTCGATGTGCAGGTCGACCGGCTCGAGATCCTGCGCCATGCCGCACGCTCGGCTCGGGTCATCGGCGACGTCGACGAGGCGGTGCGGCTGCTGGACGTCGCCCTGCGGGCCGACCTGGCGCCGCGGGTGCGCGCGGCAGTGCTGGAGGACCTGGGCTATATCGAGTCGATGCGCGGCAACGGGCCGGCGGCGCAGGCCGCGCTGGAGTCGGCCCGCGACCTACTGCCGACCGGTGAGCGCAGCGTGCTGGCCGCGAAGGTCGCGGCGGGGCTGGCGGCGCACGCCGCCGCCTACTCGCGGTTCGAGGATGCCGATCGGGAGGCGAGGATCGCGCTGGAGCTGGCGCGGGCGGTCGGGGCGCGACCGCAGGAGGGGCGGATCCGCAACGCGATCGGCGTCGTGGCCGCGGCGCGTGGCCGGCACGCCGAGGCGATCGGCGAGCTGCGTGCGGCGCTGCTCATCGGGCGTGAGACGACGAGCCCGGACGCGGTGTGCGACGCCTACATCAACCTCTCGCACGTGCTCGGCGAGGCCGGCCGGCACCGGGAGGTCGTGCAGCTGGCCGCTGAGGGGGTCGAGGAGCTCGCGCGCCTGGGGGTGCTGCGCCAGTCGGGCACGATCATGCTGGCGAACGCCGCGGAGTCGGCCTTCCGGCTCGGGCGGTTCGACGACGCGGAGGCGTTCGTGCAGCGCTCGCTCAGCTATGACGCCGGCGGCATCCTGGCTGCGCCCACGCTGTGCCGGGCCGCTCAGGTGTGCGTCGTGCGGGGGGAATTCGACGCGGCGCTGCGGCACTGCGCCCGGGCCCGCGAGATCGTGCAGGTCGAACGCTCCCCCACGTCATGGTGCCGGGAGGTGGCGGAGGCGTCCGCGGAGGTCGAGCTGTGGGCCGGGCACCCGCAGGTCGCCTACGCCCTCGTCGTCGAGGCGCTGGAGTCGCTCGCGGGCACCGATGAGGCGCAACGCAGCTCGTGGCTCTACTGCCTGGGGTTGCGGGCTCTGGGCGATCTGGCCGACGCGCGGCGCAGCGAGGGGTCGCGCCGGGCCCAGGAGCGGATGCGGGAGGTGCTGGCGGGGCTCGCGCCGGGTCGTCCGGCGGCGCCCCGGGCGGGTGATCCGCCGGCGATGGCCGCGTGGATCGCGACGGCCGCGGCCGAGGCCGCCCGAGCCCAGGCGCGCGCCGAGCCGACGCTGTGGGCCGACGCCGAGCGGGCCTGGGCCGCGCAGGACCGGCCGCTGGAGACCGCCTACAGCAGGTGGCGGGAGGCGGAGAGTCGGCTCGTCGGCGGGGTCAGCGGCGCGGCGATCGACGCGCTGCGCCGCGCGGACGCGATGGCGCGGGGCTACGGCATCGTGCCCCTGGTGCAGGAAGTCGACCGGCTGGCGCGCTGGCACCGGCTGGAGGCTGCGCTCGAGCTGGCCGCGCCGGTGGTCGTGCAGGGCGGCGGCGGCGTCGGCGGCGGCGCTGCGGACGGCGTCGGGGCGGGGACGCAGGCCGGCACCCGGGCCGACCGGCAGGGGGCCTCGGGGGCGGACGGCCACCTCGTCGCGGATCTGAGCGCCCTGCCCGAGCCGGCCCACGGCATGATCCGCCTCGACGGCTCGGCCGCGCTCGACGGGGCGCAGGTGAGCCGTGATCCGGACGGCCGGGGTGGTCTGGCCGGTAGGAACGGTCTCGATGGCTCGGCCGGTCCGCAGGGTTCCGGTGCGAGCGGTGCCGGCGGTGCGGCCGGACACGGCACGGGCACGGGCGCGGGCGCGGCGGGCGACCCGAACGCCGAATACGGCCTGACCGCCCGGGAACTGGAGGTCCTGCGCGCTCTGGCAGCGGGCCGCACGAACCACGAGATCGGCGAGGCACTCGGCATCAGCGCCAAGACTGCGAGCGTCCACGTGTCCAACATCCTGCGCAAGCTCGCAGTCCCCGGCCGCGCCGAAGCCGCCCGCGTCGGCCACCGCCTGGGCCTGGACGCCGTCGGCCTGTCCTGAGCACCTTTCATGAGCGCCTGTTCTGAGCGCTGGTCGTGAGCATCGGGCGTGAGGGCAGGGCATCCCCTCTACGCTCACGCTACGTTCACGGTCGCGCCCCCAGCCCACCGTCGCGACGACAGCCACAACGTCGAGCTCGCAGCGCGCCGGCGAGGGCGGAAGGGCTCGGCGTCAGCTCGAGGCTTCGCGGCGACCCCAGGCGGGCCGTCCGCGGTCGGTCGTGGTCCACGTGGTCGAGCGCGGCGAGAAGGCGGGCAGCCGGTCGTGCGTGGGGCCGCAGGTCGGCGGGAGCGGCGGGGTCGCGCCGACGCCGAGGTCGACGTCGGACTCCCGCCGCTGCGGCATCGTGTCGGTGCTCATGTCGTGTCCTTCTGGTGTGGTGGCCGGGGCCTCTCCCCGACTGCGCCGACCGTAGGAGCCGTCCCGTGCCCGGCACATCGGGCGCCGACCTCAGACGCGCCACGCCCCTCCCTTAGCCGACCTCGGCGGGACCTCGCAGATGGCATCCGAGGTCCGCGGGGCCACCTGCTGGCAGGACGAGGGGCTAAGGCCCCGGCGTGCTCGACCTAAGGGGGCCGTCCGATGCGGGGGTGGCCGGCCGCCGCGCAGGCTGCCGCCAGATCGCTCCGCTGCCAGGGGCGTTCCTTCATCGCTCGTAGGAGGACCCGACGCCATGACACCCACCGACTGCTCAGCCCCACGTCACGATCAACCGCTCGTAGACGCCCGCGAGCCGCGACCTGCCGCTGCCGTCGCAGCACCGACGCGCTCGACCCGCCGGCGCCGCCTGGCGATGCCGGTGATCCTGGGCGCGTGCCTGGTCGGCACGCTGGCGGTGTCGGCGGCCGACGCGGTCGTCGCGCCCGGCACGCCGGGTCAGGACGTGACGATCGGCGCCGACAACGACGACGCAGGCAACCGGTTCATCCAGCCGGCGGGTGTCTCGGCCAAGCAGCACATGGAGGACACCGACATCCTCTTCGGGCGCGGCGGCGCGGATCTGCTCATCGGCCGCAAGGGCTCGGACACCCTGCTCGCCGGCCCGGGCGCCGATGTGCTCGTCGGCGGACCGGAGGCCGGCCGCGGCCCGAACAGCGACGTGCTCCTCGGCGAGGACGGCGACGACGTCGCCGTGTGGGCGCCCGGCGACGGCAGCGAGGCGTTCCTCGGGGATCAGGGCTACGACACGATGATCCTCGCGCCGCTGGTCCTGGACCGGTCCGGCAATCCGGCCCTGAAGCGCACGCTCGGTCGTCGTGTCCCGCAGGTGACGACCGGCGGCCAGCGACGCTTCTCGTGCGCGGTCGTCGCGGTGCCGGGCGGGCAGCGGTTGGGTGTCGACCACCTCGTGCGGTTCAGCGTCGACGGCCGCCTGGCCGTCACGGTCCGGCAGCGCGGGGTCGAGCGGGTCGTGTGCCCGAGCGGGCGGGCCGGTTATGCGCGGGTGGCTCTGATGGACCGGCGGACGCCGCGCTTCGCCGAGGTCCCGGTGCGCTCCATCGGTGGCCTGGCCGGCGCCATCATCAACCCCGCGGTCCGCAGCTGACGCTGCACCGGCCGGGGCCCAGGACGTGGGTGGGGAGCTGCCAGGGGGCCTCCCCACCCACCCGTCCGCCCGTTCGACCCTCCGCGGCGCCCGGCCCGGGCGCCACCGGGCGCGACAGGGCGCGACAGGGCGCGACAGAGGCGCAGCGCGAGGGGCGGGCGAAGGGGGGCGCGAGAGGACAGGGGGCCAGGACACCCGGTCGAACGGCCGCGGTGCGGGACAGCCGGAGGACGACGATGCCACACTTCACACACAAAGCTTTGCGATTGGCGTACGACGACAGCGCCGCCACGCCCTCGCGTCTCGAGCCGCCGGCGGAGCAGCCGGTCGTCGTCCTGCTGCACGGCTGGGGCAACGGCCGCAGCACGATGGAGCCGCTGGCGCGGGCGCTGGGCTGCGGTTATCGGCGGATCGCGCTGGACCTGCCGGGTCACGGCGACAGCGGATCGCCGCCGCCGGGTCGCGCGCTGGAGCACCTGTCGGTGGCCGCGGTCGCCGGCACGGTCGAGGCGCTGCTCGATCACGTGGGCGTCGGCGGCGCGGTGCTCGTCGGACACTCGAGCGGTGCGGCGGCGGCCGTCGAATTCGCGGCGACGCGCCCGCAGCGCACGCGGGCCGTCGTCGCGCTGGACGGGCCGCTGCTGCTCACCCCGCAAGCCGCGGGCGACGCCGAATCACTGGTCGCGCACCTGCGTTCGCCGGCGTGGCGCGACATCGCGAGGGCGCACCTGCGCACCTCCTACCTGCGGACGGACGACCCGGCCCTGCTGGCGGCCGAGCTCGACCAGCTCGCCCGCCTCTCCCAGGAGGTCCATCTCGCGGTCGCGAGCGCAGTGCTCGCCTGGGACGAGGAGGCGGCGCTGCGGGCACTGGGAGCGCGGCACCTCCCGATGCTGTATGTCGATGCCCGCTGCGTGGCCCGGCTCGCGCGTCTGGCGCGGCTCGTGCCGCAGCTGCGCGTGGAGCAGATCATCGGGCTGGGCCGCATGCAGTTGGTCGGGCAGCCCCGGCTGGCGGTCGAGGCGATGACCGACTTCTTCGACGAGGTGCTGCCAGGGCGGTGACGGGCGACGCCCGCAGCGGCGTGCCGCGTGGGCGTGCGACCGAGGGCCCGTGCCTCAGAGCCGACCGGTGGCCAGCAGCGCGAGGAGCGCGACGTCCATGACGGTGATGAGAGCCGTGACGACGAGGGCGGCGGCGCGCACGGATCGCCCGGGCAGCAACGCACCCATGACCCGCGGCGACATCGTCAGGACGAGCAGCGGCACGAGTGTGATCGGGAGGGCGAGGGCGAGCACGGCCTGGCTGACGACGAGCGCGGTGGTGGCATCGATGCCGAGGGCGAGCACGACGATCGGCGGCACGATCGCGGTGAGTCGCCGCAGCCAGAGGGCGATGGGTCGCTGGATGTATCCGGCCATGACGATCTGCCCGGTGAAGACCCCGACGACGGTCGACGCGAGCCCGGAGGCGAGTAGAGCGATGCCCAGTAGGGCGGCGCCGACCTGACCGACGGTCGCGCCGAGGGCCGCGTGCGCGGCTTCGATGCCGCTGTCGGTGCCGGCGGGCAGGTTGGCACCGAGCACGAGCAGCGAGCTGTTGACGATGCCGGCGACGCCCATGGCGCCGGCGACGGCCCAGCCGAGGCGGCGCCGCGGATCCCGGCCGTCATACCCGTCGGCGCCGCGGCCGTGGATGAGCCCGGCGTCCGCGCTGACGGCGGAGTGGAAGTAGAGGGCGTGCGGCATGACGGTCGCGCCGACGATCGCGGTGACGAGCACGAGGCCGGACCCGTCCAGGGGGCCGGGCACGAGCCCGGACAGCGCGCCTGGCCGGGCCCCCAGACTCCACGCCATGGCCAGCACGGTCAGGGCCACGACGCCCAGCAACGACAGCGTCACCGGGGCCGAGACGGTCGCGGCGCGCCGCCCGAGCAGCAGCACGACGATGCTGCCGACGCCGACGATGAGCGCGCCGACGGGCAGCGGGATCCCGAGCAGCAGGTAGAGGCCGAGGGCGCCGCCGATGAGTTCGGCGAGGTCGGTCATGATGACGACGACCTCGGCCTGCAGCCACGTCAGCAGCCGCATGGGCCGCGACATCCGCTGCGCGCTCTGCGACGCGAGGGTGCCGCCGGTCGCCAGGCCGAGCAGCGCCGCGAGGTACTGGATGATCGCCGCCGAGATCGACGCCGCGACGACCACCCACAGCAGCCCGTAGCCGTGCGTGATGCCGGCCTCGATGTTGGACCCGAAGTTGCCGGGATCGACATACGCGACGGTCGTCAGCAGCGCGGGCACGACGAAGACCCGCCACCGCACCGGCCGTCGCTGATACATGTCTGCGCCTCCGCGCTCCGTGCGGCGAACGCCGCTGCCCCGCCTGCCCATCGGCACGCACGGCCCCGACGGCCAGAGCCGACGTCGCCGGCCGGAGTCGAGCGTGCGCGCTACGAGGGAAGGATGCCGCACACCAGCACCCGCCACGCCACACCCGCTCAACCCGAGACGAAACACAGCAGCCGGGCCGCACACCGCCGCCCCCCGAACTCACGGTCGCGCTCGCAGCTCAAGGACGCGACAGCAACCGCCACCGTGAGCGCCGAGCGCGACCCCCAGCGAGATCGGCCGGCCCGACCCAGAGGCAACACAAGACCGACGAGACGGCCCTACGCCACCGACCACCGCGCGACCACAGCCACGGCCCGCGACCCCGCGTAGCGAAGCGAGCAACGCCAGCCGCCAGCAGCCAGGGGTCAGGAGCCAGGAGTCAGTCGCCATACCGATGCGGCGACTTCCTCGACTCCGCTCCGGGCGACGGCTGCTCCGCGACGCCGCCACCCTGCGCTGCGTCTTCGTCAGTCGCCGAGCTCAGCCCGGCGCCGGACCACGTACTCCTCGAGCTCCAACCGCACGGCGTCGTCCAGCGGCGGCTGCTCGTAGGCCTCCAGCTGGGACTTGTAGAGCAACCCGGCGCGGGCGTTCGCGTCGAGCGCCCCGCCGCGCATCCAGCGCTCGTAGTTGTCCGAGCTGGACAGGAACGGTCGGTAGAAGCAGTCGCGGAAGCGCTCCATCGTGTGCATCGCGCCGAGGAAATGCCCGCCGTGCCCGACCTCGACGTGCGCGTCGAACGCCAGCGATGCCTCGTCGATCTCCAGCGGCGTGAATTCGTGCTGGAGCATTTCGATGATCTGGCAGTCGACCATGAACTTCTCGAAGGAGGCGACGAGTCCGCCTTCGAGCCATCCGGCGGAGTGCATGACCCAGTTCGTGCCGGCCAGGAAGGTCGGCATCATCGTCATGAGTGCTTCGTAGCCGGCCTGGGCGTCGGCGACCTGGGAGCTGGTCAGGCCACCGCCGGAGCGGAAGGGCAGGCCGAAGCTGCGGGCGATCTGCCCGGTGCAGAGCAGGCCGATCCCGGATTCGGGGGTGCCGAAGGTCGGCGACCCGGTCTTCATGTCGATGTTCGACAGGAACGAGCCGAAGATCACGGGGCAGCCGGGCCGGATGAGCTGGGCGAGGGCGATGCCGGAGAGGGCCTCGGTGATCTGCTGGACGAGCGCGGCGGGGATCGTCACGGGCGACATGGCGCCCATGAGGATGAAGGGGGTGAGCACGACGGGCTGTGCGGCGGCGCAGTATTCGTAGAGCGCGTCGAGCATCCGGTCGTCCCAGCGCAGCGGCGAGTTGCAGTTGATGAGGCTGATCGACGCGGGCGTCTTCTCGATGGCGTCGCGGCCGCCGAAGAGGATGGAGCCCATCGCGATGGTGTCGGCGGCATTGACGCCGGAGACGACGTTGCCCATGTAGATCTTGTCCGTCAGCGTCATGAGCGCGAGGTTCATGTCGAGGTGGCGGCTGTCCAGGGGCGTGTCGTTGGGCTCGTTGACGACGCCGCCGGCGGAGTCGAGCACGCCGGCCATCTGGGAGAGCTTGAGGAAGTTGCGGTAGTCCTCCATCGTGCCGTCGCGGCGCACGTCGCCCTCGCGGACGAAGGGCGGGCCGTAGACGGCGCCGAACGCCATGTGGTCGCCGCCGATGTGCACGGTGTGGGCGGGGTTGCGGGCCTGGACGTCGAATTCCTTGGGGGCCTTGGCGACCTGGGCGAGCACGAAGTCGGGGTCGAGGAAGACGGTGTCGCCCTCGACCTTCTGCCCGGCCTGCCGGAAGAGCTCGAGCGCGCGCTCGGACATGAATTCGACGCCGACCTCGGTGATGAGGCGGCGCCAGCCGGCGTCGAGCTGGGCCATCGCCTGCTCGGAGAGGATCTCGTAGCGGGGCATCCGGTTGACGAACATCGGCGCGGGCTCCTTCGGCACGGGTTCGGGGGCACACGATGACACAGTGTTGTGTGCGATCGAGGGATCCGGCGCTTCTCGACGACGGTAGGGGCTCGTCGGGAGCGTCGGCATTGACGAGGTGGCGGATCGGCTCCTAGCCTCGCTATGTGGAACTGACCGTCCCACATCGTGAGGCCAAGGGTGGCATCCCGCCCCGGCCCCCGTCCAGCCCCGGCCCGGACCCGTCGCCACGAGCACGGGGTCAGGCGGGCACGACGGCGGCGGGGCGGAGCCGCCCACGGCCCGACGAGCATCCCAGGGCCGCCCACCGCGGCCGTCACGGGACATGAGTTTGCTACGAGCAGAAGGGGATTGACGATGGCGCAGCAGGGCACGCAGGCGATCGACCGGGCCGCCGACCTGTTGGCGCGCATCGTCACGGCCGCGGACGGGCCGATCACCTTCACGCAGTTGTGTGACGACGCCGGCTATCCCCGCTCGACGACGTCACGGATCCTCGCCGCGTTGGAGCGACACGACCTGGTGCGCCGCGACACGGCGGGCGGCTGGGTGCCGGGGGCCGTGCTGGAGGCCTACGCCTGCGGTCGCGACCGCCACGAGGAGTTGGTGCGGGCCGCCCGTCCGGTCATGGCGGCCCTCGGCGAGACGACGGGCGAGACGATCAATCTCGGTGTCGCGTCGGGCCGCAGCGTCGTGCAGGTCGCTCAGGTCGACTCGGCCTACTTCCTCGGCAGCCGCGACTGGGTGGGGGTCGATCTGCCGGCCCACACGTCGGCGTTGGGCAAGGTCCTCTACGCCTACGGGGTCATCGAGCCTCCGACCGGCGAGCTGGAGGGCCTGACCGATCGCACGGTGACGGCGGCCGCGGACCTGGCGGGCCAGTTGGGCACGATCCGACGTCGCGGCTACGCCACGACGGTCGACGAGCTCGAACTCGGCCTGACCGGCATCGCCGCGCCGGTGCGTGTCGCCGGCGCCGTCGTCGCCGCCATGGGCTTGTCGGGGCCGACGTCCCGACTGGCCTCGTCCATCGAATCCACGGCCGGCGATGTCGTCGCTGCGGCCGCCGCTCTGTCCGCCCGCCTCGGGCGCACGACCCACACGGAAGGTGCCGCATGACCCCCGACGAGCTTCTCCAGGAGATGTACGACCAGACGCTGGTCGGCAACGGCCCCCGCGTCCTGGAGCTGACCCACGCGGCCTTGGCGCAGCAGATGGAGCCGCAGTCGCTGCTCTTCGACTCGCTGATCCCGGCGTTGGAGGAGGTCGGCGCCCGCTTCGAGCGGGGTGACTTCTTCGTGCCGGAGATGCTCATCGCGGGCAAGGCGATGGCGGGCTCGATGGAGGTGTTGCGACCGCTGCTGGCGGACACCGGGGTGCAGACCATCGGCAAGTTCGTCATGGGCACCGTCAAGGGTGACGTGCACGACATCGGCAAGAACCTCGTGAACATCATGCTCGAGGGCGCCGGCTTCGAGGTCATCGATCTGGGTGTGCAGGTGGCGCCGGAGAAGTTCGTCGCGGCGATCGAGGAGCACCAGCCGGACATCGTCGGCTTCTCGGCGTTCCTGACGACGACGATGCCGATGTTCAAGGCCAACCTCAACGCGTTGCAGAAGGCCGGTCTGCGCGACCAGGTCATCGTCATGGTCGGCGGCGCCCCGGTGACGCAGGAGTATGCCGACGCGGTCGGGGCCGACGGGTATGCCGCCGATGCCTCGGCGACGGTCAAGCGCGCCAAGGCGCTCCTGGCCGCGCGCCGCGCCGGCGTCCCGGTCTGACCCGCCCGCGCCACCCCCTCCTCCCCCAGCCTTCGCCCGACAGGAGCCCTTCGTGTCCCACCCCCTGCACACCGTCCTGCGCTCGGCCTCCAAAGAGGTCGTCATCGGCTCGGACAAGCCCTTCTGCGTCATCGGTGAGCGCATCAACCCGACCGGTCGGCGCCTCTTCCAGGAGCAGCTGCGCGCCGGTGACCTCTCGGCGATCGAGCGGGACGTCGCGGCGCAGGTCGCGGGCGGCGCGGACGTGCTCGACGTCAACATGGGCGTGCCGCTGACCGACGAGGCCGACCTGCTGGTGCGGGCGATCCAGCTGGTGCAGTCGCGCACGGACCTGCCGATCTGCATCGACTCCTCGGTCGTCGAGGCCCTCGAAGCGGGCCTGTCCGTCTATCAGGGTCGGGCGCTGGTCAATTCGATCACCGCCGAGGACGAGCGGATGGAGCAGGTGTTGCCGCTGGTCAAGAAGTACGACGCCGCGGTCGTCGCGCTGCCCAACGACGCCGATGAGATCCCGATGGACGCCGACAAGCGTCTGGAGCTGACAGAGAAGATCGTGCGGGTGGCGACGACCGAATACGGCATCGCGATCGAGGACATCGTCATCGACCCGCTCGCGATGCCGATCGGCGCGGACCCGAGCGTGGGCCGCACGGCGCTGGAGACGATCCAGCGGATCCACGACCGGTGGGGTCTGAACATGACGTGCGGCGCGTCGAACGTGTCGTTCGGGATGCCGGGGCGTCACGCGATCAACGCGTCGTGGCTGCCGATGGCGATGACGGTCGGCATGACGAGCGCGATCATGGATGCCCGCACGCCGCAGATCGTCGAGGCGGTGCGCGCGGCGGACCTGCTGCTCGGCAACGACGAGTGGGGGATGTCGTGGATCTCGGCGTTCCGGGCCAAGCAGGCGGCCGAGAAGGCGGCCGCCGAGGCAGGCACCGCGTCCTCATGAGCCTCGATCCGTCCGCCGGCCGCGACATCGGCGGCCCGGCCCCGCAGGAGCCCGACGATCCCGGCGACACGGGGCAGATCATCGAAGCGGCTCCCCTCGAGGCGCCGGCCCCGCCGAGCGCCCTCGAGGGGCTGGCCCGGGAGGGGCTCATCGAGGCCCCACCGGCGCAGGTCGGCTCCGCGGACGGCAGCGGCCGGGTCGAGCTGCGTTTCACGCCCTCGGGCCGGGACGTGCGGGTGCCGCCGGGGGTCTCGGTCTTCGACGCGGCGAGCTGGAACGGCATCGCGATCGACTCGACGTGCGGCGGGCACGGCACGTGCCGCAAGTGCAAGGTGCAGCTGACGGCGGGCAGCGCGCCGATCACGCGGCACGACGTGCGCACGTTCAGCGCAGCCGAGCTGGAGGACGGGTGGCGGCTGGCGTGCCTGGTCCGCACGGCCGTGGATCTGAGCGTCGACGTGCCGCCGCTGGTGACCCGCCCGAAGGCGGCGACGGTCGGCGTCGGGCGGCAGGTGATCCTGCGCCCCGCGGTGCAGAAGCGCTACCTGGAGCTGGAGGAGCCCACGCTGGCCGACCAGCGCACCGACGTCGCCCGGATCCTCGACGCGATCGAGGATCTGGAGCTGACGGCGGACCTGCACGCGATCCGCCGCGCCGCGAGCGTGACGCGGGCCGCGGACTTCAAGGTGACGGCGGTCATCATCGACGAGACGCTCGTCGACGTCGAGCCCGGCGACACGAGCGACCGGCGCTTCGCGATCGCCTACGACCTGGGCACGACGACGGTCGTCGCGACGCTGCTTGACCTGACGACGGGCACGCCGGCGGCGGTCGCGTCGATGCTCAACGCGCAGCAACCCTTCGGCGGCGACGTCATCAGCCGCATCAGCGCGACGATGATGGACGACCAGGCGGCGGGCCGGTTGCGTGCGCTGGCGCAGGAGACGTTGCGCACGCTCGCCGACGAGGTCCTCGCCGACGCGGGGGTCGACCCGGGCGACGTGTACGAGGTGGCGCTGGCGGGCAACGCGACGATGACGGCGCTGGTCCTGGGTGTCGACCCGGAGCCGCTGGGTGTGGCGCCCTTCGTGATGTCGAGCGCCGACTGGCCGCCGCTGCCGGTCGCCGAGTTGGGCCTGAGCCTGCATCCGGGCGCGCGGGCTGTCCTCTTCCCCGCGCTGGGTGCGTATGTCGGTGGCGACATCGTCGCGGGGATGCTCGCCTCGGGCATGGACCGCGACAAGCGGGTGCGGCTCTTCGTCGACGTCGGGACGAACTGCGAGATCGTGCTGTCCGACGGTGAGCGGATCCTCTCGACGGCGGCACCGGCCGGCCCGGCGTTCGAGGGCGGCGCGATCCGCTGCGGCATGCGGGCCGCCGAGGGCGCCGTCGAGGTCGTCACGCTCGACCCGGGCGCGGGTCCGGAGGCGGCGGTGACGCTGGGGGTCATCGGCGATGTCGAGCCGCGGGGCATCTGCGGCTCCGGGCTCGTCGACGCGGTCGCCGAACTGGCCCGCGTCGGGCTGCTCGACGCGACGGGCCGGTTCATCACCGACGAGCTGGCCGCGCAGACACTCCCGGCCCTGGCCGATCGCCTGACGGCGATCGACAAGGAGCGCGTCTTCGTCCTGCACCGCCCGACCCCCGACGCGACCGCACAGGAGAGCGTGTATCTCTCGCAGCGTGACGTCCGCGAGCTGCAGTTCGCCAAGGCGGCGATCTCGACGGGCTGGTCGCTGCTCCTGGCCGAGCTGGGCCTGGAGCACCGCGACGTCCAGCAGGTGCTGCTCGCCGGCTCCTTCGGCAGCTACCTGTCCCCGGCGTCGGCGGTCCGCATCGGCCTGGTCCCCAAGCTGCCGGTGCTGCGGATCGTCTCGGCGGGCAACGTCGCCGGTGAGGGCGCCAAGATGGTGCTGCTCAGCTCCCGCGAGCGCGCCGGCGCCGCCGCCCTCCTCCAGGAGGTGACGTATGTCGAGCTCTCCGACCGCAGCGACTTCAACGACCGCTTCGTCGAGCAGCTCGCCTTCCCGGGCTAGGCCGGCGGCGCGCGCCATGACGACAGCCCTCATCGCGTGCGGCGCCCTGGCCCAGCCGGCGGCGGAGCTGGCAAGGAGTCGGGGCTGGGCGCTGGACGTCCACCCGCTCCCGCCGCTGCTGCACAACCAGCCGCAACGGATCGCCGCCGAGGTCGAGCGCCTGCTCGACGAGCTGGCGGGGCACTATGCGCGGGTGGCCGTCGGATACGCCGACTGCGGCACCTACGGCGCGCTGGACGAGGTGTGCGCGCGACGCGGGGTGCCGCGGCTGCCGGGCCTGCACTGCTACGACCTCTTCGCCGGCGCGCGGACGATGGAGCGGGTGTGGGAGGACGAGCCGGGCACCTACGTGTTGACGGACTTCCTCGTCGCGTCGTTCGAGCGCACGGTGTGGCGCGAGCTGGGGCTGGACCGCTATCCGCAGCTGCGCGCGGACTATTTCGGCCACTACACGCGGTGCGTGTGGCTGGCCCAGGAGCCGACCCCTGACCTGCGCGAGCGGGCCCAGCGGGCGGCGGACCGCATGGGCCTGCCGCTGCAGGTGGAGCTCACCGGCACCGGCGGGCTCGAGCGTGCGCTGTCGGCCCTGCTCGCCGACGCGTCGCCGCCGTCGTCGATCGGCGCGACGCCACCGGGCCCGGGCGGCCGCGGGCTCAGGCGGTGACGGCGGCGCGGATCGCGGCGATGTGCTCCGGGGAGGAGCCGCAGCAGGCGCCGAGCAGGTCGACGCCCGCCTCGTGGAGGGTGCGGGCGTAGGCGCCGAGCTCGAGCGGGCCGACGGAGTAGACGAAGTCGGCGCCTTGGAGCTGCGGGAGCCCGGCGTTGGACTGGGTGAGCACGAGCACGCCGTCGGGGCGGGCCGACAGGAGCTGCTCGGCGATGACGCCCATCTCGTCGGGGCCGCGGCCGCAGTTGGCGCCGACGACGTCGGCTCCGGCGTCGGCGAGCTCGACGGCGGCGACGCCGGGGGCGACACCCATCATCGTGCGCAGGTTGGTGTCGAAGGACATCGTCGCGACGATCGGCAGGTCGGGGCAGACGCTCTGCGCGGCCGCGATGGCGGCGCGGGCCTCGGCGAGGTCACTCATCGTCTCGATGAGGACGACGTCGATGCCGCCGGCGACGAGGCCGCGCAGCTGGTCGGCGAAGAGGTCGACGGCCTCCTGATGGGTGAGCGTGCCCATGGGCTCGAAGAGTTCGCCGGTGGGGCCGAGGTCGCCGGCGACGAGGATGCCGTGCCGGTCGGCGACCTCGCGGGCGATGGCGGCGCCGGCGCGGTTGACGTCGGCGACCCGGTGCTCGAGACCGTGCATCTGCAGGCGGGGGGCGGTGCCGCCGAAGGTGTTGGTCGTCAGCACGCTCGCACCGGCCACCGCATACTCCTCGTGGAGGGCGCCGACGGCGTCGGGCCGGTCGAGGTTCCACACCTCGGCGCAGTCGCCCGGGGGCAGCCCGCGCTCCTGCAGCAGCCAGCCGTAGCCGCCGTCGAAGATCGGGGCGCGGTCGGCGAGCAGGGCGGCGAATCGGTTCGTGGTCACCGGCACAGGGTACGGCTCCTCTCAGCGCTGCTGAGCGGTCAGCTCGGCCAGCATCGCGACGCGCCAGGCCTCGATGACGTCGACCTGGTTGAAGGTGAAGATGTGCAGCCCGGCGATGTCGAGCTTGTCGTTGCCGGCGAGCGCCCCGATGCGGCTGACGAAGCGGTCGGTGCTGAAGCCGGGGGCGGCGATGCGGGCGAAGACGCTCTTCTGCTTGCGCAGGAAGCGGATCGACTCCCCGACGCCGATCTTCGTGGCCATGCCGAGCAGCTTGGTGCGCTCGACGGGGCCGGGCACGCCGATGAGCACGGGCAGGGCGACCCCGCGGCGGCGGACCCGCTCGACCCACACGCCGACCTGCTCGGCGTCGAAGGTCATGTTCGTGACGACGTGCGTCGCGTATTGCCGCTTGTCCCACATCGACTGGATCGTGACGTCGTCGTCGATGCTCGGGTGCGACTCGGGGTAGCCGGTGATGCCGACGTGCGCGAAGGGGTCACCGAGCTCGCGCAACTCGGTGAGCAGGTCGAGCGCGCACGTGAAGTCGCCGGCGGGCTCGGCGGCGTCGCCGGCGGGCACGAAGACGGCGTCGATGCCGCCCTGCGTCAGTCGCGCGCAGATGTCGGTGAGTTCGGCGCGGTCGCGGACCATGCGGGCGGCCAGGTGCGGCACGACGCGGTATCCGGCGGCGGCGAGCTGCAGGGACAGCGCGAACGTCTGCTCGAGGCTCTTGGTGGGCGAGGCCGTGACGGTGATCGTGCGGTCGAGGGGGACGTGGGCCAGCACCTTGTCGGCGATCGTCGCCGTGGGGAGCACCTCGTAGCGGGCGCCTTCGAGGAGGCGCCGCGTGGCCGTCGAGGGGAATGTGTTGCTCATTGCGCAACTCGTTTCGTCATACGCACCAGACCTGTTCAGCGTAGGGGTTTCGAGCGCGCGCGACAAGGGTCCGGACGCCCGCGGGGGCCGGGTCGGTCGTGGGGTGGGTCACCCGTGGCGGCGTGCGGGCGCGGCAGCGGGGGTGGCGTCGGGGCGCGCGGGCCGCCGCACGACAGGATGACGGGCATGAACGCTGCGAGGGCCCGTGTGCTCGACTCCGTCCGGGACCGGTGGCTGACCCTGCTCGACGTCGGTCGTCAGCCGCGGATCGTCCGGGCCTGCATGCGCTTCTCCGTCGGCTGGGGCGGCCTGTCGGCGGGCGGGGTGACGTTCGCGGCGATGGTCTCGCTCACGGCGGGCCTGACGGTGCTGGCCAGTCTGGCCCGCGCGTTCCTCGGCGACCGGCCGCGGCTCATGACCGCTCTCATCGAGTCCTTCAACGCGGCGATCCCGGGCATCGTCGACACCGGCAGCGGGGACGGCCTCATCCCGGCGAGCATGCTCTTCCGCGCGCCGGGCTTCAGCGTCACCGCCCTGGTCTCCGGGATCGTCGTGCTGTGGGGGGCGGCGGCGGTGATGACGGGCCTGCGCCGCACGATCCGCCAGATGTTCGGACTGGGCGGGGCACCGTTGCCGTTCTGGCGCGGCAAGCTGCTGGACATCGCGGGGTTCCTCGTGCTCAGCGTCGGCATCATCGCCTCGTCCGTGCTGGTCAGCGGCGTGACGTTCCTCAGCAAGGAGGTGCTGCACTGGCTCTCGATCACCGAGTCGATCACGGGGCCACTGCTGGGGATCGGCGCGGTGCTGCTCGCGGCGGTCCTGGACGCCGTGCTCGTCGCCGGCATCGTGCGGTTTACAGCGATGGTGCGGGTGCCGGCCCGTGACCTGCGCCAGGGCATGATCCTGGGCGCGCTCGGGTTGGGGCTGCTGCGGCTGGGCGGCACGAGCCTGATCGGGTTGTCGGACAATCCGCTGCTCGCGTCGGCCGCGGCGGTGGGCACGCTGCTCGTGTGGATCAATCTGGCGATGCGCTGGCTGCTCTTCGTCGCGGCGTGGACGGCGAATCCGCCGCCGGCGCACATCCCGGTGCATCCGGACACGGTGCACGCCAAGGAGACGCCGAACTACGTGACGATGTCCGCCCCGCAGACCCTCCTCTGGCCCCACCATCAGGTCACGGGGGCGCTGATCCCCGAGCACGACGCGCGCTTCGACCGGGATCGGGCTCGCGCGGCCTATCACGCAGGCGACGCCCGGCCGCGGCCGGCGCAGGAGGAGACGCGCGACGCGTCGTGACCCGGACCCCCGGGCGCGGCGCCGACGTGACCTGCGCGCGGGGCGCCGGCGTGACCTGCGGGCGTCGTCCGGGCCCGGTCAGGGCACGAGGTAGTCCTCGTCGCGCGCGTCGGTGA
>JAVTVZ010000176.1:13050-18072 GCA_032229625.1 Dermatophilaceae bacterium | reverse complement strand
GCGTCGTCCGGGCCCGGTCAGGGCACGAGGTAGTCCTCGTCGCGCGCGTCGGTGATGAGCATGTGCCCGGGGGCGTGGCAGATGGCCAGCTCCGGGCGCGTGGCCATGACCATCGCCTGCGGGGTGACGCCGCAGGCCCAGAAGACGGGCAGGTCGCCGGGTCGCAGGTCGGGCGGGTCGCCGAAGTCGGGGGTGTCGAGGTCGGCGATGCCGAGCGCGGCGGGGTCGCCGACGTGCACGGGCGCCCCGTGGACGCCGGGATAGCGGGCGGTGATCCGCACGGCGTCGGCGACCTGGGCAGCGGGCAGGGGGCGCATCGACACGACGAGCGGCCCGGCGAGGCGCTGGGTCGCTCGGCACGGTGTCGAGGTGACATACATCGGCACGTTGCGGCCGGCGTCGAGGTGCCGCACGGGCACGCCGGCCCGCTGCAGCGGATGCTCGAAGGTGAAGCTGCAGCCGATGAGGAAGGTCACGAGGTCCTCGCGCCACCAGTGCGTGACATCGGTGGGCTCCTCGACGAGCCGCCCGCGCTCGTAGACGCGGTAGGCGGGCACGTCGGTGCGGATGTCGCCGTCGAGCAGCGCGCCGGACACCTCGCCGGGCTCGAAGACGTCGAGCACCGGGCACGGCGAGGGGTTGCGCTGGGCGAAGAGCAGGAAGTCGAAGGCGAGGTCGGCGGGCAGCGCGATGAGGTTGGCCTGGGTCCATCCGGCGCACCACCCGGACGTCGGCGTGACCAGGCCCGCCGCGAAGCGCTGCCGGGCCTCCCGCGGGAGCAGCGCCGCGGCGGATCGCTCCGGCGCGCGACCGGAGGCGTGATCCGACGCGGAGCCGGAGGCGCGATCCGCCCCGGAGCCGGAGGCCCGATCCGACCCGGGCCCGGGCTCGTCGCCCGCCCCGCGCCCGGTGGCTGCCGGGGTGGGCGAGGGCGGCGGGCCCGGTGTCGTGCCGGGCGGGTCGGCGGTCATTGCCCGGGGTGGCTGGGCCGGTCGACGAGCCGCAGGTGCACGTGCTGCCCGGGGCGCAGCTGGGCGGCCCGGTCGGCGGAGTCGAAGCTGAGCACGCCGACGCACGGATACCCGCCGGTCACGGGGTGGTCGGACATGAAGAGCACGGGCTGGCCGTTGGGCGGCACCTGCACCGAGCCGCGGACCACGCCCTCGCTGGGCAGCTCGACCCCGACGAGCTCGGGCCACCGCTCCAGGGGCTCCCCGACCAGGCGGACCCCGACGCGGTCGCTGCGGTCGGAGACCTCCCACGACGTCGTGGCGAGCCGGCCGCGCTCGCGCAGCCACTGCCGCGGCCCGGGCAGCACCTCGAGCTCGACCTCGTCGGCGGGCGGCGGCGGCACGATGACGTGGTCGACGTTGGGCAGCGGCTCCCCGCGGGTGCCGCCGACGGGCAGGTCCACGCCGTCGGTGACCTCCGGGCCGAGGCCGGCGAGGGTGTCGCGGGAGCGGGAGCCGAGCACGGGCTCGACGTCGAAGCCGCCGCGCACGGACAGGTAGGTGCGCAGCCCGCGGGCGGGGGTGCCGATCCGCAGGGTCTGGCCGTCGTGCAGCCGCACGGGGGCGTCGATGTCGATGCGCCGGCCGTCGACCGTGGTCGGCGCGGGCGCGCCGGTGATCGCGACGGACACCTCGCCACGCACGTGCGCCTCGAAGCCGCCGAGGAGCAGCTCGAGCGCGGCGGGGCCGGTGTCGAGACGCTCGGCGCCGATCGACTCGTGCAGCGCGACGTGGAAGTCGTGCCCGAGCAGCCGACCGCCGAGCAGATAGGCGCCGCGATCGGCCGCACCCGCGCGGCCCACGCCCATCGCCGCGTAGCCGGGCCGCCCCAGGTCCTGCAGCAGCGCCAGCGGTCCGGTGTGCACCACCTGCAGGCCGCTCATGACCGGCCCTCCTCACGTGTCGGATCCGTCTCGTCGGCGCCGGCCGGTCCGGCCGCGTCAGGCGCTGCGTCGTCGAGCTCTGGGTCGTCGAGCTCTGGGTCGTCGAGCGCTGGGTCGTCGGGCGCTGGGTCGTCGGGTCCTACGGCGTCGACCGCCTCGAACCGCACGCCCATCCCGGGGCGCAGGAGCGCCGGAGGCTCGCGGTGCTCGTCCCAGAGCACGGCATCGGTGTGTCCGAGCAGCTGCCATCCGCCGGGTGAGCTGCGCGGATAGATGCCGCTGAATTCGCCGGCGAGACCGACGGCCCCGGCGGGCACGCGCGTGCGCGGCTCGGAGCGGCGGGGCACGTCGAGCCGCCCGTCGCCCCCGACGAGGTAGGCGAAGCCCGGCGCGAATCCGGAGAAGGCGACCTGCCACGTGGGGCCGGTGTGGGCGGCGACGACCTCGTCGGCGCTCAGCCCGGTCAGGGCGGCGATCTCGGCGAGGTCGGGCCCGTCGTAGACGACGGGGATCGTCACGACGTCATGCGGCGGCGCGCTCGCCCGGGTGTCGATGCTCTCGGCGAGCGCGCTGACGAGCCGGCGTACCGGCGGCAGGGCGTCGAAGTCGATGACCATGAGCATGAGGGTCCGGGCGGCCGGCACGACGTCGAGCACGGAGGCCCAGGCGCGGGTCTCCTGCTCGTCGCGGCCGCCGTGGCGCCCTTCGTGGCGTGCCTCGTGTCGCAGTTCGTGGCGCCCCCCGCCGGGGGCCGCGGCCGGTCCGGGCGAGGTGTGCGGCTCCGGCGCCGCGCCGGCGTCGGCCTCCCCGGGCGGCAGCGTCACGGGGCGGGCGTCGGGGTGGGTGGGGTCGGGTGGCAGGAGCGGGGTGGGCTCCTCGGGGTCCTGATCGGCGGCGCGGTCCACCGCGAGGCGGGCGCGCGCGGCGTCGACCTCGCGTTGGACCGCGTCGCGCAGGGCGAGCACGGCGTCGAGGTCGTCGAGCTCGACGATGACGGCGCGCTCCCCGCACGGCAGTAATTCGGCATCCATATCGCGATCCTGTCAGCCGAAGGCGGTGATGGTGACCCCAGCCGCAGATAACCGCTCGCGCACCGCCCGGGCCATGGCGACCGCGTCGGGGCTGTCGCCGTGGGTGCAGATGGAGTCGGCCCGCACGTCGACCGCCGTGCCGTCGACCGCGACGATGACCCCTTCGGTGACCAGGCGCACCATGCGGGCGGCGACCTCGTCGAGGTCGTGCAGCAGCGCGCCGGGCGAGCGCCGCGACACCAGCGTGCCCTCGGGGGTGTAGCCCCGATCGGCGAACGCCTCGGCGACGGTGCGCAGCCCGCTGTCGGCGCCGAGGCGCAGGAGCGCCGACCCGGGCAGCCCGAGCAGCGGCAGGGTCGCGTCATACGCCACGACGGCGTCGACGACCGCGCGGGCATGCTCCTCGTGATGCACGGCGGTGTTGTAGAGCGCCCCGTGGGGCTTGACGTAGGCGACCCGCGTGCCGGCGACCCGGCACATCGCCTCCAGCGCGCCGATCTGATAGATGACGTCGGCGGTCAGCTCCTCGCGCGTCGCGTCGACGAAGCGCCGGCCGAAGCCCGCGAGGTCGTGGTAGGCGACCTGGGCCCCGACGACGACGCCGCGCTCGGCGGCGCGCGCGACGGTGCGGCGCAGGGTCAGCGGGTCGCCGGCGTGGAAGCCGCAGGCGACGTTGGCGCTGGTGACGACCTCGAGCATCGCGTCGTCGTCACCGAGACGCCACTGTCCGTAGGACTCGCCGAGGTCGGCGTTGAGGTCGATGGTGAGGTCGATCTCGAGCGACGCGGCGGGTGCGTGGGTCACGGTGTCCACCTCAGGCCCACAGCTCGCCGAGACCGGACAGCGACTGGGCGCCGAAGAAGAGCGTGAGCAGCCACGCGAGCACCCCGATGCCGAGCAGCCACGCGGGATACCGATATCCGTGCAGCAGGTCGCGGCGTCGCCACGCGATCCACAGGATGATCGTGAAGCCCAGCGGCAGGATCACCCCGTTGAAGGCCCCGGCGAAGATGAGCAGCGTCACCGGCGCCTGCCCGAGCACGATGTAGAGGATCGTGCCGATGACGATGAAGCCGACGGTCAGCAGGTTGCGGGTGCGCTCGGGGGTCGTGCTGCGGGTCAGGAACGTCACGGAGGTGTAGGACGCCCCGATGACCGAGGTGATCGCGGCGGCCCAGAGGATGACCCCGAAGGCGCGCAGGCCGAATTCGCCGGCGGCGGCCTGGAAGGCGCTCGCGGCCGGATTCGACGACGACAGGGTCACCCCGGCGCTGACGACGCCGAGGATCGCCAGGAAGAGCACGACCCGCATGACGCCGGTCAGGACGATGCCGATGACGGAGCTGCGGGCGATGCCGGAGGCGTGCTCGGCGCCGGTCATGCCGGAGTCCAGCAGACGGTGGGCGCCGGCATAGGTGATGTAGCCGCCGACGGTGCCGCCGATCAGCGTGGTGATGATGAGCCAGTTGACGCTCTCGGGGAGCACGGCGTTGCGCAGCGCCTCGCCGACCGGGGGTCGGGACGTGACGGCGACGTAGGTCGTCAGCGCGATCATCAGCACCCCGAGGGCCACGACGATGCGGTCGAGCAGCGCCCCGGCCTGCTTGACGAGGAAGATGACGATCGCGATGCCGGCGGAGATGACGCCGCCGATCCGCGGGTCGAGCCCGATCATGGCGTCGGTGCCCAGGCCGGTGCCGGCGATGTTGCCGATGTTGAAGACGAGGCCACCGGCGACGACGAGCAGCGACAGCAGGTATCCCAGGCCCGGCACCACCCGGTGCGCCAACTCGTGGGCTCGCAGCCCCGCGACGCCGATGACCCGCCAGACGTTCAGCTGCACCGCGATGTCGACGAGGATCGACGCGACGATCGCGAAGGCGAAGGCGGCGCCGAGCTCGACGGTGAAGGCCGTCGTCTGGGTGATGAAGCCGGGGCCGATGGCGCTGGTCGCCATGAGGAACATCGCCCCGAGCACGGCCGCCCGCGTCGAGGACGACACCCCGACCGGCGCCCCGGAGTCGGCCGCGCCGGGCTCGCCGGGCTCGCCGGGCTCGCCGGGCTCGCCGGGCTCGTCGGGCTCGTCGGGCTCGTCGG
>JAVTVZ010000176.1:0-12950 GCA_032229625.1 Dermatophilaceae bacterium | reverse complement strand
GGCTCGCCGGGCTCGCCGGGCTCGCCGGGCTCGTCGGGCTCGTCGGGCTCGTCGGGCTCGTCGGCCGCGCCGGGCTCGTGCGGTCGGTCGGGTCGCGGCGGGACAGTGGCCATCGTCGGCACCTCCTGGGGGGACCGGCGCACCGGTCAGGAGTGCGCAGCGGGCGCTGCGCGGTGCGACGAACCTAGCGGCGGCCACCGACACGCCGACCGCGGACCGTCCATCAGGTGGACCGCTCGCGGCGTGCGCAGTCGTGGCCGTCAGCAGTCCTCTTGCGCCGCAGTCCGATCCGCCCGGAGGCGAGCGACACGACGATCGCGGCGAACGCCACGACGAGCCCGGCGGCGGCCAGCAGCGAGGCGGGATCCTCGACGGCCATCCGTGCGAGCAACCGGTCGGGCACCGCGATCGCGAAGCCGAAGGCGACGAGCGTGCCCAGATACGCGCCGGTCATGTGGAAGCGGTGGGTGCGCACGTCGCCGCGCCGGATCGCCAGCACCGCCACGGTCAACCCGCACAGCGTGAAGACCGCGAGCCCGTGCAGCCACGACAGCCCGCGACCGATGCCGAAGGCCGACAGGCACGTGAGCACCATCGCGCCGGCCCAGACCCGACCGATGAGCCGGTGGGTGCGGTCGCGCCGGGGGCGCAGCAGATTGATGGGCCCGAGCGCCAGCACGAGGCTCGCCGCGATCGCGTGCACGACGATCGTCGGCTCGGCGGCGGTCTCGATGCCCATGACACGACGATGCCCCCGGCACCGACGCGGTGCCGGCCCTCTGAGATACCAGCGCCCCAGGTCAGCCGAGCCAGCGCGCCGGCGGCACCCGCTACGAGGCGTGGAAGCGGGCGTGCAGCGTCGTCTCGATGACGATGTCCTCCGGGGTCGGCGCCCCCGCGCCGCCGGCCGACATCGCCTCGGCCCGCAGCGCGACCATCGGTCGATCCGCCGGGGCCCCGTCGGTGAGCAGCCCGGGGTCGGCGATGCTGACGAAGCGCACGTTCAGCGCCCCCGAGGCGTGCGCGATGGCGGTGGCCCGCGAGCGCGCCCGCTCGACGGCGACGGTCAGGACGGCGGCCTCCAGCCGGTCCCGTGTCGACTCCAGCAGCGCCCATTCGACGCCGTTGATGGCGATGCCGGGCTCGGCGCCGACGTCGGTGACGAAACCCGCGAGGGCGGCGAGGTCGACGAACATCACCCGCACCTGCGCCGACGCCGAGTGCCTCGTGACCTCGCGGTCGGGCGCGCCGTCGCGCCACGACGCGGTGCGGATCGGCTGGATCGACGACCACGACACCGGCGCGGGCGACCCGTCGGGCCGAGCCGCGGCGAGGGCGTCGAGCCGGCCGCGCAGCAGCGCGACGAGCTCGACGGTCGTGGCGAGGGCGTGGGCCTGATCGCGCGACTCGATGCCGGCGGTGACCGACAAGGTCCCGGTCTCGGGCGGCACCGCAGCGCGGGCCATGCCGGCGACGGTGATCACGATGTCCGCGCCGGGGCGGCCGCCGGGCTCGGGCCGTCGGTCGGGCAGGCGAGCCGGATCGGAGAGCGTCATGCCCCTATCGTCGCAGCTCACCGGCCCGCGGTCCCGGCGACGGCCCGCGCGCCGCGGCTCAGATGACGCCCTGGGCCACCATCGCGTCGGCGACCTGGATGTAGCCGGCGAGGTTGGCGCCGACGACGTAGTCACCGGGGTGCCCGTATTCGGCGGCCGTGTCGACGCAGCGCGTGTGGATGGCGCTCATGATCTCGCTGAGGCGCTCGTCGGTGGCCTCGAAGGTCCAGCGGTCGCGGCTCGCGTTCTGCTGCATCTCCAGGGCACTCGTGGCGACGCCACCGGCGTTGCTCGCCTTGCCCGGCGCGAACATCACCGAGCCGGCCTGCTGGAAGAGCCGCACGGCCTCGGGCGTCGAGGGCATGTTGGCGCCCTCGGCGACGATCTGCACGCCGTTGGCGATGAGGGTCTTGGCGGCGTCCCCGTCGAGCTCGTTCTGGGTCGCGCACGGCAGGGCGATGTCGCAGGGCACCGACCAGATGCTGCCGTCGGAGATGTGCCGGGCGGAGCCGCCGCGCTCCTGCACATACACGGTCAGGCGCTCGCGGCGCTCCTCCTTGATGTCCTTGAGCAGGTCGAGGTCGATGCCGCCCTCGTCGACGATGAAGCCGTTGCTGTCCGAGCAGGCGATGACGGTCGCGCCGAGCTGCTGGGCCTTCTCGATGGCGTAGATCGCGACGTTGCCCGAGCCGGAGACGACGACCCGCTTGCCCTCGAAGTCCTGCCCCGAGCGGGCCAGCATGTCCTCGACGAAGTAGACCGTGCCGTAGCCGGTCGCCTCGGTCCGCACGAGCGAGCCGCCCCAGGACAGACCCTTGCCGGTGATGACGCCCGACTCGTACTGGTTGGTGATCCGCTTGTACTGCCCGAAGAGGTAGCCGATCTCGCGTCCGCCGACACCGATGTCGCCGGCGGGCACGTCGGTGTACTGCCCGATGTGCCGATAGAGCTCGGTCATGAAGGACTGACAGAAGCGCATGATCTCGCCGGCGGAGCGGCCCTTGGGGTCGAAGTTGGACCCGCCCTTGCCGCCGCCGATCGGCATACCGGTCAGGGAGTTCTTGAAGACCTGCTCGAAGCCGAGGAACTTGATGATCGAGAGGCTGACGCTGGGGTGGAAGCGCAGGCCGCCCTTGTAGGGGCCCAGGACCGAGTTGAACTCGACGCGGTAGCCGCGGTTGACCTGCACGGTGCCCTCGTCGTCGACCCACGGCACTCGGAAGATGATCTGCCGCTCGGGCTCGCACAGGCGGCGCAGGATCGACCACTGCGCGTATTCGGGACGCTCACCCGCGATGGGCTCCAACGCGAGCATGACCTCGAGGACGGCCTGGTGGAACTCGGCCTCGCCGGGGTTGCGCTCGAGGACCTCCTCGTACATCGGGGCGAAGTTGGGGTGCAAGCTCTCTGACATGGCGTCAGCTTTGCAGGTGGTCGAGATCCTGCGCACAGCGTGTTCACCCACGGCGTGCGATCCACCGTCCCGCGCCGGCACGTGCCCTGCGACCTGCGCAAACGGCGCCGCGCCGGGGCGCCGGCGCAGGCGCCCGACCCCCGCCGGACACCCGATCGAGTCCGGATCGTGACCTCTAATCTGCCGTGATGTGACGTGAGTCACTTATGGTCTGCTGCGGGAGCGCACCCATCCATCCGCGGACCGAGCGCTCCGCCGCGTCGATGCGGCGACCGCGACACTCCCCCAGGGGGACGGCATGAGTGTTGAGCTGCGACAGGTGAATCCGGGCCTCTGGCGGGCCTATCAGGTGGCCTTCGCCCTGACCGTCGGCGCGGGCGCCCTCATCGGGATCGTCTGGCTGCTGGGGCTCGCGGGCATGGACGGCCTCGGCGGCGTCCAGAGCATCCTGCTGCCGCTGGTCATGATCGGCGGCGTCTGCATGGGCGTGACCTACGGGATCCTCGCGCTCCAGGCGCGACGCTAGCCTCGATCGCGCCGTCTACGCCTCTCTTGTCGTCGCGCTATAGGCGGCGAGACTCTCCTCGCGAGCGGCCCGAGCGGCCGGTGAATCCGTAGACTCCTCGACCATGACGTCCGGAGCCGAGCACGCGTCGAGCACCCTGTCACCGATGGACGCCCGGGTCCGGGCGCTGGAGACCGTGCTCGTCGAGCGCGGGCTCGTCGACCCCGAGGCGCTCGACGGCATCGTGGAGTTCTACGAGCACGAGGTCGGCCCGCACCGCGGCGCGCAGGTCGTCGCGCGCGCCTGGACCGACCCGGACTACCGGCAGTGGCTGCGCAGCGACGCGACGGCGGCCGTCGCCTCCCTGGGCTTCACGGGCCGCGCCGGTGAGCATCTCGTCGCGCTGGAGTGCACCCCCGACGTGCACCACCTCGTCGTCTGCACGCTCTGCTCCTGCTATCCGTGGACGGTGCTGGGCCTGCCGCCGGTCTGGTACAAATCCCCCGCCTATCGCGCGAAGGCCGTGCGCGACCCGCGTGGCGTGCTCGCGGATTTCGGTGTGGCACTGCCGGAGTCGACCACCGTCCGGGTCTGGGACTCGACCTCGGAGTTGCGCTACCTCGTCGTCCCGCGCCGCCCCGAGGGCACGCGGGGGTGGTCCCGCGACGACCTGGCCGCCCTCGTGACGCGCGACTCGATGATCGGCACCGGGCTCGCCCGCACGCCCACGGAGCCCCCGAGCCCCTCGAGCCCGTCGAGCCCCGTAAGCCACCCGAGCGATCCGGCGCGGGAGGCCTGATGGACGGCATCCACGACCTCGGCGGCATGCACGGCTTCGGCCCGGTGCGACCCGAGCCCGACGAGCCGACCTTCCACGCCGACTGGGAGCGGCGCGCGCTGGCCGTGACCCTGGCGACCGGCGCACACGGCCGGTGGACCATCGACCGCTCGCGGCACGCCCGTGAGTCGCTGCCGCCCGCGACCTACCTGACCAGCAGCTATTACGAGATCTGGCTGCGGGCGTCGGAGCGGCTGCTCGTGCAGTCGGGGCTGCTGCCGGCCGACGCCCTCTGCCCCCAGGCGCAGGCCGACCTGCCCGACGGGTTCGCCGCCACGCCCGGCGAGTCGGGCGAGTCGGTCTCGCCGCCCGAGTCGCCCGCTGCCGTCGCGTGGCCCGCGCTGCGCACCGCGCTACAGACGGGCTCGTCCTACGAGCGGGAGGTCGAGTCACCGCCCGCCTTCGCCGTCGGCGCGGCCGTGCGCACGATCGAGGATCACCCGGCCGGGCACACGCGACTGCCGAGGTATGCGCGGGGCAAGGTCGGGCACGTCGTCGCGGTCCGCGGCGCGCACGTGCTGCCCGACGCCAACGCCGTGCCCGCGGGTCGACCCGCGCCGGGCGACGCGGCCTGGCTCTACACCGTCGAGTTCGACGCGCCGACCCTGTGGGGCGCCGACGCCGACCCGCGCAGCACCGTCGCGATCGACGCCTGGGAGCCCTACCTGCGCCCCGTCGAGGGCCCGCGATGAGCGCGCACGACAGCCGGACGACCCACGCCGCACCGGCCCGGCCACAGACCCTCGCCGACATCGCGGACTCCTGCCCGAGCCTGCCGTCCCCCCCGGCGGCCTTCGAGCAGCCCTGGCAGGCGACGCTCGTCGCGATGACCGTGCACCTGCAGGAGCGCGGGCACTTCTCGTGGGAGCTGTGGGCGCGCACGCTCGGCGCCCATCTGCGGCGCACCCAGGCGCCGCAGATGGGCGCGGGCCCGACGACCTCCGAGGTCGGGGGATTCGACGCCGTGGGATATGCCGCGGGATATGACGCCGCCGGCTATTACGAGGCGTGGGCCGACGCGCTCGTCGACGTGCTCGCCCGGTCCGGTGCGCTCGAGGCCGCGGCGGTCGAGGCGACCCAGCGGCGCTGGCTGGAGGCCGCGGCCCGCACCCCGCACGGCCGCCCGATCACCCTGTCCTGAGCGGGCTCGCGGCGCGGGTGGCGTAGCGAATCATTCTGGCGCCGTATGGTTTTCGCCGGCTGCCCGGGTGACGGCGGTGTGTTGCTGGGCGAGCCGGCGCAGGGCCGCCAGCACGGGGTCGACGAGCACGGTGCCGAGCACGACCTGACGCAGCGCGGCGTGCGGCTCGGGCGGCACGGAGTCGACATCGATGACGGCGACGGCCTCGACGGCGTCGGCATACCCGTCCATCCGGGCCTCGTCGAGGCCGAGACCGACGTCGTCGCAGGCGGTCCAGGCGCGGTCGAGGTCGCCGATGACGGGGTCGCGGGGGTCGACGAGCCAGCCGCGGCGGGCCAGCCAGGCGTGCGCGCGGGAGGTCGCCGGCCCCGGGAGTGCGACGGCCGACAGCGGGCCGCCGGGGTGGGCGCAGGCCGCGTCGGCCGGGGCGATGTCGACGAGGTCAGCGCCGAGCAGCGAGCGTTGGGCCGCGCCGAGCACGCCGAGGCGCTCGACGTCGTCACCGCTGATCGCGTCGAGGACGCGCCCGACGGTCGTCAGGTCGAGCCCTCCGACATCGCTGAGCGCCCGCACGAGTCGCACCCGCTCGACATGGGAGTCGTCGTAGTCCGCCTGGGTGCGTGACGTCGCCCGGCCGGGATGCAGCAGCCCCTCGCGCAGGTAGTACTTCAGCGTCGCCACCGACACCCCGGTGGCCTGCGACAGGCCCGACATCCGCATCCGCATCACCCCTTGACATTGGATAGCTTAACTGCCCAATAATGGGGAGTCGCACTATCCAAGTCGCTTCCACGCTGGGGGACAGCCATGCAACCCGTGACGCACGCCCACGACGACGGCCTCGTCGTCTTCCACATCGGCATGACGATCCGCAAGCCGCACCGCCCCGACCTGTGGTTTCCCGTCTTCACGGCGATGCCACGCATGCTCGCCGAGCTGCACCGCAACAAGGCCGAGGCCGCCCGCGGCCAGGCCGACGACCTCGGCTTCCTCGGCGCGACGACCCTCGTCGGGGCGCGGGGGCCGTGGGTCGTGCAGTACTGGCGCAGCGTCGAGCAGCTCTACGCCTACGCCCAGCTGCAGGACCGGCAGCACCTGCCGGCGTGGCGCGACTTCAACCGCGCTGCCCGCAGGCACCCCGGCGCGGTCGGCGTCTGGCACGAGACGTACGTCGTGCCCGCCGGCGGCATCGAGACGATCTACGCCGACGGTGCGCGCATCGGGCTGGGCGCCGCGACCGGCACCGTGCCGCTGTCCCGCCGCGGGGTCGCCGCGCGCGAGCGCCTCGGCAGTCGGCTCGGAGCACCCGAGGCCGCCTGAGCCCCCGTTGAGCCCCCCGCGTGAGGCCCGTCGAACCAGCGGGCGACTCGCTCGCTGCCTTCCTACGATGGGCCGATGATCTGGGTCTACCTCCTGATCGCGAACGTCGCCATGCTGGCGCACCTCGCCTTCATCGGGTTCCTCTTCTGCGGGGGCTTCCTCGCGTGGCGCCGGCCGCGGCTCCTCTGGCTGCATCTGGCGACGGCCGTGTGGGCGTTCGGGATCGAGACGTGGCACTGGACGTGCCCGTTGACCGAGATCGAGGACTGGGCCCGCCGCGCCGCCGGCCAGCCCGGCCTCGCCGACACCGGCTTCATCGACACCTACATCAAGGGTGTCCTCTATCCGGCCGAGCTCAACTCCGACGTCCTGCGCCTGGCTGCGGTGATCGTGCTCGTCTCGTGGCTGGGATTCCTCGCGATCACCTGGCGCAGGTATCGCTCGCGACCACAGTCTTCGCGTGTCTAGCACTGGATCTAGCCAGCCCGATCATGAGCTCGTGACATCGACGCATAGGCGTCGATATCTCGATCTAGCTTCCGCCGTAGATTCATCTATCGAGGCCTGACAGGCCCTCGCGAGGAGACTCTCGGCGAGTCTTCTGTCGAGACTAGAGACCGATAGACGACCGCATCGGGAGCTCGACCACTCCTCGACAGGCAGATATCCGGCTCTCTTGCCGATCGACAAGAGAGCCGGATATCGCGGATACGTGAGCCTCAGAGCGAGAGCGTCAGCCACGTGAAGAGGCACAGCACCAGCGCGATGACCGGCATGAGCAGGGCGTTGCCGACGCGGGTCGCGGTGATGCCGCCGAAGGTGCGCCCGGCCGGGTCGCGCACGAGATCGGCGGGTTGACGCCACGACACGGCGGCGCAGATCGCGAGGCAGACCAGCGCCACCGCGGCGACGGGCAGGACGGGCACCGACAGCAGTGGGTCGCGCCAGAGCAGCAGCGCGCCGACGAAGACGGCGATGAGCACCGGCCCGACGACGAAGGGCAGCGCCCTGTGCGCGACAAGCAGCCCGAGGATCCGGTCGGCGGCGACGAAGAGCCCCAGCGCGAGCACCACGAGGAGCCCGACCATCACGAGGTCGCCGCCGGTGACCGTGACGGGCACCGAGGTGAGCCACGCGCCGAACGCCCGCGGCAGCGCCACGACCCCGACGAGCCCCGCCACGGCCGAGATGACGGTCGGGGCATCGACGACGGACGAACGCTGCTCGCTGCGGGCCTGCTCCCGGGCGTAGTCGACCGCGGGCCCGAAGGCGTCGTGCGCGCTCTCGCCGCTGTCGAGCAGGTGCGTCTCGATCGTCGCGAGCGCGTCACCGATCCGTCTCCCGGGCACGCCGAGGAGGCGCTGCTCGACGACGAAGGCCTCGACCCACGCCGGATCGGCATGCGGCGCCATCGCCGCGAGCGTCTTGACCTGCGACGACGCGGGTGTGTGGCCGGCTGCGCGGGAGTCGGGGCGGGGTGTGTCTGTCATCGGGGTCCTCCGCGTGTGACGGCGGGCTCGAGGAGCCCGCGGGTGAGCTGGGTGAAGTCGAGCCAGCGCCCGGCGTCGCGGGCGAGGTGGTCGCGGCCGGCGGCGGTCAAGGCATAGACCTTGCGGCCGGGGCCGCCGGAGCCGGGCTGCCAGTCGGCCTGCACGTGCCCGGCCGCCTCGAGCCGCCCGAGCAGCGGGTAGAGGGTGCCCCCCTTGACCGTGCCGAGCCCGGCCTCCGCGAGCCGGGTCGCGACGACGTAGCCGTGGGCGTCGCCGTCGGCGAGCACGGCGAGCGCCGCGAGGCCGAGCACGCCCCGCAGCCAGTCGCTGGGCCAGTCGATGTCGGTGTCCATATCTAGATAGTGCGACTGAGTAGTCAGTCTGTCAACCTAGAGAGATGCATGCGCCGATCAGGCCCACGATGACCTCGTCGCGTCGTGTCTAGGAGGAAGACAAGAGGGCGGCAGACAGGCATCACGACCCTCCGAGGGAGCCGCGGCAGGCCCCGATTCCCTTGCCCGACAAGGCGCGACGCGACACCGCCCTGTCCTGCGCGGCCGGCGGCTGGAATGCTGGTGCCGCACGACCCGGGAGGCGGTCCGGCACGGCAGGGAGCAGCGATGACCAAGGCGGAGTCACGCACGGCGCCACGCCGCCCGAGCAGCCCCATCACGCCCGTCGGACGCACCATCGTCGACCAGGGGTCGCCGCGTGGGCGGCTGCGCCGACGGGTCCAGCTCGCCGAGAACGGCTGGACGATCACGTTCGCGCGCCCCTACCGCGTGCTGGCGGCCGTCGCGCTGGCCGGGCTGCCGGGGCTGGCGGGGTGCCTGTGGGCGCTGTCGCAGTGGTCCGGCAACCGCTTCATGCTCCTGGGGGTCGGCGCCTTCGCCGCGCTGCTCCTGCTGACGTTCGGCTGGGTCGGCTCGATCGTCCACGCGCTGCAGCTCGACGGCTCCCAACTGCACGCCCGCCGGCTCATCGGCACGCGCAGCATCACGCTCACGGCGCTGACGCGCCTGTGGGTCGACGACGCGACGCAGCTGCGGCGCAACGCCAGCGGCGAGCGCTACCGCGCCCGCGGCACCCAGACCGCCCTGTGCGCGGGCAAGGACGTCGTGCTCATCTGCGAGGACCCGCTCCTGGCGCGCGAACTCGCCCGCCGGATGCTCGCCCTGCGGCCCCGGCTGGCGGGCCGGCCCGGCGAGGCCGCGCCCGATCTGACGGGCGTGCCGATCCTCGACCTCGGCCCGGCGAGCCGCGTGCGCCGCTGGGGCAGCGACGTCGTCGGACCCTTGGCGACGCTCGCCGGGGTGCTGCTGCTGTGCACGTGGGGCGTCGGCGCGCTCGGCGCCCTCGACGGTCGGCCCGGCCCGGCGGTCGCCGCGGCGCCGGCCTTCGAGGCGCTCGGCTGGCCCGCCGACCCGGCCTCGGCCTCCGGTGCGGGCCCCGGGGCCGACTCCGGCGCCGACTCCGGTGCCGACTCCGGGGCGTCGCGCGCCGGAGTGCTGCAGCGGGTCGACGACGCGGCACTGGCGGCCGAGGTGGCGGACTCCGCACCGCTGGGCGACGTCGTGGCCCAGGCCTGCGACGGCGCCGACTCCTGGCCGTGGTCCGGGGACCGACGCAACGGTGTCGTCACCGTCGACGCGGGCGTCGGGCCGCTCACATCGACGCAGCTCACGGCCCTCCAGGCGCGGGCGACCCGCCTCGGCTTCCGGGCCGAGCCGAAGTTCGAGGACGCCACGACCGTCTACGCCCGCGAGCGCGGCGGGGTCCGCTGGGTCATCGCCTGGCACCTCGAGGGCGGGGTCCGGGAGGCGCGTTTCGGGGTGTGGACACCGTGCCTGGACCAGCGCACCCTGCCCGACGGTCTCGAGGACCACCTGCGCCGACTCGCCGGCTACGCCCTGAGCGGCGCGGACTGACGCGCCGCGCGCAACATCTCCGCGCGCCCCGCATCGCCTGGCCCGGCCCGGCGGGCGCGACCTAGGCTGCCCGGATGGGATGGCAGCTCGACACCGACCGACTGCGGCTGCGGATCATGCGCTCGACCGACGCGGCCGCACTCGCCGACTACCGCAACGACCCGCAGGTCGCGCAGCACCAACTGTGGGATCTGCCCTACACGATCGACGAGGCGCGGGCGCTGCTCGCGGACCAGGACGACCTGAGCGACCTGCGTCTCGGCGGGTGGACGCAGATCGCGGTGGAGCGCGACGGGCGCGTCCTCGGTGACGTGTGCGCGCACCTCGACGACACCGGCGCGGTCGCCGAGCTCGGCTACACCTTCGCCCGGGAGCATCAGGGGCACAGGTATGCCCGCGAGGCCGCCGGCGCCCTGCTCGAGGCGCTCTTCGCCAGGCCGCAGGTCGTGCGGGTCACCGCCGAGCTCGACCCGCCCAACATCGCCTCCCAGCGGGTGCTCGAGGCGATCGGCCTGCGCGTCGAGTCGCTGACGCGGCGCTCCTTCCTGTGGCGCGGGGAGTGGACCGACAACCTCGCCTACGCGCTGACCAGGGACGACTACGACGCGTGGCGGGCGCGCCCGACCGGCCCCGTCGCATCGGTCGAGCTGGTCGAGCTCACCTCGACGAACTTCCGTCGCTACGGCCGCCTCGAGACCCACCACTCCCAGCAGCGCTTCGTCGCGACGGTCGAGCAGTCGTATGCCGACGCGCTCTTCCCCGAGGTCGTCGACGGCGCGCCGGTCACGCCGCGCCTGTGGGGCGTCGACGCCGACGGTGAGCCGGCCGGCTTCGTCATGATCGCCGGCGTCACCGACCACCACCCCGAGCCGTATCTGTGGCGGCTCCTCGTCGACCGCCGGCACCAGGGCCGCGGGATCGGGGCGCAGATCATCGGCCGACTCACGGATCTGCTGCGCTCCGAGGGCGATTCGGCGTTGCTCACCAGCTGGGTGGACGGCCCCGGATCGCCGCGCGCCTTCTACGAGCGGCTCGGCTTCACCCCCACGGGCCGCGTCATCGACGGCGAGATCGAGGGCCGCCTCGCCCTGTGACGCCTTGCCCTGTGACGCCTTGCCCTGTGACGTCTTGGCCCTCGACCACTCCTACGTCACCGCCGCCGACCGCTGACGCGTCATGACTGACCCGACCTCCGGCGACCGAGCCCTCCAGATCTGACTGAGCCCCCCTGCGCTGACTGAGCCGCCCGCGGGGAGGGGGCTCAGTCACGCCGGGCGCTGCCACGCCCGCAGGCGACAGCGCAGCCGACACGCCATGGGGTGCGGACCGCACGTGCCCGGCGAAGGCCGGTGTCGCCGCTCACCGAGCAGGCGCCCACCGGGCAGACTCCGACCCGGGCACAGGCCCGCGCGCGAGCGCCGGGCCGCACGCGAGCGCGTCAGAAGAGCGTGCCCTGGATGGGCGGGTCGGGAGCGGTCGGAGGCGTGGCGCGGCGCAGCGGCGCGTAGCGGGCCCGCCCCCGGGGCGGCGGCCGCCAGCTCGTCTCGAGGTCGCCGGGCTGCGGCTGCTTCGGCTCGATTCCGCACAGGGCCCGCAGCGCCCGCGGCACCGGCAGCCCCCACCGCCGGTAGACGGTGGTCACGACGTCCGCGGGCAGCGGCAGTCGGCCCGTGCCACCGGGCCCGAGGTCGAGCCCCAGCTCGACGTCCTCGCGCATCGCCATGACGGCGCAGTTGTCGCGCCAGCGAGCCCGGACCTCCGGGTCGGCGAGGTCCCGCGCGATCGCCGGCCCCACGAGCCGGGCACAGCGGTCAGGATCGACGCTCGCGGCGTCGAAGGCTGCTGCGGCGCTGCCGAATTCGCGGATGAGCAGGGTGGCGCGCTTGGGTCCGACTCCGCGGACGCCCGGCAGGTTGTCGCTCGGGTCGCCGCGCAGGGCGGCCAGGTCGCGATACTGCTGCGGCGTGACGCCCATGACGAGCTGCGCGCGGGCCGGGTCGAGCATCGGGGAGGCCTCGACGCCGCCGTTGATGATCCGCAGCAGCCGGGTGTGCTCGTCGACGAGGGCGAAGGCGTCGCGATCGGAGGTGACGACGACGGTCCGCGCCCCGAGCCGCGGCGCGTGCGCCCGCACGGACGCGAGCACGTCGTCGGCCTCGAGCCCGGGCGGCACGACGACATGCACGCCCAGATCGCGCATCACCTGCACCGCGAGCTCCAGCTGCGCGACGAGCCCCGCAAGCTTGGGTGCCCGCTGCGCCTTGTAATGCGGCCACGACTGCCGCCGCACGCTGGCCTGCGGATCGTCGAAGCCGACGACGATCGCATCCGCGCACGCCCGCTCGGCCGCCGACGCGAGCTGCGACAGCAGACCCCGCACGGCCCACGCCGACGACGGGCCGAGCGGACCCGACGTGCCTGCCGCCGCCGCGGATCCGGCGCTCGCGTGAAAGCTCCTGTGCACCAGCGAGTTCCCGTCGATCGCCAGGACGACCGGGGTCGGCGCCGCCGCCTCGACCGGCGCGTCGAGAGCGGCGGTCATCGTCACGGTGTCACTCCTCGTGGCGTCCGGCGGGCGGGGATATCCGCAGCAGCCTACGACCGGGCACCGACAAGCCCGAGATCCTCGCCGCGCAGGCTAGACAGGTGACCTTTTAGTCACCTATCTTCGGAGACGTGGACGACGACCTGGTGTTCAAGGCCCTGGCCGACCCCACCCGGCGACTGCTGCTCGACGCGCTCCACGCCCGGGACGGTC
>JAVTVZ010000175.1:0-5873 GCA_032229625.1 Dermatophilaceae bacterium | reverse complement strand
TCCCACGGCAGGTTGTCGGCGACGGACCCGGGGATCGGCGTGAGGCGCGCGCCGCGGGCCCCGTCGAGCCGGGGGATCGAGGCGAGCAGCCCGTGCGTGTAGGGGTGGCGCGGCCGCGCGAAGAGCTCGTGCCGCTCGCCGCGTTCGACGATCTTGCCGCCATACATCACGTTGATCTCGTCGCACAGGCCGGCGACGACGCCCAGGTCGTGGGTGATCATGATGAGCGCCGTGCCGGTCTGCTCGACGAGGTCGCGCAGCAGCGCCAGGATCTGCGCCTGGATCGTCACGTCGAGCGCCGTCGTCGGCTCGTCGGCGATGAGCAGCCGCGGCCGGCAGGCCAGCGCCATCGCGATGAGCGCCCGCTGCCGCATCCCTCCCGACAGCTGATGCGGGTAGTCGCGCAGCCGCCGGTCCGGGTCGGGGATGCCGACCTTGTCGAGCATCTCGCGCGCGATCGGCATCGCCGCCCGGCGCGACATGCCGCGGTGCCGCTCGAGCACCTCTGTGACCTGCACGCCGATCGGGACGACCGGGTTCAGGCTCGACAGCGGGTCCTGGAAGATCATGCCGAGGTCGCGGCCGCGACGGTCGCGCATGCGGCGGGCGTCGAGGGTCAGCAGGTCGGTGCCCTCGAAGTCGACGGTGCCCTCGACGGTGTTGCCGCGGGCCGGGAGCAGCCCCATGATCGCCAGCGACGTCACCGACTTGCCGGAGCCGGACTCTCCGACGAGCCCGACGGTCTGCCCGGGCCGCACGTCGAAGCTCACCTGGTCGACCGCGGTGAAGGGCTCGTCGCCCTGCCGGCGGAAGGTCACCCGCAGATCCCGCACCCGCAGCAGCGGCTCGTCACCGGCGGGCCGCGGTGCCCCCGCCGTCCTGTCGAGCGTCTCGTGCCGGCTCATCGCCTACCTCCGGCTCTTGGGGTCGAGGGCCTCACGCAGCGACTCGCCCATGAGGGTGAAGCCGAGGGCGACGACGATGATGCACGCCGCCGGCCAGAAGGCCAGGTGGGGGTAGTCCTGGAGATACTTCTGCGCCTCGCCGAGCATCTGGCCCCACTCGGGCTGCCGGTCGTCGGGGTTGCCCAGGCCGAGGAAGCTCAGTCCGGCGGCGTCGATGATCGCCGTGGCCAGCACCAGCGTGGCCTGCACGATCACCGGGCCGAGGGAGTTGGGCAGCATGTGGCGGAAGATGATCGCGCTGCGCCGCACACCCAGGGCGCGGGCCGCGAGCACGTGGTCGCTATGTCGTTGCGCGAGCATCGAGCCGCGCAGCAGCCGCGCGAAGATCGGCACGTTGACGATCGCGATCGCGATGATCAGCGTCCAGTGGCTCGGCGACTGCGCGAGCGTCGCGATCGACACTGCGAGCAGCAGCGACGGCAGCGACAGCATGACGTCGACGGCCCGCATGATCAACGAGTCGACCCACCCGCCGAAGGCACCCGCGAGCGTGCCGAGGATCAGGCCGCCGGCGAATCCGCCGAGCGTCGCGAGCACCCCCACGATGAGCGTCTGGCGGCTGCCGACGAGCAGCCGCGACAGCAGGTCGCGGCCCTGCGGGTCGGCCCCGAGCGGGAATCCGGGCTCCGGCCCCGGCACCGGGTTGGTCTGCGTGCGCACCTTGTCCAGCAGCGGCGCGGCCCCCGGGTCGTGCGGCGCGAGGACAGGCGAGAGGATCGCCAGCGCGATGAAGGCCAGCGTGATGACCGCGCCGGCGAGGAAGATCGGGTCGCGGCGCAGCCGCCTCCAGGCGCTCGCGATGAGCGAGACCCCGGGCTTCTCGTCGACGGCGCCGGCGACGGCGAGCTCGTCGATCCGACGCTTGCGCCGGTCCCCGTAGGCGGTCGACGCGCCGCGCGCGCCGCGTCGCGCCTCGCCGCCCTCGGGGGCGTCGTCGGTCTCGCTCACGCTGCTCACCTCGTCCGCACGCGGGGGTCGATCAGGGCATAGGCGATGTCTACGAGCAGGTTGACCAGCACGTAGATCGCGGCGGCGGCGAGGATCAAGACCTGCAGCACCGCGTAGTCGCGTCTCTCGAAGGCGATCGCCAGGGCCTCCCCGATGCCGCCGAAGGAGAAGACCCGCTCGGTGAGCACCGCGCCCGCCAGCAGCGCCCCGACCTGCAGGCCGATGGCCGTGACGACGGGGAGCATCGCGTTGCGCAGCACGTGCCGGCCGCGGATCGTGCGGTTGAGCAGCCCCTTGGACTCGGCGGTGCGCACATAGTCCTCGTCGAGGACCTCGAGCACGGAGGCGCGGGTGATCCGGAAGATCATCGCGAAGGGGATCGTCGCGAGCGCCAGCGACGGCAGCACGAGATGCATGACGGCGTCCCACGAGGCGTCGTACTCCCGGGTGAGCAGCCCGTCGAGCACGAAGAAGCCCGTCACGCGGGTCGCCCCGATGTCGCCGCTCTGCCGCCCCGAGACCGGGAAGAGGTGCCATTGGATCGCGAACCAGTACTTGAGCAGGAAGGCCAGGAAGAAGACCGGCACCGCCACACCGATGAGCGAGGCGATGATCGAGGCGCTGTCCAGCGGTGAGCCGCGGCGCCGGGCCGCGACATACCCCAGCGGGATGCCCAGGACGACGGCGATGACGATCGCGAAGAAGCTCAGCTCGATCGTCGCGGGCAGCCGCTGCAGGAAGATGTCGAGGGCGTCCCGGCCCGGCAGCACGCCCGTCGACGGGCCGAACTCACCGCGCGCCGCGCGCTGCAGGAAGCGCCAGTACTGCACGTAGACCGGCTCGTCGAGCCCCAACGCCTCGGTCAGCCGGGCCCGGGACTCCGGGGTGGCCCGCTCGCCGAGGATCGCCGAGACCGGCCCGCCGGGCAGGCTGCGCAGCCACAGGAAGAGCAGCATCGACAGCACGAGCACGACGCCGACCATCTGCGCCAGCCGCCGCACGATGAATCTGAGCACGACCCCTCATCTCTCCCGTCCTGGCTGACGAAGTGCGGTGACCGCGCCAGGGGCCGGTGCGTGCTCGCCCCGGCCCCTGGCGGCCACCCTGGTGTCGCGCGTCCTACTTCTTGACGGTGACGGTGTTGAATTCCTCGGCCGTCAGCGGGCTGACGATCAGGCCTTCGACCTTGTTCGACGTGACGAGCGCGGGCGGGGAGTGCGTCAGCGGCAGCGCCGGCAGATACTGCTCGACGATCTTCTTGTTGACGTCCTCGTACTTCTTCGTGCGCTCCGCCTCGTCGACGGTGCCGTCGGCGTCGGCCAGCTCCTTGGACAGCGTCGCGCCGTAGTCGGTGACCTTGGTGTGGAAGTCGTTCGACGCCAGGTTGCCGAAGAAGGTGCCGATGAAGTTGTCCGCCGAGTTGTAGTCGCCGGTCCACCCGAGCAGGAAGGCGTCGAACGCCCCGGCGTCGACCCCGTCGAGATAGCCGCCGTTCCACGGCTTGGTGACGACGTTGACCTTCACGCCCGCGGCCTCGAAGTCGCGGCGGATCGCGTCGTGGATCTTCTGCGGGTTGGGCATGTAGGGGCGCGTCACCTCCGAGGGGTAGGCGAACGTCAGCTCCAGCCCGGCCAGCGCCGACTTGGCGGCGGCCGCGTCATAGGCCACCGGCTGCAGCGCCTTGTTGTAGCCCGCCACGGTGTCCGGCATCATCTGCGTCGCGACGGTCGCGCCCTCGGGCAGCTGCGTCTGCACGAGCTGCTCCCGGTTGATCGCCTGCAGCAGCGCCTGACGGACCTTGAGATCCTTGAGTTTGGGGTTCTTCTCCGGGTTCAGCCCCAGATACAGGATGTTGAACGCGGGTCGCACCTCGACCTTGTTGCCTTCGCCCTCCAGGCCCTTCCAGTCGACCGGATTGGGCAGGTCGTAGCCGTCGATCGAGCCGGCCTGCAGCTCCTGGCGGCGGGTCGACTCGTCGGGGATGATCTTGAAGACGAGGCGCTTGGTCTTGGCCTTCTCGCCCCAGTAGCTGTCGTTGGCGACCAGTGAGACCGTCTTGTTGGCCTGGTCGTACTTCTCCAGCTTGTAGGCGCCGGTGCCCACCGGATTCTCCGAATACGACGGATAGACGAAGCCCTGGCCCTGCGCTTTGACGTCGTTGGCGTTGCCCGCGGTCATCGCCTTCGGGCTCTGCATCGAGAAGGACGCCAGCGACAGCATCGCCGGGAACTTCGACGTCGCCTTGTTGATCGTCAGGACCGCCGTGTTGGCGTCCTTGGCCGTGCACCCCTTGTAGAGCGACTCGGCGGCCTTGTCCTTGAAGGCCTGCATCGTGTAGCCCCAGTATTCGGCCGGTCCGCTCTGCGCCGCCGCATTCTGGTCGAACATGCGCTCGAAGTTCTTGCACACCGCGTCGGCGTTGAATGCCTCACCGTCGGTGAAGGTGACGCCCTGACGCAGCGAGAACGTCCACGTCTTGCCGTCGGGGGACGACTCCCACTTCTCCGCGAGCCCGGGCACGACATCGGCGCTGCCCGGCTTGATGCTCACGAGCCCGTCGAAGATCTGCCGCGTCACGCGGAAGGTCTCGCCGTCCGTCGCGTAGAAGGGGTCGAAGACCTCCGGGGCGCCCGCGGCGCCGAAGGTGAACGTGTCCTTGACCTCGCCCGATCCGCCCGTCGCGCCCCCGCCGCTGCCCTCCCGCTCGGACTGCGCGCAGCCGGCGACGCTCAGCGCCGCCGCGGTCAGCATGACCACCGGGGTGAGCACCCGGGCCGTGGCCGATCTCGTCGCCTTGTCTCTGCCTCGCATGGTCTCTCCCTCGCATACCGGCGCGGGCAGGCCGCGCGCTGGGTGCGACCCGTGGATCGGGCCGCACCGGATGGAGGGGAACCTACGTCACACCACCGACAAGGGTCGCCGTTCACCGCGCTTTTGTTGCCGCAGTGAGACCCAGATCTCCGGCGCTTCCGGCTCGCGGCCGACCCGCGACGACCCGCGACGGCCCTGTAGGGCCCGCGTCAGGGCGCGATCGGGCTACCAGAGTTGGCGGTAGGCGGCGCCGGCCTTCGGATTCTGCGAGGACTCCGCCCACAGCGAATTCCCCATGCCCCCAGGCTCGTTGAAGTACTGCTCGAGCACGAGGATGTCGGCGTTGGCGTCGAAGAACTGCTTCATCTTGCGGATGTAGAAGACGTTGTCGCCGTTGCCGCCGCGGCTCTTGGCGGCCAGCCCCCACTCCGAGATCGACAACCCCTTGCCCGTGGCGCGCGCGAAGGTCGCGACGTCGGCCAGTCCGGGCCCGCGCACGGGGCGGATCGCCGAGCGCCACTTCGCCTCCGTCGTGGCGCCCGTGTGCCACCAGTCGTAGGTCGAGCAGCCGATGAGGTCGGTGACGTCGTTGCCCGGATACAGCTTCGTGAGGCTGTCGAGGCGGGACTTCTGCCCGCTCAGCGCGGTGCCGCAGTTGATCTCGAAGCTGAAGAGGAGCTTCGGGGACTCCTTGGCCATCACCTGGGCGATGCGGCGCCACGCAGCGCGGTAGGTCGGCGCGGTCGCGTTGGTCGCCCGGAACGACATCCAGTCGCCGTTGGCCTCCCAGCCGATCTTGACGACGGCGTTGCCGCGGCCGTTGACGCGCAGGTCGCGCGCGATCTTGCGGTAGGTCGCGTCGTGCTTGCCCGCGGCGACGTCCTTGAGCTGGGTCGGCGTGGCCGACTTCGGCAGCATCGGCAGCCCGTAGACGAGGCGCCCCCTGAAGCCGGCGAACGTCTGGACGTGCCACGCGGAGTCGGCCATCGAGGCCCAGGTCGCGTATTCGGGGAAGGTCAGCGTCACGTCGCTGGGCGTGCCGCGCCACGGGCCCCACCGGTTGACGCGCGCGGCGCTCATGTCGCCGCCGACCCACGCGCCGGAGTGCCACGCCAGACGGGACGGGGAGGTGCCGAGGTAGCGCTTGGC
>JAVTVZ010000174.1:30365-37767 GCA_032229625.1 Dermatophilaceae bacterium | reverse complement strand
GCGGGAGCGGTCGGCGCGGCGTTCGCGGCGTTGGAGGCCACGACGGCGCCGGCGCTCAGGACTGCGGCGGTGCCGACGAGGGCGAAGCCTGCGCGGATCTTGGTGGTGTTCATCGTGATGCCCTTCTGTGCGGTGTCTTTCTCATGCCCGGTCGGCTTGATGACTCAAGATTCCCGGGCGCACCTCACAGGGGCCGGACACCTACCTCACACACCCCTCACACGTGCGGGCGCGGCCTCACGGGCCGCTCACGGGCACGATCGTCGAGAGGATCTCGCGGCTGCGGGCGACGTCGTCGGCCATCTGCGCGAGCAGCTCGTCGACGGAGTCGAAGCGCAGCGTCGGCCGCAGCCGAGCGACGAATTCGATCGTCACGGACTCGTCGTAGAGGTCGAGGTCGTCGCGGTCGAGCACGTACGCCTCGACGCGGCGCTGCTGCCCGTCGAAGGTCGGGTTGGTGCCGATGGAGATGGCCGCCGGCAGGGTCGCGTCGGGGGCGCCCGCGGGCAGGCCGGAGCGCACGAGCCATCCGGCATACACGCCGTCGGCGGGGATGAGCCCGACGCAGGCCTGCTCGAGATTGGCCGTGGGGTAGCCGAGTTCGCGGCCGCGATGGTCGCCGTGGACGACGACCCCGGAGACGCGGTGCGGGCGGCCGAGCACCGCGGAGGCGCCGCCGACGTCGCCGTCGGCGAGCAGCTCGCGCACCTGCGTGGACGACCAGCGTGTGTGGGCGCCGTCCGCGCCGACGTCACCGACGGTGACGACCTCGAAGCCGAACCGCTCCCCCAGCTCCAGCAGCGTCGAGACGTCGCCGGAGTTGCGCACCCCGAAGCGCGTGTCGCGCCCGACGACGACCGCCCGGGCACCGAGCCCGTCGACGAAGACCTGCTCGACGAAGTCCGCCGGCGTCAGCGATGCGAAGTCTCGCGTGAACTCCAGGACGAGCACCGCGTCGACGCCCGCGTCGCGCAGCAGGCTGAGCCGGTGCTCGAGTGAGGTGATCAGGCCCGGCGCCTTGTCCGGGTGCAGCACCGCGAGCGGATGGGGGTCGAAGGTCAACGCGACCGCCGGCACACCCCGATCCCGCGCCTGGGCGAGCAACTCGGCGAGCACCGCGCGGTGCCCGCGGTGGACGCCGTCGAAGTTGCCGAGCGTCACGACGCAGCCGGGAAGGTCCGCGGGGATCTGGTCCAGATCGTTCCACCGATGCACCCGGCCACTGTAACGGCGTGCCCCCTACGTGGATCGCGCCGTCACCCCAGGCCGGGCCGACCCTGGCCCGTGCCCCTCCTACACGTGCCCCTCCTACGCCTGACGGTTGCGGCCACAGCTGCGCGTCGCGACGACAGGCGCGACGCGTGGCTCCGACCGCGACGGCGAGCGCGACGGCGAGCGCGCCGGGTCGTGCGGCCGGGCAGTGAGCGCGCCGGGCAGTGAGCGTCAGCCGGCCAGGGCGACGACGGTCATGCCTGCGGTCGTGGCGGGGGCGTCCATCGCCATCAGCGCGGCCGGGGCGTCGTCGAGGCCGATGACGCGCCCCACGAGAGCCGACAGGTCGATGCCTGCGGCGACGAGATCGAGCATGGCCGGGTAGTCGCCGGCGGCGAGTCCGTGGGTGCCGTGCAGGCTCAGCTCGTGGGCGACGACCCGGTCCATCGGTAGGGGTGGGCTCGCGTGGTCGCCGAGCAGCAGCCCGGCCTGCACGTGGCGGCCCCGGCGGCGCAGCGCGAGCACACTCGTGCGGGCCGCGTCCGGGTGGCCGACGGCGTCGATGCCGACGTGGGCGCCGCCGCCGGTGAGGTCGGCGATGTGCCCGGCGGTGCGCGTGGGGTCGCCGGCGGGCAGCACGTGCTCGGCGCCCAAGGCGGCGGCCTGGGCCAGCGCGGCGGCGCAGGTGTCGACGACGACGACCCGTGCCCCCAGCGCGACGCCGATGAGCAGCGCGGACAGCCCGACGCCGCCGGCCCCGACGACGAGCAGCCACTGCCCGGCACCCAGCCCACCGTGCGCCCGCACGGCCCGGTAGGCGGTCGCGAAGCGGCACCCGAGCGCCGCGGCCTCGACATCACCGATCGTCGGCGGCAGCGCGACGAGGTTGTTGTCGGCGGCGTGCAGCGCGACGAGTTCGGCGTGCGAGCCCCACCCGGTGAAGCCCGGTTGCCGCTGGTCCGGGCACACCTGCGGGTCGCCGTCGCGGCACACGCCGCAGACCCCGCACCCGCAGACGAACGGCACGGTGACCCGTTGCCCGACCTGCCAGCGCCGCACGCCGGCGCCGACCGCGGCGACGCGCCCGGCGAGTTCGTGGCCGGGCACGTGCGGCAGCCGCACGGGGTCGTGCCCGCGCCACGCGTGCCAGTCCGAGCGGCAGACCCCGCTCGCCGCGACCGCGACGACGACCCCGCCGTCCGGCGGCGTCGGGTCGGGCACGTCCTGCACGCGAGGCGGCGCGCCGTAGGCGTCGTAGACGACCGCGCGCACGCCCCTACCGCCCGAAGATCCGCGGCGAGCCGGGCCGCAGCGTCGTCGGGACGAGCACCTCGAAGCGCTCCAGCACGACCGGCATGTCGTCGGCGAATCCCCGGTCGTGGCCCGCGTGCTCGGTGAAGAAGCGGCGGTGGATGTCGCGCCACGACACCAGGCTGCGGTCCCCCTCGCCCTCGAGATGGGCGTGCTCGGCGTCGACCTCGTCGAAGGGCACGATGCGCACGTCGGTCGTGCGGATGAGCGCCCGGGGCTGCTGCGCGCCGTCGAGCAGGATCGCCAGCGACCCCGACGTCGGCAGCGGCTCGTCCTCGGCCTCGTAGTCCCACAGCGCCCCGGCCGTCGCGGTCTTGACGCCCGCGAGCACGAGCTCGATGAGCGCGTCGGCCGTCGCCGGGTCCGCCCCGAACGACCACGCCGGCGGCGGCACCGAATCGGCCGCGTTGGGGCCGGTGTAGGCGCTCGCCGGGTTCAGGCCGGCGCGGATCTTGGCGTCGGTCCAGAAGGCATCGATGTCGGACTGCTCCATCGCGCCAGCTTACGAGGCGGACGGGCGCAGCCCGCGCAACCAGCAGACCGGCGGCGGTACGTCGCCGCGCTCTCGAGGACGAGGTCGTGCCCCTCCTCATCGCGAGCGGGGCACGGTCCGTGCCGGCTTGAGCCTCATCAGACCCGCGCCGGGATCGCAGGTGATCCCCTCGCGGCCGCGGATCACTCGAGTCAACGCGACGTGGCGGCGTCGAACCGTGACGCGACCACGAGCGGCGCTCGGCCCGGCAACATACTCACGCAACGCTCGTTGGGGACTGCCCGCGCCTTCACTCTGGCGCCCGCTGCTCAGGCTCGGCTCAGACACGCGGATGACCGCACCCAGCGCCCTCGGCGGACCGATGTGTGCGCCCGAGCGGAGTCGCCGAATTGAGCGAACCGGCGCCGAGTTCCTCGTGACGACAGCCGGACTCGGGCGCGTCCTTTTATCCCCGCGCTCATGATCGATGAGGTGCACGAAGTCAGTCGCAGATCTGGGGGCGGGACGCATGGCTGGGTACACCGTGATCGACGTGGAAACGACCGGGCTATCCCCGGAGCGATACGACCGGGTCGTCGAGATCGGTATCGTCTGCGTGTCCCACGAAGGCGAAATCCAGGATCAATGGGCGACGATGGTGAACCCTGGTCGAGATGTCGGCCCCACCCACATCCACGGAATTACGAGTACTGCGGTCCTGGACGCACCGACGTTCGAGGAGATCGCCCCCTAGTCCTTCGGGCGATCGCGGGGCGTATCCCTGTCGCCCACAACGCAGCCTTCGACCTGCGCTTCCTGGCCAGTGAGCTGCGTCGGGCAGGAATGCCCGTGCAGGATCTGCCCCTGCATGGGTTGTGCACCATGGCGTGGTCACCGTTCTTCGTGCAGTCGAGCAGCCGCCGTCTGATCGACTGCTGCATCGCAGGCGGTGTGCCGTTGACGAATGCTCATTCCGCGGCCGGTGACGCACTGGCGACCGCACAGCTGTTGCAGTACTTCCTGGGCCGGTCAGCGGGCATTCCTCCCTGGAAAGAAGAGGTCGAGGCCGCGAGGAGCAACCGATGGCCCACGTTTGCAGGACCGTACCCTCAGCTGCGACTGGCATCTCGCAATGACGTGCGACCTCCGCGTCAGGATGAATGGCTGGACGCGATCGTGGCGCGCATGCCCAGGGCCGCAAATCCTATGGTCGACTCGTATCTGGGCGTGCTGGAAGTCGCTCTCCTCGACGGGTTCCTCGCAGAACACGAGAAGTCGGAGTTGGTTGCCGTCGCCTTGGACTCCGGGCTGAGCCGTGGACAGGTACTGGACCTGCACTCGGACTACCTGCGGGCCATGGCCGAGGTCGCCCTGGAGGACCACGTCGTGACGAGCGAGGAGCGAGCCGACCTTGATCGCGTGGCCGCGGCTCTCGGTCTGCGCAGCACGGACGTCGACATGGCGCTGTCCGAGACACGTCAACGGACTGCGGCGACCAGAGCTGCCAGGGTTGGCCTTGAGGCAGCGGGCTTGCGACTGGAGCCGGGCGACCGAGTTGTCTTCACGGGCGACATGGTTCGCGACCGGGACGAGTGGATCGCCCTTACCCGTCACCATCGCCTCGATCCCGGCGGCGTCACCAAGAAGACGAAGGTCGTCGTCGCCGGCGACCCGAACTCCATGAGCGGCAAGGCCGCCAAAGCGCGTGCCTATGGAGTGCCCATCGTGACCGAGGCATTGTTCGAGCGCCTACTTGAGGACTTCATTGCGTGATCAGGCCTGAGTTGGGTCAGCTTCTCGCGCTCTGGCGGACTGGATCGTCTCGACCTGCGGTGATGTCCCGCCCTCGTAGTGCCTGATGCGGGCACTCAGAGGGCGGGTGGGCAGGGTGGATGTCCTGGGTCTGCCGGGTGCGGACAGCCTGGAGCTACCGCGGTCCAGATCTGGCTGAGTCGCTGCTCGGTGGTCGGCGGAGGCCGTAGTCGTCGGCCCGGATGTCTGTCGTCGCTCGAGCGCTGACGTCGGGGCACTTGCTGTCAGGTCGGGGCGCGCGCGGTCACGTGGTGTCGCTCCGGAGCGACACGAGGTGACCGTGACTGCCCACAAGTGTCCGAAAGTGCCCCGACGTCGGGTCGGGGCCGCGGCGCGGCGCCGCGCTGGGACGCGGCATCCTGCCCGCATCCCGCGGTGCCCTGCCGCTGCTCGTTGCGTCAGTGGAGGCCGACTGCCGGGGTCGGCTCCGTCTGCGCCACCTTTCGCACGCCGGCGCAACCGCCCGACAACCAGCAGAGGACGAACTCATCCACAAGCTCCCAGACCGTATCCAAGGCACAAAGCCACGTGACCCAACTCGGGCGCCTACTCGAGGGCTTCATGACGTGATCAGGAGCTCACAGCCGGCTCCGGAAACGCCGCTCGCGGCGTGGATCGCGGCGAGGTCGGCGCTGACGCGGCGGACGTCGTGGGTGCGGGCGAGGGCTCGGCCGGCGGCGCGCAGGTCGGGGGCGTCACCGCGCAGGATGGCGCGGGCCCGGTCGGCGAAGTCGGGGGTCGAGGCCGCGGTGTGGACGGTGACGCCGTCGGCGAGCCAGCCGGCGTAGGCGCCGATGTCACGCACGAGCACCGGCACGCCCGAGGCGAGGGCCTCGAGCACGACGATGCCTTGGGTCTCCTCGTGGGAGGGGAAGCAGAAGAGGTCGGCGGCGGCGTAGGCGGCCCGCACCTGATCGCGCGGGAGCCGGCCGAGCAGCCGCAGGTTCGGCGGGGCCCCGTCGATCGCCGCGCGCACCGCCGGCGTCATCGCGGCACGCGGCATCGACCCGGCCCACAGGAAGTCGGCCTCGGGCATCTGCTCGGCGAGCTGCGCATACTCACAGATTCCTTTGCGGACCATGAGGTGGCCGACGCCCAGGACGACCGGGCGCGCGTCGGTGAGCCCGTGCGCGCGGCGGAAGCGCCGACCCGCGGCCGGGTCGCCGTCGAAGTAGGTGGTGTCGACCCCGTTGGTCAGCACGTGGACAGGGCGGCGCAGGCCGTATCGCCCGATGATCCCGGCCGAGTAGGGCGTCGGGGTGACGACGACGTGCCCGACCCGGTAGGCCAGCGCGAGCCAGCGCTCCACGAGCGGCGCGACGGTCGTCGAGCCGAACCAGGAGTCCTCGAAGTCCTCTCGCGTCGAGTGGGCGAACGCGACGACCCGCGCGCCGGTCAGCCGCGCGAGAAGCCCGACGAGGACGCTGTCGGGAAAGACGGTGTTGAGCTGCACGATGTGCGGTCGCCCCCACGGCGGCACGACGGTGACCCCGGCGTGCTCGAGCATCGCGCTCTGGTGACGGATCGCCGAGCCGATCCCGCTGCCGTCGGCCAGCCGCGCCGCGCCCCGATACAGGCAGATCCGCACACTGTTGTGTGATGTCATGCGCCCACTCCCGGCACGAGATGACGCAGCACAGCGATGACGCCGAAGCTGTAGGCCATGATCGACCACGGCTTGAGCAGCACGATGATCGCGACGAAGGTCCGGGCCCGCATCGGCGTCAGCCCCGCCAGATAACAGAGCAGGTCATCGGGTGCGACGGGCAGCGCGATCGCCACCGCGAACCACACGGCGAAGTGCCGATGCTCCAGCCAGCCGAGGTATCGGCGCAGCGTGCGGGGGCGGAACATCGCCACCAGCAGCGGCTGCCCCACGCGCCGCGCCATGGCGAACACCACGAACGACCCCAGGCACGACCCGACATAGCTGCTCACCGTGCCCGTCACCGGCCCGAAGAGCAGGGGCGCGGCGATGACCGTGACGCCGCCGGGCAGGAAGGGGAAGACCGACTGCACGGCGGTGAGCAGCGCATAGGCCGCCGGGGCGAACACGCCGAAGTCGGCGAGGAAGTCGCGCAGCCGCGGCACCGACGTCAGGACACCCGAGATAAGCCCGGCGGCCGTCGCGACGACGCACAGCACCCAGCCGGCGATCATCACCCGATGCGAGATCCGGGCGAAGCGCTGGGCGACCTCCGCGCGGGCGTCGACCTGCGGCCCGCCCCGGGGATCGGCTCTCATCGGCGCCTCACGCGACCGCCTCCGCGCCCCCGGAGGTCGCGCCGCCCAGGCTCGAGTCGCCGAGGACGGAGTCGTAGACGCCGGACACCGCGGACACGAAGCGCTCGGCGCCGAATCCGGCGGCCGTCGCAGCGGCCCCGCGTGACCACCGTCGCCGGAGCCCGGGATCCGCGAGGAGGTCGCCCAGGGTGCGCTCGAAGTCGCCGGCGTCGCGATACTGCCGACCGTTGACGTCGTCGACGACGACCCCGCTCAGCGCCGGGTCGGCGCGGCAGACGACCGGGAGCCCGCAGGCGAGGGCCTCGAGCACCGTCAGGCCCTGGGTCTCGCTGTCGGAGGAGGAGACGAAGA
>JAVTVZ010000174.1:20232-30265 GCA_032229625.1 Dermatophilaceae bacterium | reverse complement strand
AGGGCCTCGAGCACCGTCAGGCCCTGGGTCTCGCTGTCGGAGGAGGAGACGAAGACGTCGCCGAGCCGGTAGTAGGCGGGCACCTTGTCGGGGTCGACGGCGCCGGTGAAGTGGACGCGCCCGGCGAGCCCGAGGTGACGCGCGAGGTCGTGCAGCGCACCCGCCTGGGGGCCGTCGCCGACGACGACGACATGCCACGGCCGGTGCGCCAGGCGGGCCAGCAGCGTGAGCGTCTCGGCGAGCTTCTTCTCCGCGGCGAGCCGGCCGACGCTGAGCACGACCGGCACGCCGGGCTCCAGCCCCAGCGCGGCGCGCAGCCCGACTGCGCCGCCGGGGCCCCTCACGGGGTCGGCGGCTCGGGCATCCGTCGGCGCCGGGTCGGCCCTGCGGGCGACGGCCGGGGCGGTGACGTCGGGCTCGCCTGCGGGGCCCTCGGGCTCGCCCGCGGGTCCGTCGTCGCGGGGCGCGGGGTGGAAGTGTCGCAGGTCGACACCGGTCGGCACGACCGTGATGGGCCGCGTCACGCCGTAGCCGCGCAGCAGCGTCTCGATCTTGGCCGTCGGCGCCAGCACGTGATCGGTGCGGCGCAGCGCCCGCCGCGTCAGGCTCGCGCTCACGGCCCGGCCGAGGCCCCGATGCGGGCAGAAGTAGTGCGTGTAGTCCTCGTACAGCGTGTGGTATGTGTGCACGTGCGGCGCCCCGAGCCGCGTGGCGAGCCGGCGCGCCCACAGGAAGGCGACGAACTCCGTCTGGGTGTGCAGGACCTGCGGCGCCCACCCCACCAGGTGCGCCAGCAGGTCGCGATCGACGGGGCGCCCGAGCCGCGCGTGCGGATACACCGCGCCGGCCGGCAGCGACGGCAACCGATAGATCTCGCCGTCGAAGGTCATCGAGTGGGTGTCGGTGAAGGTGAGCAGCCGTACGTCGTGGCCGGCGGCGATCAACCCGCGCCGCAGCGCGTCGACCGAGGTGACGACCCCGTTGACGGCGGGTCGGTAGCAGTCGCTGAGCAGCAGCACCCGGCGGGACACCGCGTCGCGACGAGGGCTGCGAGGGCGATCGAGCCCCCCTGCGTAGGGGCCGATCGCCGTGGGCGGCGTCTGAGGGTGAGTGTGGATCATCATGGCGTCGTCGGCGACGCTCACAGACCGACGTGACGAGCGGATGAACGCCGGTTGCCGCTTACGCGCACCGCGCCCTTCGTGTTGCCGACGAGATCTGGGACCCGACCCGCGCCCCGGGCGCGCGCAGGCCGACCGCGTCGCACCACCGAGCCTGTCGGTCCCCGGCGATAGGGTGCTCGCTGACGCATCGGGGGCGCCCGGGTGTGCCCTCCCGGCCTGCCTCGCTCCTGACCCAAGCCGGAGGTGGGACACCCACATGTTCTCGCGCATTGCCATCGTCAATCGGGGCGAGGCCGCCATGCGACTCATCCACGCGGTCCGCGACCTCAACGCGGCGGCCGGGCCGGGGGGTCATCGCATCGAGACCGTGGCGCTGCACACCGAGGGCGAGCGGCGGGCGATGTTCGTGCGCGAGGCCGACCTCGCCTACGATCTGGGGCCGGCGTCGGCGCGGCCCTACCTCGATCACGCGGTGCTCGAGCGGGCGCTGCGCGAGACCGGAGCCGACGCGGCGTGGGTCGGGTGGGGATTCGTCGCGGAGGACCCGACGTTCGCGGAGCTGTGCGGGCGGCTCGGGGTGACGTTCATCGGCCCGAGCGCGGAGGCGATGCGCCGGCTCGGCGACAAGATCGGCTCCAAGCTCATCGCCGAGGAGGTCGGCGTGCCCGTCGCGCCGTGGAGCGGCGGCGGCGTCGACACCCTGGAGGAGGCGACGGCGGCGGCGGCGCGCATCGGCTACCCGCTCATGCTCAAGGCGACCGCCGGCGGCGGCGGGCGCGGCATCCGCAAGGTCACCTCCGACGCCGAGCTCGCCGACGCCTACGAGCGCACCCGCGACGAGGCGCAGCGCGCCTTCGGGTCGGGCATCGTCTTCCTCGAGAAGCTCGTCACCGGCGCGCGGCACGTCGAGGTGCAGCTCATCGCCGACGGTCAGGGCACGGCCTGGGCCATCGGCGTGCGCGACTGCTCGGTGCAGCGGCGCAACCAGAAGGTCATCGAGGAGTCCCACTCCCCCGTCATGACCGACGCGCAGGCCACGACGCTGAAGGAGAGCGCCGAGCGGCTCGCCCTCGCGGTCGGGTATGCCGGGGCCGGCACCGTCGAATTCCTCTTCGACCCGCGGGCCGACACGTTCGCCTTCCTCGAGGTCAACACGCGCCTGCAGGTCGAGCACCCGATCACCGAGGTGACGACCGACACCGACCTGGTCACGCTGCAGATCCACGTCGCGGCCGGCGGCGCCCTGACCGGCGGGCGGCCCGGGCGGCCCCAGGAGGTCGGGCACGCCGTCGAGGCCCGCCTGAACGCCGAGGACGCCGACCGCGACTTCGCGCCCGCGCCGGGGCGGATCGCGCTGCTCGACCTGCCGTCGGGCCCGGGCATCCGCGTCGACACCGGCGTCGGCGAGGGCGACGAGATCCCCGCCGACTTCGACTCGATGATCGCCAAGATCATCGCCTACGGGCGCGACCGCGACGAGGCCCTCGCGCGGCTGCGGCGAGCGATGGCCGAGACGACCGTCGTCATCGACGGCGGAGCGACGAACAAGTCCTTCGTGCTCGACCTGCTCGACGCGCCCGAGGTGATCTCCGGGGCCGCCGACACCGGCTGGATCGACCGGGTCCGCGCGACCGGGCGGCTGGTGACCCACCGCCACTTCGGCGTCGCGCTCGTCGCCGCCGGCATCGAGGCCTACGAGGCGCAGGAGGCCGTCGAGCGGGCGCGGCTCATCACGACCGCGCGCGGCGGCCGGCCGCAGGTGCAGCACGACACGGGGCGGCCCGTCGACCTCTCGCTGCGCGGCACGACCTACCGGGTGACGGTCCTGCGGGTCGGGCCGGCGCGCTTCCGCGTCACCGTCGCCGCCGGTGAGACGAGTCAGACCATCGACGCGACGATCGATCGGATCGACCGCTACAAGGCCCGGATCAGCCTCGGCGGGCGCACCCACCGGCTCGTCACGGCCGCCCACGGCCCGGTGCAGCTCGTCGAGGTCGACGGCGTCACGCACCGCGTCAGCCGCGACGAGGGCGGCGTGCTGCGCTCCCCCGCCCCGGCACTCGTCGTCGCCGCGCCCGTCGCGGTCGGTGACGAGGTCGCCGCCGGCGCACCGGTGCTCGTGCTGGAGTCGATGAAGATGGAGACGATCCTGCCGGCGCCCTTCGCGGCCCGCGTCAAGGAGCTGCTCGTCCCCGTCGGCAGCCAGGTCGGGGCGGGCACCCCGCTCGTGCAGCTCGAGCCGATCGGCGACGGCGCCGACGAGGCGCAGAGCGAGGCCGCCGTCGAGCTCGACCTGCCCGTCGCCGCCCCGCGCATCGGCGCCCGCGGGGCCTCCGCGCAGCGGCACCTGCGCGACCTGTCGGCGATGCTGCTCGGCTACGACCTGGACCCCACCGACCGGGGACGCAGCCTGCTCACCGACTACCTGCAGGACCGCGACGCGCTCGCCGCGCGCGGCGAGGCGCCGGTGGCCGCCGAGACCGCGCTGCTGGAGGCCTTCGCCGACATCGCCGAGCTGTCCCGCAACCGCCCCGCCGGGGAGGAGGTCGCGCTCGAAAACCGGGTACACAGCCCGCGGGAGCACTTCCAGACCTACCTGCGCAGCCTCGACCCCGACCGCGACGCCCTGCCCGAGACGTTCCGCGCGAAGCTGCGCCGGGTGCTCGCGCACTACGGCGTCACCGATCTGGAGCGCACGCCGCAGCTGGAGCAGGCGGTCTTCCGCATCTTCTTGTCCCAGCAGCGCTCCGCGCCGGACGTCGCGCTGGTCCGGGCGATCCTGCAGCGCTGGCTCGACGAGGCCCCGGCGCCGTCGGCGCGCGAGGCGCTGAGCCGGCTCGTCACCGCGACGCAGCTGCGCTTCCCCGTCATCGGTGACCTGGCCCGCAGCGTGCGCTTCCGCTGGTTCGACCAGCCGCTCGTCGACGCCGAGCGCCGCGGCGTGCTCAACAGCGTCCGCGAGCAGCTCACGGCGATCACCGGCCTGCCGCCCGGCGCCGACCGCGAGGCCCGCATCGACCGGCTCGCGGCGATCCCCGAGCAGATCGTCAGCTTCCTCGCCGAGCGCCTCGAGGCCCGCCGGCACGACCCCGACGCCGCGTCGCTCGACGAGCCGATGCTCGGCATCCTCATCAAGCGGCACTACCGGGAGTACGCGCTGGGTCCGGTCGACGAGCACAGCGTCGACGGGCGACCCTACGCGACGACGCAATACACGATCGACGACCGGCCCACGTCGCTGGTCACGACGATCGGCGCCGTCGACGAGCTGACCCCCGGCTCGGACCTGGTGCGCGGCCTGGCGGCCGAGTTCGACCAGGTGCCGGCGGGCTATCAGGAGGCCGCGGACCTCTACCTGTGGTGGCCGCAACTGCCGGAGTCCGACGACGAGGCGTCGGCGCTGCTCGCGGCGCGGCTGGCGGCGCTCGACGTCGCGACCCGCACCCGCCGCGTCGCGGTCGCGGTGATCCCGGGCGGGGGTCGGCCGGTCGGCTACTTCACGTTCCGCCCCCAGCCCGACGGCTCGATGGCCGAGGACACCCTCGTGCGGGGCGTCCACCCGATGGTCGGGCGGCGCCTGAACCTGTGGCGCCTCACCGACTTCGACATCACCCGGCTGCCCGCGCCGCCGGACGTCATGCTGTATCACTGCGTCGCCCCCGGCAACGACTCCGACCAGCGGCTCGTCGCGCTCGCCCAGGTCCGTCAGAACGCCGTCGTGCAGGACGAGGACGGCCGCGTCATCGGGCTGCCGCACGTCGAGCGCGCGATCGCCAACTGCCTGGAGGCAGTGCGCCGCACGCGCGCCGAGCTGGGTGCCGACGTGCGCCTCGACCTCAACTACGTCTGGGTGCACATCTGGCCGGCCGTCGACGCCGACATCGACCAGCTGACCGCCCTGTCGGGTCGGATCGCGCCGCTGACCGCGCGCGCCGGCCTCGAGGAGGTCGTCATCGAGGGTCGCGTCGCCACCCCCGACGGTGGGCTCGAGCCGCTCGCCGCGCGGTTCGGCTTCCGGCCCGGCGCCGGGATCGTCGCCTACATCGGGGCGCCGCCGACCGAGCGCCTCAAGCCGCTCGACGACTACACGGGCAAGGTCATGCTGGCCCGTCGCCGCGGGCTGCTCTACCCGTACGAGTTGACGGGCATGATCGCCGGCCCCGGCGGCAGCGTCACCGAATACGACCTCGACGAGACCGGCGCGCTCGTGCCGGTGGATCGCCCCTACGGGCGCAACACCGCGGGCATCATCGCGGCGGTCGTCACGACCCTGACCGAGCGTCATCCCGAGGGCATGACCCGCGTGCTGCTGTGCGGCGACCCGCTGCGCGCGCTCGGTGCGGTCTCGGAGGCCGAGTGCTCCCGCATCATCGCCGCGATCGACCTCGCGGAGTCGATGGGTGTGCCGCTGGAGTGGTACACGCTGTCCGCCGGCGCCCGGATCTCGATGACGTCGGGCACGGAAAACATGGACTGGGTCGCGCGGGCGCTGCGCCGCATCGTCGACTTCACGCAGGGCGGCGGCGAGATCAACGTCATCGTCGCGGGCATCAACGTCGGCGCCCAGCCCTATTGGAACGCCGAGGCGACGATGCTCATGCACACCAAGGGCATCCTCGTCATGACCCCCGACAGCGCGATGGTGCTCACCGGCAAGCAGTCGCTCGACTTCTCCGGCGGTGTCTCGGCCGAGGACAACTTCGGCATCGGCGGCTACGACCGGGTCATGGGCCCCAACGGGCAGGCGCAGTATTGGGCGCCGGATCTGGGCGCGGCCACCGGGATCCTCATGGCCCACTACGACCACACGTATGTCGCGCCCGGCGAGACCGGCCCGCGGCGGGCGCCGACGAGCGACCCCAGCGACCGCGACATCACGACCTACCCGCACGACCCGTCGATCTCGGGCTTCGCCTGCGTCGGCGACATCTTCTCCGCTCACGCCAACCCGGACCGCAAGAAGGCCTTCGACATCCGCACGGTCATGGCCGCGGTCGCCGACGCCGACCACCCGACCCTGGAGCGCTGGGCGGGCGCCGCGGACGCCGAGACCTCCGTCGTCTACGACGCCCACCTCGGCGGGATCCCCGTGTGCCTCATCGGGATCGAGTCCCAGGCCGTGCCGCGGCGCGGCTTCCCGCCCACCGACGGGCCGGACGTCTACACCGCGGGCACGCTCTTCCCCCGCAGCTCGAAGAAGACGGCCCGGGCCATCAACGCCGCCAGCGGCAACCGGCCGCTCGTCGTGCTGGCGAATCTCTCGGGCTTCGACGGGTCACCGGAGTCGATGCGCGGGCTGCAGCTCGAATACGGCGCGGAGATCGGGCGCGCGATCGTCAACTTCGACGGGCCGATCGTCTTCTGCGTCATCTCGCGCTATCACGGCGGCGCGTTCGTCGTCTTCTCCAAGGCGCTGAACCCGCGGATGACGGTGCTGGCGCTCGAAGGGTCCTTTGCGTCGGTCCTCGGCGGGGCACCGGCCGCGGCGGTCGTCTTCAGCCGCGACGTCGACGCCCGCACGGCGACCGACCCGCGGGTGCGGGCGCTGGAGGAGCAGCTCGCCTCGGCGCGCGGCTCGCAGCGGGTCGCGCTGACCGCGACTCTCACCGAGACCCGCCAGCAGGTGCGCAGCGAGAAGCTCGGCGAGGTCGCCTCGGAGTTCGACCGGGTGCACTCGGTCGAGCGGGCCGTGGAGGTCGGCTCCGTCGACGAGGTCGTCGCCGCGCGCGACCTGCGACCCACGATCATCGCGACACTGGAGGCAGGGCTCGGGCTGGGCTGACGAGTCTGCGAGGGGCCGCCAGCGTCTGGTGGCCCCTCGCCGCGCTGTGGCGCGGGCGTGGACGACGCGACTGTGGATGACGCGGGTGCGGCTGACACGGGTATGGCTGACACGAGTGTGGTGGTGCGATCAATGCCGTTGCGGCGCTGAGTGATTCATGCACAATGGCGACGCCTCCACCATGTCGCCCGAAGGACACTCGTATGCCGCAGCCGGCCGCCCGACCCCTGCCCCGCACTCATCCGCAGGGCGCGCGAGCCGCCCGGCGCCGCGCCGGCGCTCCTGGCCCACGGCTGCGCTCCCTCGTGGTCGGCGTCGCCGCCGCGGGGCTGCTGGGCTCCTCCGCGTGCGTCGCCACGGCCGACGGCCCGGCGCAATCCGGCACCTCGGGCGCCGGCGCCTCGGCGGCCTCCGCCGGGAGCGGCGCCGCGGCGATCGCCCCGTCCGCGGTGACGCGGGCGTCGGCGCCGACGACGACACGCGGCCGGCAGCTCGTCGACGCGCAGGGCCGGGCCGTGCCGTGGGTGGCGGATACGGCGTGGTGGCTGGCGCAGCGGTTGACGATGGCCGAGGCGACCGACTACCTCGATGCTCGGGCCCGGCAGGGCTTCACGGTGATCCAGCTGCCCGCGGTCATGGGCGGCGGCTCCGGTGAGATGGGCCCAGTCCAGGCGCGGGACGGGTCACGGCCCTACGGCAGTGACTTCGGCGACCTCACCCCGGCCGACGGGCCCTACTGGTCGCACCTGCGTGCGCTCGTCGACGCCGCCGCCCGACGCGGGCTGAGCGTCTCGGTGCTGCCTGCGTGGTCCCGCAACCACGCGGGGCGCACGCTGACCACGAGCAACGGACAGGCGTACGGGCAGTTCCTCGCGCGGCTGCTCGCCGATCGGCCCGTCAGCTGGATGCTCGGCGGCGACGACCCCGACGTGCACGCCGACGTCTGGGCGGCCGTGGAGCGCGGCATCCGGTCGGTCGATGCGACGTCGCTGGTCCTCTACCACCCCGGCGGGTATCGGACGTCGCTGCGGGACTACCCGGGCGCCCAGGTCGCGGCCGTGCAGACCGGGCATTGCGCGCCCGTCGACTCCGGCTACGCGCCGCTGCTCGCGCAGACCCGGGAGGCGACCGACGCGCCGGTCCTGGACCTCGAGCCGCTGTACGAGGGGCACCCGTGGTGCTGGGACGCCGGGCGCGGCTACCCGAGCGCGGACCAGGTGCGCGCGCACCTCTCCTGGGCCGCGATGGAGTCCGGCGCCGGGGTGACCTACGGCCATCACAGCGTGTGGCAATTCGTCGGCGCGCCGACCGCGAGCCCCGTCAACGCCCCGCGCGGCACGTGGCGCGAGGCGCTGGACTCCCCTGTCGCACAACAGATCCGGCACCTGCGAGCGGCCCTGGAGGCCCGCCCGATGCTCGGCCGCGTGCCTGACGACTCACTCGTCACCGCCGGGCAGGGCTCGGGGTGGGACCACGTCGCGGCCGCTCGCGACGGCGCCGGCCGCTATCTCATGGCGTATGTGCCGAATCGGCGGCCGGTCTCCCTCGACGGTTCCCGGCTCACCGGCGACCCCTCCGGTCCGGCGCGCCTGACGTGGCTGGACGCCCGCGACGGCCGCAGCGTCGACGGCGGCACCCGCCCGGCCCGCGACCTGACCGGGCTGACCCCACCCGCCGACGGCGACTGGACCCTCATCGTCGACGCCCCCGGCTCAGGCCCGGCGAACTGACGCCCCGGGGCTGCGGTGGCCACCTCCTCGACGCCCTCGCGAGCCGCACCCGCGCGACGCCGCACGCATCGACGTGCGGACACGCCGGTGATCACCAGCGTGTCCGCACGCCCATCGGCACGCTAGCCCCTACAAGGGCGGGAGGGGGCAGCTCCCGGGAGCGACGGCCGGCCCGGGCCGAAGGACGCGCACCAGCCCGCTACCCGTCGCGCGCGAGGCGAGGCAGGCAGGACGGTCGGCATGGGGTGTGCTGCGCCCGGACAGACACAACGGCCGTATTGCGCGCTGGATCGCGGCGCCCTTGTGCGCGTAGGGTCGTGGTGTCGCCCGAGGTGGGTGACGCGCGGCCTGGGGGGCCTGCGCCCGGCTGGGGTCGGACTGCAGGGAGTCCACACGTGCCACTGACCTTGCCCGTCTCGCGCCAGGGCGCGGCGCTGACGGTGGCCTCGCTGGCCGCTGCGATCGGCATCCTCGCCGTGAGTGCGCAGGCCGATGCCCGATCCGCGGATCCCGCTGCCGCCGCCACCCCCACACCCACCTCGACGTCGCCCACCGACGGCTCCGAAGGGTCGGTCGGGTCCGGCGACAGGTCTGTCGCCGCCGGCACCCTCGCCATCGACGCCGCCACCCGGCTCGACGTCGCCACCGACGTCGCGGCGGCGGGCGCGCAGGCGCGGGTCGCGGGATTCACGATGACGGCCCCACCGCAGCCGGGCCCGGCCCCGACCGGCCAGGCGCCCGTCGGCGCGCAGACCGCCACGGCGGCCCCGGTCACGAGCCGGCTGGACGTCGACGGCGACGGGCGCGCCGACCGCACCACGCTGGCCGTGGCCCGCGCCGGCGAGCCGTCGCTCTTGCGGCTGAGCGCCCGCACCGCCGCGGGGCGCACCACCTCGCTCGTGGTACGCGTGGCCGACGACGCGCAGGTCACCCAGGACCCCCAGGCCCCCCCGTACCAAGGACCCCGCAGCGTCTGGACCGGTGCCGGCGCCGTCGACGGCGCTCGCGGCGCCGAGGTCGTGCTCGACCTGGACGGCAGCGACGTCGCCGACCGCACGCAGCTGACTGTGTATACGATGCGCGGTGGCACGTGGCGGGTGCTGCGCGCCCCCGGCGCGACGAACGACCGCCAGGGGTGGCACGTCGGAAACCACGAGCACGCCAAGGCCGGCTACGCCTTCTCCACCCGCGCCGGCGTGCGGACCGTCGTCGCGACCCGACTCACCCGCGCCGGAGACGTGCGCGCTCGGTTTGCCGGGACCCGCACGACCTATCGGTGGGCACCGACGGGATGGACCAAGGCCGGCACGCGCCGGGTCGCGGGACTCACCGCCACGCGGGCGAGCCGACTCAGCGGCCTGCAGGGTCTCGCGCTGCGCTGAGCATCGGCGGGATCG
>JAVTVZ010000174.1:12682-20132 GCA_032229625.1 Dermatophilaceae bacterium | reverse complement strand
GAGCCGACTCAGCGGCCTGCAGGGTCTCGCGCTGCGCTGAGCATCGGCGGGATCGGCTCGGCCGCAGCGGGAGGTCGACCCCAGCGGCGTGCAAGGTCTCGCGCTGCGCGCAGCATCGGCGGGATCGCTTCGACCGCAGCGGGACGTCGACCACAGCGGCATCAGCGGGCGGCGCCGCGCCCCCGCCTCGTGACCGCTCAGACGAAGACGGCCTCGGGCATGACGCGCTCGGCGGATTCGTCGAGGATCGCGACGAGAGCCCCGTCGGGCCCGAGGGCGGCGACCGGGCCGAGCCGGCCGGGCTCCGCGGAGGCGATGCGCACCCCGTGACCCACGCGGTGCGCCTCCTCGGCGTCGAGCCGGCGCACCGGCATCGATGCCACCGCCGCCTCCGCGAGGCCGACGAGCGGCAGCCCGCTCGTGCCGGGCACGCCCGCGGCCAGCGCGGCGGGATCGACGGGCCGTGGGACGCCCGCCGCGCGCGCAGCCTCGAGCTGCTCCATCGAGTGGGCGACGTCGAGCCCGATACCGCCGACTCGGGTCCGCCGCAGCGCGGTCAGGTGCCCGCCGACACCGAGCACAGCGCCGAGGTCGCGGGCCAGTGCCCGCACATACGTGCCCGATGAGACGACGACCTCGACGTCGAGGTCGAGGACGGGCACCGGGTCGGCGGGCAGGCTCGACGCGGCAGCGTCGGTGCGCTCCTGCCCGCGCTCACGACGGTGGATCGCCGCGGGGTCGTCGGCCTCCTCCTGCGGCGGCACGGCCCGGCCGCGCCGGGACGCCAGCACCTCGAATCGCTCGACGCGCACGGCACGACCCACCAGTTCGACGTCCTCGCCCGCCCGGGCCCGCGCATACGCGCGGCGACCGTCGACCTTGATCGCGCTCACCGTGCTCGGCACCTGCGTCAACGCCCCCGTCAGAGCCTGGACGGCCTCGGCGACCCGCCGGTCGGTGAGGGCGTCGACGAGGCCCGCGGGGGCCAGCGACGTCGCGACACCCTGCGCGTCGTCGGTCGTCGTGCCCACCCCGAGCCGGATCGTCGCCGCGTAGGCCTTGTCCGCCCCCACGAGGTAGGTGAGCAGCCGGGTCGCCTTGTTGACCCCGACGACGAGCACGCCCGTCGCCATCGGGTCGAGCGTGCCCGCGTGACCGACCTTGCGGGTGCCCGCCAGTCGCCGGCAGGCGCCGACGACCTGGTGGCTGGTCCACCCGGCGGGCTTGTCGACGACGAGCAGGCCGTCGCCGACGGTGGGGTCGATCGCGCGGGCCACGACTCTCCTCCCGACCTAGGCCGACGGTGCGGCCGGGCCGGCAGCCGGCGCGTCGCCCTCGCCGGGACCACCCTCGCCGCTGTCCTCGTCGCCGGCCTCGCCGCTGTCCTCGTCGCCGGCCTCGCCGCTGTCCTCGTCGCCGGCCTCGCCGCTGTCCTCGTCCTCGTCCTCGTCCTCGGCCCGCTTGTAGGGGTCCGCCTCCCCGGCGTACTGCGCGCCGGCCGCCGCCTTGGCGAGCTCGGCGTCACGGGCCCGGGTCTGCGCGAGCAGGTCCTCCAGGTGCGCGGCGCCCTCGGGGATCGCGTCGGGGATGAACTCGATCGACGGGGTGAGCCGGATGCCCAGGCCCTTGCCGATCGCCGACCGGATCCGGCCCTTGTTGTCGGCGAGCGCCGCCGCGGTCTGCTCGCGCTCGGCGTCGGAGCCGAAGACGGTGTAGAAGATCGACGCCTGCTGCAGGTCGCCGGTGACGCGCACGTCGGTGATCGTCACGAAGCCGAGCCGCTCGTCCTTGAGCCGGTGCTCGATCGTCTCGGCCGCGATCACCTTGATGCGGTCGGCGACCTTGCGCGCCCGTGCCGGGTCACTCATGGTTCTTCCCTTTCGTTCGTTCACGTGCCTCGTGGCCGCCGGGTGAGCCCCGGCGCGCCGGTGGGGCCAAGGACATCGTCCCTGGCCCCACCGGGTCGCACCCGCCGGATGATCACGCCCGGCGGACCTGCGGGTCAGTCGCGCGGCTTCTCGCGCATCTCGTAGGTCGCGATGAGGTCACCGATCTGCAGGTCGTTGAACGACCCGAGGTTGATGCCGCACTCGTAGCCGTCGCGCACCTCGGTGACGTCGTCCTTGAAGCGGCGCAGGCCGGCGATCTCGACGTTCTCGGCGATGACGACTCCGTCGCGGGTGATCCGCGACTTCGCGCCGCGCCGGATGATCCCCGAGCGCACGAGCGAACCGGCGATGTTGCCGAACTTGGAGCTGCGGAAGATCTCGCGGATCTCCGCCGTGCCCAGCTCGTGCTCCTCGAACTCCGGCTTGAGCATGCCCTTGAGGGCCGCCTCGATCTCCTCGATGGCCTGGTAGATCACCGAGTAGTAGCGGATCTCGACGCCCTCACGCTCGGCATACTCCGCGTTCTGGCCCTCGGCCCGCACGTTGAAGCCGATGATCACCGCGTTGGAGGCCATCGCGAGGTTGATGTTGTTCATCGTGATCGCGCCGACGCCGCGGTCGATGATCCGCAGGTCGACCTCGTCGCCGACGTCGATCTGCAGCAGCGCATCTTCCAGGGCCTCGACCGAACCGGACACGTCGCCCTTGAGGATGAGGTTGAGGGTCTCGACCTTGCCGGCCGCGAGCGCCTCGTTGAGGTCCTCCAGGCTGATCCGCTTGCGCGCCTTGGCCAGGCTCGCCTGACGGTCGGCCGCCTCACGCTTCTCGGCGATCTGGCGGGCCGTGCGGTCGTCCGGCGCCACGACGAACGTGTCACCGGCGCGCGGCACCGAGCTCAGACCGAGCACCTGCACCGGACGCGACGGCAGCGCCACGTCGAGGTTGTTGCCGTGCTCGTCGAGCATCGCCCGGACTCGCCCGTAGGCGGAGCCGGTGACGATCGAGTCGCCGACGGCCAGCGTGCCGGCCTGGACGAGCACCGTCGCGGTCGCACCGCGGCCACGGTCGAGGTTGGCCTCGATCGCGACACCGATGGCGTCCTTGTCGGGGTTGGCGCGCAGGTCCAGCGACGCGTCCGCGGTGAGCAGCACGGCCTCGAGGAGGTCGTCGATGTGCAGCCCCTGCTTGGCGGAGACGTTGACGAACATCGTCTCGCCGCCGTACTCCTCCGCGATGAGGTTGTATTCCGTCAGCTGCTGACGGACCTTGTCCGGGTTGGCACCGTCGACGTCGATCTTGTTGACGGCCACCACGATCGGCACGTCCGCGGCCTGGGCGTGGTTGAGCGCCTCGATGGTCTGCGGCATGACGCCGTCGTCGGCGGCGACGACGAGGATCGCGATGTCGGTCACCTTCGCACCGCGGGCACGCATGGCCGTGAAGGCCTCGTGACCGGGGGTGTCGATGAAGGTGATCGCGCGGTCCTGGCCCTCGTGCTCCTTCGTCACCTGGTAGGCACCGATGTGCTGGGTGATGCCACCGGCCTCGCCGGCGATGACGTTGGCGTTGCGGATCGCGTCGAGCAGGCGCGTCTTACCGTGGTCGACGTGACCCATGACGGTCACGACCGGCGGACGCGGCTCGAGGTCCTCCTCGTCCTCCACGTCGACCCCGTAGTCGAGGTCGATGTTGAAGGAGTCGAAGAGCTCGCGCTCCTCGTCCTCGGGGCTGACGACCTGGATGTCGTAGCCGAGCTCGCTGCCGAGCACCTTGAAGGTGTCCTCGTCGAGGGACTGGGTCGCGGTCGCCATCTCACCGAGGTGGAAGAGGACCGTGACCAGGCTCGCCGGGTTGGCGTTGATCTTGTCGGCGAAGTCCGTCAGTGACGATCCGCGGCGCACGCGCACGACGGTCTTGCCGTCGCCGCGGGGCACGGAGACGCCACCGACGGTCGGCGCCTGCATCTGCTCGAACTCTTGACGCTTCGCGCGCTTGGACTTGCGCCCGCGGACCGGGCGACCGCCGCCGCGCCCGAAGGCGCCCTGGGCGTTGCCGCGGCCACCGGGGCCGCCGGGACGGCCACCGCCGCCACCGGGGCGGAACCCGCCGCCGCCACCGCCGCGGTAGCCACCGCCACCGCCACCGGGGCGACCGCCGCCGGGACGCGCCGGGCGCTCGCCCGGACGCGGGACGGAGGTCTGGTTGGGCATCATGCCCGGGTTGGGACGCACCCCACCGACGCGCGGCGCGCCGGGGCGCGGACCGCCGGCACCGGGAGCACCCGGACGCGGCGCGCCCGGACGCGGGCCACCGGCACCGGGGGCGCCGGGTCGCGGCGCCCCGCCGGGGGCGGCGCCGCCGCGACCCTGCGGGCGCGGCATGCCCTGGCTCGTCGCGAACGGGTTGTTGCCCGGACGCGGTGCACCCTCACGACCGGAGCGCATGCCCTGGTTGGAGGAGAACGGGTTGTTGCCCGGGCGCGGAGCCGCGGGACGCGGTGCACCCGGACGCGGGGCCCGGCCGCCGTCGCCGCGGGAGTCCCCGCGGGCATCGCGGGACTCGCCGCCGCGGGCGGGACCCGGACGCGGACCCGGGGTCGGGCCACCGCTGCGGGCACCTGATCCCGGAGCCGACGGGGCGGCTTGGCCACCCCGGGCGGCCGGAGCCGCCGGCGCCGGGCGCGGGCCGGGCGTCGGAGCGCCGCCACGCGCGGCCGGAGCCGCGGGGGTGGCGGGGGCCGACGGGCTCGCCGGGGCCGACGGGCTCGCCGGACCCGGACGGGCGGGCCCGGGGCGGCCGGCAGGGCCGGGGGTCGCCGCGGGACGAGCCGGTGTCGCGGGGGCGGACGCCGCCGGTCGGGCCGGGCCCGGCGCGGGCCGGGACGACGGCGCCGGAGCGGCCGTGCGAGGCGCCGCCTGGGCGGGGGTCGCCTGACCGGGCTTGGCCGGCCCCGGACGACCGGGGGCGGCGGGCCGCGGGCCGGGGGCTCCCGGCTTCGCGGCGGGTCGCGCGCCCTGGCCGCCGGACTTGGCGGCGAGCTCCGCGGGGAACGTCTCGCGGATCTTGCGCACGACCGGGGGCTCGATCGTCGAACTCGCCGAGCGGACGAACTCCCCCTGATCCTTCAGATGGTTGAGCAGGGTCTTGCTCTCGATACCGAGCTCCTTGGCGAGCTCGTAGACCCGGACCTTAGCCACTTCTCTCCTGTCTATGGTCCGGGCTCCACCTGCGGCGTCAGCGCGCAGAGGCAGTCAGGACCATTGTCAATGCTGGGTGATGCTCATTGCCGAGTACTCATCGGATGCTCATCAGCGTCAAACCCGCTTTCGGTCTCTTGCCTGGTTGTCCCTGCGCGACCGGTCTGGCCGCGTCGGGGTGCTTCGTCACGTGTCGCTCCCGCCGGGTGATCCGTCGGGTCCGTCTCCGCTCACGACGAAGGCCACGAGGTGCTCGCGCACCGGGTCTGCGTCGAGGGCGGCACCGGGCCGGACGCGCAGGGCGCGTCCGAACGCTCGCCGCCGCAGCGCCAGGTCGAAGCAGTCGAGGCTCGGATGGAGCCACGCGCCTCGCCCCGGGAGCCGGGCTGAGGGATCGGGTCGCAGCCGGAGTCGGGCATCCGCCCCGTCAGCGGCGGAGCCGTGCCCGTCGTCGGCGACGACCACACGCAACAAAGCCGATCGCTCGTCGCGGCGGCGACACCCCACACACGTGCGCACCGGCTGCGACGACGCCGAGGGCGTCGATCGAGGCGTGATGGGCGGTGGCGACGCACCCGCGGACCCCCCTGGAGGGCTCTCGGACGGCATCTCGCCTGTCACGTCATACCAGCGACGTGCGCGCATGGGCAGCACTCACCGTGACCGAACGGTCGCAGCCATCCTACCGCGCGAATCACCGGTGTGCGCCACCCGCCTGCCCGCGGCCGGGCCGACCCTGCCCGGAGCGGGGCCCGGCGCCGCCCGCGCCACCGACGCCGCCGGGCCGTCCGCCGCCGGGCCGCTGCGCGCCGCCCGGGCCGCCGGGCCCACGCGCGGGTCGACGATCGGCGCCGGCGCCCTCGGGGGCACCCGAGTCCTGCGGGGCCGGGGCCGTGTCGGCGCGGATGTCGATGCGCCAGCCGGTGAGCTTGGCGGCGAGGCGGGCATTCTGGCCCTCCTTGCCGATCGCCAACGACAGTTGGTAATCGGGCACGACGACCCGCGCGGCCCGACCGGCCCGGTCGACGATCTCCACCGCCGAGACCCGCGCCGGCGAGAGCGCCGCGGCCACGAACGTCGCCGGGTCCTCGGCGAAGTCGACGATGTCGATCTTCTCCCCGCGCAGCTCCGTCATCACCGCGCGCACCCGCTGACCCATCGGGCCGATGCAGGCGCCCTTGGCGTTGACGTCCGGGACGGTGGAGTGCACGGCGATCTTCGTGCGGTGCCCCGCCTCGCGGGCGAGCGCCGCGATCTCGACCGTGCCGTCGGCGATCTCGGGCACCTCGAGCGCAAAGAGCTTGCGCACGAGATGGGGGTGGGTGCGCGACAGGGCGATCTGTGGGCCGTTGGGGCCCCGCTTGACCGACACGACATAGCAGCGCAGGCGCTCGCCGTGCACGTATCGCTCGCCGGGCACCTGCTCGGAGGTCGGCAGCAAGCCCTCGACGGTGCCGAAGTCGACGAGCACGCCCCGGCCCTGGCTCTGCTGGATGACGCCGGTGACGATGTCGCCCTCACGGCCCTTGAAGTCGCCGAGGATCGCGTCGTCCTCGATGTCGCGCAGCCGCTGCAGGATGACCTGGCGCGCCGTCGAGGCCGCCACCCGCCCGAATCCCTCGGGGGTGTCGTCGAATTCCGGACCGGGCTCGCCGCGGACCCCGTCCTCGTCGACCTGCGGGTCCTCGCGGGCCCACACGACGACGTGGCCGGTCTTGCGGTCGAGCTCGACGCGGGCGCGCCGGAAGGAGCCGTCCGTGCGGTGGTAGGCGAGCAGCAGCGCCTGCTCGATCGCGGGCACGATGACGTCGAGCGGGATGTCCCGCTCACGCTCCAGGGCGCGCAATGCCGCCAGGTCGATATCCATCAGGTCCTCCTTGGTCATCCCCGGAGCGGATCCGGGTCGAGCGGTGCCCGCGACGGCGGGCGTCCTGCGGGTGAGCCCCTCGTGGCGAGGGGCTCGGTGCTTCTGCGTCTGTCGGTGGGTCGGTGGCCGGGTGGCCGGGTGGCCCGAGCGAGCCGGCCGGGTGAGGCGCCGGGTGCGTCTCGTGTGCACGGGGTGGTCGGCGGTGGGCTCTGCACCGGTCTCGGGTGCCGTCGTCCCGGGCCGGCGGCTGCGGCGGCGACTGCGGCGAGCGTCTCGCCCCGGCGCGCCGGGTCAGTCGGTCTCGTCCGGCTCGTCGTCCTCGTCGTCGACGGCGTCGTCGCCGGCGCGCGTGAACTCCACCTGCACCTGGGCGCGCGACACCGCGGCATACCCGACGAACCGCGGCGCCGGGTCGTTCCTTGTCGTGCCGGGCACCGCCGCGCCCTTGGCTGGAGCGCCGTCGCCCGCCGCGTCATTCCCGGTGGCCAGGCTCACGC
>JAVTVZ010000174.1:0-12582 GCA_032229625.1 Dermatophilaceae bacterium | reverse complement strand
CCCTTGGCTGGAGCGCCGTCGCCCGCCGCGTCATTCCCGGTGGCCAGGCTCACGCCGTCGGGGCCCGCCGCGACGAGGCGGCCGGTCAGCTCGCCGCCGTCGGCCACGGTGAGTCGCACGAGGCGACCGACGTTGCGGCGGTAGTGGCGCGGCAGACTCAGCGGCCGCGACGTGCCCGGTGAGGTCACCTCGAGCACGTAGGGCGCCTGGCCGAGCACGTCGGAGTCGTCGAGCGCCCGGTCGATGAGTCGGGTCGCGTCGGCGACGGCGTCGAGGGTGATCGGCGGCACCGGCGAGGAGTCGTCGTCGGGGTCGAGACCGGCCAGGTCGTCGTCGACCGCGATCCGCACGACCCGCCGCTTGCCGGCGCGGGTGATCCGCAGATCGTCGACGACCAGACCCGACGGGGCGATCGCGGCGCCGACGAGGTCGCCGACCGCTCGCTCGAGGCTCTGCTCGGACATGCACACGTCTCCTGCCGACCCCCGCGTCGACATCCGTATTCAGATTCGCCCGGTGGGTCCGGTTGTGGCCGCGGCGCGGCCGGTCGGGGCGGGCCTGTCGCCGCGACGCCCGTCAGGGGCGCCGATGACGCGGGGCCACCCCGGCGTGCCGGCGCCGTCGCTGCCCGTGGCCTGCCGGCGCCGCCTGAGATGACCCACCACGGACCGCCGTGAAAGTCGCCACCACTCTAACCAGCCGCGCCCGACTCCGATAGCGAGCGAGCGGGGTGACCTCGGGCCGTCAGGGACGAGCGTGCCGGACCGGGGCGCACGCGCGTGTCGCGGCGCGGACCGCGCCGGGGTCGCGTCGATCGTCGCCGGTCGCGGCAGCGTCATCGGTCGCGGCAGCGTCACCGGTCGCGGCAGGGTCAGGGCTGGCGGCAACGCCATGGCCGCAGCATCGTCGTGAGTCGCGGCAGCGTCATCGGTCGCGGCAACGCCGTGAGTCGCGGCGACGGCACGGCCGGGTCGGCGCCTGGCCGGGATCGGGGCGGGCATCGGTCATCATCGAGTGATGGCAGCGACCACCGGACCTGATGCGCCGACGCCGACGCGGCGCGCGGCCTCGCCGGGCGGCGGCGTGGCGCGCCGCGAGGTGCTGCGGCTCGCGGGGGTGGTCACGGGCGCCGCGGCCCTCGGCGGGTTGGCCGGATGCGGCCTGCGGTGGGAGCGCGACGCGCCGGACCTGCCGCTCCTGCCGTCCGCGCGGGCCTATCCGGCGGCGCAGGCGCTGCGCGCGGAGGCGGGGCGGCACCTGTCCGCGCAGCAGGAGGCCCGACGCTGGGCCGACGCCGGCGGGCCGGCCCTGGCCCGAGAGCTGGTCGCCGTGCACGCGCAGGTCGCCGCCGCGCTCGAGGCCCGGCTCGACGCCGTCGGGGAGGCCCGAGCCACGGCAAGCGCGACGACACCGGCGACGACACCGGCGCCGACAGCTGCCGCGAGCGGCGCGGAGGCGTCCGCCGCGAGCGGCGCGAGGGACGCGGCGACCGGTTCGCCGAGGGCGGCGACGGGTTCGCCTGGTGCAGCGGCGGGTTCGCCGTCGACCGCGGCTGCGGGTCGGGGAGAGCAGGCCCGTCGCGCGCTGCTGCGCGCCGAGCGTGACGCGGCGGACGGCGGGCCGGACGTGCACCTCGCGAGCCTGCCGCCGGTGGACCGGGTGATGCTCGGCTCCGCCTACGTCACCCGGGCGCACGCCGCACGGCTCCTGCGCGCACCGGCCCTGCCCGCCCCGAGCCACCCGGCCGTCGGCGACGCCGCGCACGCCGTCGCGCTGCTGGCGACCGTGCGGCCGATCACCTACGGCATGGAGGTCGCGACTGCGCGGCTCGTCGTCGCGGACGCCCCGCTCGCGGCGACCGCCCGGCAGGCGCTGGCCGCGGTCCACCGGCAGCGGCAGATGCTCTCCGAGCAGGCCGGCCCGTCCGCACCGGCGGCGCCGCTGGGCTACGACCTCGACGGGCCCGTCGACACCCCCGCCCGCGCCCAGGCGCTCGCGACGCGGCTGCTCACCGCGCTCGCCGACGCGCACGTGCGTGCCCTCGGCGACGTCACCCCCGACGACGGCGACAGCGCCGCGGCCCGGGCCGCCGCGACCGGTGCCACGCGCGACGCCACACCCGGCGCCATTCCCGGCGCCTCCGCGGTGCCGGACGGGCCCGAGCTCGCAGTTGCCTCGCTGCTCGGCTGGGCCCGCGAGGCCGAGTGGTGGCGCGGCGCCTGCGGCGGCGAGCCGCGCGCGCTGCCGACGGCCTGAGGCCCGAGCGGCTCCCTGCGCCGGGCCGCGGGCGCTGGCCTCGTTCGCTTCGCGCCGTGCTCCTTGGCGTCGTGCTTGCCTCAGTCCTCCTTCCCTCCTTCCCTCCTTCGCTGCGTCCTCCTGTCGGGCTGCGCGCCCTGTGGTGTGGGCCCTGCGTGTCGCCGCCGCTGATCGTCGGGGGCGGGCACGCGGCGGTCGGTCGCGCCGGACACCGACGGTCCGCCACTGGCCCGGCCGCGGGACGAGGTCACCGGGACGGCGCCCCCGCACGGTGTCGGCGGCCTAAGGTGGCGGGCATGGGAGCCCGGCACGGTCGATGGCGTCTGGCGCGCACCGGCGTCTTCGCCGTCGTGTGCCTCGCGCTCGGCGCCGGGGCCCACGCGGCGGCCGGGGCCACCCTGCCGCCGGCCGGACTGCTCGCGCTCACCGCCGCGCTGCTCTGGGGCGCCGGAGCGCTGCTCACCGCCCGACGCCTGAGCACACCGGTCATCGCCGCAGCGCTCCTCGGAGCGCAGGCGGCGCAGCACGCGCTCTTCACCCTCGGGTCGCTCGCCGTCGGCCTCGGGCACGCGCACGGCGCGCCGCCCCCCATCGCCGGTATGTCGTCCGCGCCGTCGGCACTCTCCCTCCCCGACACCGCGCTCGGGACCGCGCCCGTCGCGGCGCACCTGGCACGCCTGCCGCTCACGGACTCGCATCTGCCGCACGCCATGGTCGCGCCCGCGCCGCCCGTGCTGCCGATTCCCGGTGCGGCCGCGACCGCGCTGCTCGCCGGTCTCGACACCCGCATGATCCTCGCGCACCTCATCGCCACCGCCCTGTGCGCCGTCGTGCTCGCCCACGGCGAACATCTGCTGTGGCAGGCCCTGGCGCGCGTCCTGCACCTGCCGGCCGCGCCCCTCGTGCCGGCCACCGGGCCCCTGTGGCGGGTCCACATCGGTCCCGCCCCGCGGCCCGCCGGCCGACTGCCCGGCGCGGGTCGGTCGGTCCGCGGGCCTCCCACGCGAGTGGCCTGACCTCCCTCTACCGGCTGGTCGGGAGTGCGACCTGCGCGGCTCTGTCCGCCGGCGCTCGAGCGCTCCGGGAGCGAGCCCGCGCCTCGTGCGCCCGACCCGGCCGCGAAGAGGCCGTGACGTCCCCGAGGACGCCCACGCCGATGCGCACGCCGATGACGCCCACCGATGACGCCCACTGCGTGGGCACACCTGGACGGCCGCGCCGATGGCGTCTGCCCCGATCGTGCGGGAGGCCGCTGGCGCGGCATGTCGCTGACGGTGCTGCTCCGCCGGAGCCCGCACCTCGCCGAGCCGGCACGTCGCCGACGCGCTACCTCACCGACCCGGTAGGTCGCCGACGCCACCTCACCGACCCGGTAGGTCGCCGACGCCACCTCACCGACGCAGCAGGTCACCGAGGCGCCACCCCACCGACCGGGTAGGTCGTCGACGCGCCACCTCGCCAAGGCGGCAGACGGTCGCGACGGCCCGGCTCACGCCGGTGTCACGGTGCCCGCCGGCGGCGCGGGGAGCCGCCCCACCGGCCACCACGGCCGGCCGGTCCGCGCCCAGGCGGCGTCCTCGACGACCCGTCCCGCGGCGACGCCGGGCATCCCTGGCGAGCCCTGCATCCCTGGCCAGACCTGCATTTCCTGGCGAGCTCCGCATTTCCTGGCGAGCCCTGCATTTCCTGGCGAGCCCTGCGCGGCCCGCCACCCACCTCGACCCGAAGGAACCCACATGCCTGACACCCCCTCGCCGACGCCCCACGGCCGGCGACCCCTCGCCCCGGCGCACTCCCGGGCCCTGAGCCCCAGCGCGCCCCGACCGGTCCTGCGCGGCCGCCCGACCCGCCCGATCATGCGCTCGACGCTGCCCGCCGCCCTGGCCCTGGCCCTGATCGGCGGGCTCGCCGCGTGCGGCGCCGGCGACGCGGCTCCGGCGTCGACGCAGGCCGCGACCGCCGCGGACACGACAGCGATCACGGCACCGGCGACCACAGCACCGGCGACCACGGCAGCGGCGAGCCACCCCGCCGCGGCGGGCCTGCAGGTCAGCGACGCGTGGGCCAAGGCCGCGCCGGACATCTCGGCGATGCCGATGACCGGGATCTTCGGTGTGGTGCGCAACACCGGCACCGCGCCGGTCGTCCTCGTCTCGGCGACGACGAGCGCGTCGAGGCGCACCGAGCTGCATACGACCGTCACGGGCAGCGGCGCTCCGGTGATGAAGGCCGTGTCGCGCCTGACGATCCCCGCCGGCGGCAGCCTCGTGCTCAAGCCCGGCGGGGACCACCTCATGGTCCTCGACATGACCACGCCGCTGGCGGTCGGCGACCCGGTGCGGGTCACGCTGCGCACCCAGGAGGGGGCCGACGTCACGTTCGACGTCGTCGCCAAGGCCTTCGCGGGCGCGCAGGAGCCCTATCCCTCGACCGGGCCGGCGGGCATGACGCCCGAGCCGACCCCCGCCTCGTGACCGCGGGCCGGCCGAGTCGTCGAGCGCTGCTCGGCGGCTCGGCCGCCCTCGCCGCGGGCGTCGGCGGGCTCACGCTCGCCTCGGACCTGCCCCGGCGGGGCGCAGCGACCCCCGACCGGGCCGCGGCGCCGGCCCCCGCCGTCGCGGCACCGATCCCCTTCTACGGCGACCATCAGGCGGGGATCACGACGCGGCAACAGGCGCACGCGGCCTACCTCGGGCTCGACCTGCGGCGCGGCACCACGGCGCGCGACGTCGCGGCGCTGCTCGCGATGCTCACCGACGACGCGGCGCGACTGTGCGCCGGGCAGCCGCCGCTCGGTGCGCTCGAGGCCGAATCCGCCGCCGAGACCACGGGGCTGACGGTGACCTTCGGCCTCGGGCCCGGGCTCTTCGCGGCGGCCGGGGTGCCGCAGCGATGCCCGCGGGCGGTGCGCGCGCTGCCGCGCTTCGCCCGCGACGAGCTCGAGCAGCGCTGGGGCCAGACCGATCTCGTGCTCTGTGTCGCCGCCGACGACCCGACCGGGCTGGCCTACGCCCAGCGGCGGCTGCTGCGCGACGCCGCCCACGCGTGCACGACCCGGTGGGTGCAGCGCGGCTTCGTCACGCCGCCGCCCTCCCCGCGGGGCCCCGGATCGGCCAGCTCGGCCGAGTCGCCCGGGTCGACCGGGTCGCCCGGGTCGACCGGGGGCACCGCCGCGTCGCCGCGCAATCTGCTGGGCATGCGCGACGGCTCGGCCAACGAGCGCGACCCCGCGCAGGTCGCCGACGTCGTCTGGTCGACCGGCCCGGGCGCGATGGCAGGCGGCACGCAACTCGTCCTGCGGCGTATCCGGCTCGACCTCGACCGCTGGGACGACCTCGACACCGCGGCCAAGGAGCTCAGCTTCGGGCGCCGCGTCGGCGACGGCAGCCCGCTGAGCGCTCCGCCGGGCACGTCCGAATTCACGGCCGTCGACCGCAGCGCGACCGACGCCCACGGCTTCACCGTCGTGCCGCCGGCGGCGCACGCGGCGCGCGCGCAGGCCCGGTCGAGCACCGAGCGGATGCTGCGGCGCAGCTACAACTACGACGACGGACCGCGCGACGACGGCACCCCGGACGCCGGGCTGCTCTTCGTCGCCTACCAGCGGGACATCGCCGCGGCCTTCGTGCCTGTGCAGCAGCGGCTCGCGCAGACCGACGCGCTCAACGCGTGGTCGACGCATGTCGGGTCGGCGGTGTATGCCGTGCCGCCGGGCATCCGCCCCGGCGACTGGGTCGGCCGGCAGCTCCTGACCTGAGAGGCGCCCGACCGCTGCAGCCCCCACCGCGCCGCGCCGGCGTCGGCGAACGCCACGACGCACCGACACGCCGGTATTCACCCGCGTGTCGGCACAGCGAGCCGCGCAGCGTCGGCGGGCCGCAGGCCAGGGGCGCCCCGCCCAGCCCGCTCCCCGTGGGTCGGGCGCCGTTAGCCTCGGTGCGACGAGGCCTGGAGGAGGTAGCGATGGCTGACACGCAGCGCTCGCCCGGGGGCGCGCGGGCGCAGCTCGTGCCGGTGGACTTCGTGCAGGAGATGACCGGCCGCGCGGCGCAAGCGCCGGACTCGCGGACGCCGGGAGTCGACGGGGACACGTGGTTGGCGCGGCTGCCCGGCGCGGTCGACGACGCGCTGGCGCGGTGGGACCTGCGGGTCGACGAGGCCGGCGGCACCGGCCCGCTCGTGCGGCACGGGGTGAACGCCCTCGTCGTGCCCGTGCGACGCCGCGACGGCTCTCCCGCCGCCCTCAAGCTCACGTGGCCGCACCCGGAGGCGCGGCACGAGCATCTCGCGCTGCGGGCCTGGGGCGGGCGCGGCGCGGTCGGCCTGCTCGCGGCCTACCCGAGCGAGGGCGCGCTGCTGCTGGAGCGGCTCGACCCGGCGGCCGACCTGACCGGCCCGCCCGTCGACGAGGCCTGCGCGACGATCGGGGCGCTGCTGCGCAGGCTCGACCGGCCCGCCCTGCCGCAGCTCGACCGGCTCTCGGAGTGGACGCGGCGCTTCCTGGCGGATCCGGGCCACCCGCGCGTGCCGCGGCGGTTCGTCGATCAGGCCCGCGCCCTGGCCCGGGGCCTGCTGCGCGACGACCCGGGCCTCGACGCTCGGCTCGTGCACGCCGATCTGCACTACGAGAACGTCCTGGCCCGCCCCGGGGTGACCGGCCCCGACCGGTGGGTCGCCATCGACCCCAAACCGCTGGCCGCCGAGCCCGCCTACGCCGTCTGGCCCGCCCTGCACAACCGCTGGGCCGAGGCGACCGACGGCGACCTGGCCTGGGAGATCCGCTGCCGCCTCGGGTGGCTCTGCGACGCCGCCGGTATCGACGAGGACCGTGCCCGCGCCTGGGCGATCATCCGCACCGTCGAGGACGCCCTCGACACCGCCCGCAGCGCCGACCGGCCCGATCCGCGCCCGGACTCCGCGCCGGACTTCGCGCCGGACTCCGCGACCGACGTCGCGTCGGGTGCCGAGTCGGGTGCCGCGCCCGACGCCGAGCAGGACGCCGACCTCGCCGCCACCGTGCAGGCCCGCATCCTGCTGCTCAAGGCCCTGCAGCCGGACGCATGAGCTCCGTGCCCGGGTGGGCGGCGCCGGGCTCGGGCCGGCGCGGCACGAGCTCGACGACGATCTCGTGGCGGGCGCCGTCGTCGAGGAGTTCGACGACCGGGTCGGTGCCGTCGAGCGCGAGGTCGACACCGTCGACGGTGACGCGGCCGATCTCACGGTGCCCGACGCGCTCGCCGTCGGACCCGCGCTCGCCGTCGGACCCGCGCTCGCCGTCCGATCCGCCCTCGCCGTCCGACCCGCGATCCCCGGCCGGCCCGCCGTCACCGGCCACGCTGCGGTAGTCGATGACGTAGCTCGACGTCCCGTAGCGGTAGGTGACCTGCGCGGTCGGCCACGACGGCGGCAGGCACGGCGTGAGCCGCAGCGTCCCACCCTCGCGGCGCACGCCGAGGATCGCCTCGAGCCCCGCGCGATACATCCATCCGCTGGAGCCGGTGTACCAGGTCCACCCGCCGCGACCGACGTGCGGCGCCACGGAGTAGACGTCGGCGGCCACGACGTACGGCTCGGTCCGGTAGGTCTGCACGGCCACCGGGTCGGCGGTGTGGTTGATGGGGTTGAGCAGCGAGAAGAGTTCGCCGGCCTTGTCCTGGCGGCCCAGCGCCGCGTAGGCGAAGACGGACCAGAGGACGCCGTGGGTGTATTGGCCGCCGTTCTCGCGGACCCCCGGGGGGTAGGCGCGGATGTAGCCGGGGTCGGGGTCGGAGTATTGGAAGGGCGGGGTGAAGAGCCGCGCGACGCCCTCGTCGTGCAGGACGAGGTGGCGGTCGGCGGCCGCCATCGCGCGCCGCACCCGGGCCGGGTCCGCCCCGCCGGACAGCGCCGCCCAGCTCTGGGCGAGGGCGTCGATCCGGCATTCGGTGCGCCCCGCCGAGCCGAGCGGGGTGCCGTCGTCGAAGTAGCCGCGCCGATACCAGCCGCCGTCCCAGCCGTGCTCCTCCAGGGCCTCCAGGAGCGCGGCCCGCATCCGCATACTGTCCTGTGCGAAGGCGTCGTCGCCGCGCGCCATGACGAGCGGCAGGAAGTCCCCGAGCGTGCGGTAGAGGAACCAGCCGAGCCACACGCTCTCGCCGCGACCTGCGGCGCCGACACGGTTCATGCCGTCGTTCCAGTCGCCGGTGCCCATGAGCGGCAGCCCGTGGCGGCCGAGCCCGAAGCCGCGGCGCAGCGCCGCGACGACGTGGTCGTAGACGGTGTCGGTGCGCTCGGCGACCTCCGGGGTGAAGAAGTGCTCGTGCTGCTCCGGCTCGAGCACCGGGCCCTGCAGATAGGGCACCTGCTCGTCGAGCACGCCGACGTCGCCGGTGACCGTGATGTACCGCGCCACGGCGTGCGCCATCCACACGACGTCGTCGCTGATCCGGGTGCGCACGCCCGCGCCGTCGGCGGGCAGCCACCAGTGCTGCACGTCGCCCTCGAGGAACTGCCGCCCGACCGCCCGCAGCAGGTGCGCGCGCGCCAGCTGCGGGCGCAGCAGCACGATCGACATCCCGTCCTGCAGCTGGTCGCGGAAGCCGTAGGCGCCGCTGGCCTGGTAGAAGCCGGTGCGCGCGAGCATCCGGCAGGACAGCGACTGGTAGGTGAGCCAGCCGTTCATCAGCAGGTCGAAGGCGCTGTCGGGGGTGGCGACCGTTACGGCGGACAGGGTGTCGCGCCAGTCGGCCTGCACGCCGCGGACGGCGGCCAGCGGCTCCGCGGCGCGGTGCCGCGCGAGGAGGTCGCGGACGCCGGCGACGTCGTGCGCGGCGCCCAGCAGGATCCGCACCTCCAGCGTCTGCCCGGGCTCGATGAGCAGGCGCTGCCGCAGGGCGACGCACGGGTCGAGCCCGGCGCCCACGGTCCCCGACAGCTCGCCGTCGGCGAGGACGGCGGCGGGCGCGGCGAGGCTGCCCTGGCGGCCGAGGAACTCGGTCCGGTCGCCGGTCAGTGACGTCTGGCGCCCGGCGAGGTCGACGAAGACGACCTGGTCGGCGTAGGCGGTGCTCCAGGGGTTGCGCACGAGGACGGCGCCGGTCTCGGCGTCGACGGCGGTGACGAGCCGCTGCCGGGTCGGCGCGCGGGTCAGCCCGAGCACGAGCTCGTGGTAGGTCGTGACGGTCACCGGGCGCGCGACGTCGGTGCGGTTGCTCACCTTGAGCCAGGACACCTTGACGGGGTCCTCGCCGGCGACCCACTGGACGAGGTCGAGCCTCAGCTGCGCGGTCTCGTGCAGGTAGGCGGTGTAGCCGTGCCCGTGCCAGGCCTGGTGACGGCCGGCGTCGATCGGCGCCGCGGTGGGGGTGGCGATCGTGCCGGTGAGGTCGTCGCGGACGTAGACGACCTCGGACGGCGGGTTGGTGACGGGGTCGTTGCTCCACGGGGTGATCTGGTTGTCGCGGCTGTTGCGCCACCAGGTCGTGCCGGCGCCCTCGGCGGTGGCGATGAAGCCGAACTGCTCGTTGGCGACGACGTTGGCCCACGGGGCGGGGGTGCGGGCCCGGCCGTCCAGGACGGTGGCGTATTCGTGCCCCGTCAGGCTGAAGCCGCCGAGGCCGTTGGGGTGGCGCAGCGGCTGCACCTGCGCGAGGGACTCGGGCACGGCGTGGTCGGCGACGAGCGGCGCGAGCGCCTGGGGCGGCACCGGCACCGGGACGGGCAGCTGCGTGGACAGCTCGCCGTGGGAGGCGTCGAGGACGACGGAGGCGGCTGCGAGGAGCGCGGCGACGGTCTGCGGCGCGGCCTGGTCGGTGCGCACGACGAAGGGGCGCACGTCGCGGCCGGCGGTCACGGCGCCGCCGATCAGCCCTTCGAGCCCGACCTGCAACTCCTGGATGTAGGAGGTCGACTGCTCGTTGAGCAGGACGAGGTCGACGTCGAAGCGGCACAGCACGTAGAACTCGAACGCCCGCACGAGCTGCCGCACCACGGGCAGCTCCTCGAAGTCGCGCACCCGCAGGACGATGATCGGGCGGTCCCCGGAGATCCCCAGCGGCCACAGCGCGGACTGCGGCCCGGCGGCGGCGAGCAGATGCGACTGCGGCATCCGCAGCCGCGGGTCGGGGTAGGTGACGAGCCCGGCGAGCCGCTGGAAGACGCCGGCGTCGCGGGCGGTGATGCCCAGGTGGCGCAGCTCGACCTGGCTCTGGGTCCAGGCCATCATCGCGGTCCGGTCGTAGGCGGTCGGGGTCGCGTGGCTGCTGATGAGCGTGAGGAGCTCCTCGCGGGTGGCGGCGACGAAGGTCCACAGGTCGACGACGGCCTTCTCGCCGCCGGCGACGCGGACCCGGCTCGTCAGCGACAGGATCGGGTCGAGCACGTCGCCGGTGGTCCCGCTGGGTGTGGCGCCGGTGAGCACCTGCTCGGGGTCGCTCGTGCCGCGGCCGCGGCCGAGGAAGCGGGCGCGGTCGGTCTCGACCTGCACGGCCCCGCGCCCGCGGCGCGCCGGGCCCGCGTCGGAGGCGACGGCGGCAGGCCGGGCGCCGCGCACCCGCATGACGTGCCCGACCCAGATCGCGGGATCCGAGGCCGACCGCGGGCGTCGGGTCGCGATGACGGCGTCGAGCTCGGGCACGAACTCGGTGCGCACGAAGAGTTTGGCGAAGGCGGGGTGGGCGTCGTCGTCGCGGATGTCGGCCAGGACCAGCTCGGCGTAGGAGGTGATCGAGAGCCGACGGGTCCGGCGCCGCCGGTTCGTCACCGTCAGGCGGCGCACGACGGCGTCGGCGTCGGGCGAGACGTGATACGTCAGCTCGGTGCGCCACCGGCGCCGCACGCGCGTGTAGACGACCCGGTCGGCACCCATCCGCACCTCGAGGTCGTCGGCGGCGAGCAGCGGGGCCGGCGTCGCCGACCAGCACCGGCCGCTCGTCTCGTCGCGCAGGTAGATCGGGTCGCCGGGCTGCTCGGTCGTCGGGTCGGGGTGCCAGCGGGTGATGCTGCGCCCGTGCCACGTGAGTCGGCCGCCGCCGGCGGGGGTCAGGGCGAGGGTCAGGCGCCCGTTGGAGAGCTGGTGCAGGGTCGGCGCGAGGACGTCGGCGCCGGTGACGACGCGCTCGACGGCGGCGCTCTTCGCGCCGGCGCGCCGGTTGGCGGCGCTGGCCTCGCGGCGCAGGTGGGTGACGGGCACGTCGCGGGGCGCCCGCTCCTGCAGGAGCAGCTCGGTGGCCTTGACGATCGGCTCGCTGTGGAAGCGCGCGGTGAGCCGGCCGCCGTCGACGGCGTTGGCGATGCCCAGGAGCGTCATGCCGTGGTGGTGGGCCATGTAGCAGCGCACGACCGCATACCGCTCGCCGGCGGGCACGCGGGTGCCGGTGAAGTCCAGCGACTCGTAATACCCGTAGCGGCCGAGGGCGCCGAGGGCGGCGAGGCGGCGGAAGTTCTCCGCGGCGGCCCGGGGGTCGATCATCGCGGCGAGCCCGGTGGAGTAGGGCGAGACGACGGTGTTGTCGGCCAGGCCGCGCACGATGCCCAGCCCGGGCACCCCGAAGGGCGAGTACTGATACGTGTAGCCGGTGTCGCGGGCGTTGTAGGCGGCCTCGGAGATGCCCCACGGGATGCCCAGCGCGCCTGCGTGCTCGATCTGGGCGCGCACGACGAGTTCTTCGGTGCGGGCCAGCAGGCTGTCGACGGGGGCGCGCATGACCAGCGGCGGCATGAGGTATTCGAACATCGAGCCCGACCACGACAGCAGCGCCGCACCGTAGGGCACGGCGGTCACGGTGCGCCCGAGCAGCAGCCAGTGGCGGGTGCGGACGTCGCCCTTGGCGATCGCGATGAAGCTCGCCAGTCGCGCCTCGGAGGCGAGCAGGTCGTAGCAGCTGTCGTCCAGCGCCGCGTTCGGCACGTGGTAGCCGATCGACAGCAGCCGGCGGCGGGTGTCGTAGAGGAACGCGAAGTCCATCGCGTCGAACATCGCCCGTGCCCGGTCCGCGAGCGCCCGCAGCCGTGCCGCGAGCGCGGCGGCGCCGGGGTCGACACGGCGCGCGTCGGCGCCGCGGCGCCCGGCACGCTCGAGCCCGCCGACGTGGCCGGACCGGCCGGGATATTCGGCGTGGTCGCGATAGTCGGCGTAGGCGTCCGGGCCGGGGTGCTCCAGGCGATGCGGGTCGGTCGGGGGCAGGTCGCGCTCGAGGCTCGCGGCGGTGCGCGCCAGGGCCTGCGCCCACGTGTGGACATCGTCGCCGGGGGTGTCCAGGGGGCCGGGCTCCTCGCCGGGGGGTCGGCTCGACGCGGCGAGCTGCGTCGCCAGGGTCACGACGGCGCGCAGCTCGGGGCGGGTCAGGG
>JAVTVZ010000173.1:0-5939 GCA_032229625.1 Dermatophilaceae bacterium | reverse complement strand
CCGAGGGCCAGGCTCACCGCGACGCCGAGGTCGTAGACGACGTGCGAGGTCGTCGAGCCCGGCAGCACCGCGGCGGCCGACTCGATGATCTCCGGCAGGCCGAGACGCCCGGCGAGGTCGTGCCACGAGGCCTCGAGCGCCCGCGCCCGCGCGCGCAGCTCGTCCGGCACAGCCGTCGCCGCCGACCGGGCATCGGACACCGATGTCGGGTCAGGCGCCGGCATCGGTCGGCACCGCGTCATCCGGCTCAGCGTCATCCGGCTCAGCGTCGGTCGGCTCAGCGTCGACCGGCGCCGCGTCCTCGTCCGGCGCCGCGTCGACCTCGTCCGGCACGGCGTCCGGCTCGGCGACCGCCTGCGGGCCGCCGGCCAGCAGGGCGACGAACTGCTCCTCGTCGAGCACACGCACCCCCAGGTCGGCGGCCTTGTCGGCCTTGGACCCGGCGTTGGCGCCCACGACGACGTAGTCGGTCTTGCGGCTCACGGAGCCGGCAGCCTTGCCGCCGCGCGTCAGGATCGCCTCCTTGGACTCATCGCGGGAGAAGCCCACGAGCGATCCGGTGACGACGACGGTCAACCCCTCGAGGGTGCGGGAGATGCTCTCGTCGCGCTCGTCGGCCATCGTGACGCCCGCCTGCGCCCACTTGGCGACGATGGCGTCGTGCCAGTCGATCTCGAACCAGCGCAACACCGATTCGGCGATCGTCGGCCCGACCCCCTCGACCTGGGCGAGTCCGTCGGCGTCGGCGGCGCGGATCGCGGCCATCGAGCCCAGGGCCCCGGCGAGCGCGCGGGCAGCGGTCGGGCCGACGTGCCGGATCGAGAGGGCGACGAGCACGCGCCACAGCGGCGCGGTCCTGGCGTGCGCGAGGTTGTCGACGAGGCGGCGGCCGTTGGCCGACAGCACCCGCCCGTCGATGATCCCGGGGGCCGGGACGGCGGCGGGGTCAGCGGTCTCCTTCTTGTTCGCCGCGCGCGTATACAGCGGCACCCGGGCCACGTCGGCCGCGGTGAGCGCGAAGAGGTCGCCCTCGTCGGTGACGACACCGGCGTCGAGCAGCGCCGCCGCGCCCTCCCAGCCCAGCGCCTCGATGTCGAGCGCGCCGCGGGCCGCGAGCGCGAAGAGCCGCTCGCGCAGCTGCGCCGGGCAGGTCGCTGAGTTCGGGCAGCGGATGTCCTTGTCCGCCTCCTTCTCCGGGGCCAGCGGCGTGCCGCACGCCGGGCAGTGGGTCGGCATGACGAACTCGACCTGCGTGCCGTCGCGCAGCTCGACGACGGGTCCGAGGATCTCGGGGATGACGTCACCGGCCTTGCGCAGCACGACGGTGTCGCCGATGAGCACGCCCTTGCGGCGCACCTCGTCGCCGTTGTGCAGCGTCGCGTTCTCGACCGTGGAGCCGGCGACGAGCACCGGCTCCATCACCCCGTACGGCGTGACCCGGCCGGTGCGACCGACGTTGACCCGGATGTCCAGGAGCCGGGTCGTCACCTCCTCCGGCGGGTACTTGACGGCGATCGCCCACCGCGGAGCCCGTGACGTCGTGCCGAGCCGGCGCTGCAGGGCGACCTCGTCGACCTTGACGACGAGGCCGTCGAGCTCGTGCTCCATGGCGTGCCGGTGCTCGCCGAAGAAGGCGACGCGCTCCTCGATGCCGGCGAGGTCGTCGACGACCAGGGTGTGGGTCGACGTCGGCAGACCCCACCCGCGCAGGATCTCGTAGGCGTGGCTCTGCCGGTCGATCTCGAAGCCCTCGCGGGCGCCGAGGCCGTGCACGAGCATCCGCAGCCCGCGGCTCGCCGTGACCCGCGGGTCCTTCTGACGCAGCGAGCCGGCCGCGGCGTTGCGCGGGTTGGCGAAGGGGGGCCGCCCGGCCTCGACGAGCCGGGCGTTGAGGTCGGCGAAGGCCTCGACGGGGAAGAAGATCTCGCCGCGCACCTCGACGAGGGCGGGGATCGGCACGGTCGCGGTCTGCTCGTCGTGGGCGTCGCGGGGTTGGGTGAGCCGGTGCGGGACGCCCTCGATGGTGCGCACGTTGTGGGTGACGTCCTCGCCCGTGCGCCCGTCGCCGCGGGTCAGTGCCCGCACGAGCCGGCCCTGCTCGTAGAGCAGGTTGATCGCCAGCCCGTCGATCTTGGGCTCGGTGAGGAAGTGGATGTCCTCGCCCGCGACGCCCTCGACGGCGGCGACCGTGCGCGCATACCACTCCGCGAGCTCCCCGACGTCGAAGACGTTGTCCAGCGAGAGCATCCGCTCGCGGTGGTCGACGGCGCGGAAGTCGGTGGAGAAGCTGCCGCCGACGAGCTGGGTGGGGCTCTGCGGCACGCGCAGTGCGGGCCACCGCTCCTCGAGCTCGGTCAGGGCCCGCAGCAGCCCGTCGAACTCGGCGTCGGAGATCGTCGGCGCGTCCCGCACGTAGTAGGCGAACTGGTGGCCGCGGATCTGCTCGGCGAGCTCACCCCACTCGTGGCGCGCCGCGTCGGGTGGCACCTGCTCGGCGCCGTCCCCGGGCCCGCCCGACGGGGCAGTCACGGATCGAGCAGTCGCGGATCGAGCAGTCGCGGATCGAGCCGTCGCGGTGTCGACGGATCCTGCCTGGGTGCCTTCTGACGTCACGCGGCACATCTTGCCCGACAGCACCGACAAGCTTCGCGAGCCGGCGGCGCACGTCGGGCAAGGATCGCCCCGCCGCGGCCCGCGCCGGGATGGGCGCCGTTGCACCCCGGACGATCTCGGTCAGTCGGCGGCGATCTGGCTCAGGCCTCGGGCGGCGTCGACGACGCGGGCCAGGGCGTCCGCGGCCGCGGTGGGCGAGTGCTCGGTCCAGGGCTCGGCGGGCAGCAGCGTGACGTGGGCGAGGTCGGCGAGCGGCAGCCCGACGTCGCTCCACGCGCGCACGAGCGGCTGCACCGTGGCCGACGTGCGCGTCGCGGCCCTGCCGCCGGGTTCGCCAAGGTCGCCGAGGTCGCCGAAGTCGCCGAGGGCGAGGGCGGCCCAGAGCCGCGTGCCGTCCTCGATGCCGGCGGCGATCGACTCCCACCCGTGGGCGCGCAGCAGCGCGATCTCCAGGCCGACGGCGTCGACTCCGGCCTCGCGCAGCAGCGGCAGGGCAGGCTGCGGGCCGGGGCACCATGCGGCGACCGTGCGGGCCGCGCCGTCACGGGCGCCGGCGATGACCGTGCCCAGGCCGCGGCGGGCCTCCTCGAGGTCGACGCTGCGGTGGCGCCCATATCCCGAGGAGGTCGACAGCGATCCGGCGAGCACCGCGGCCAGCGCCGGCTCGTCGAGCTGCACGACGAGCTCGGCCCCGGGCAGCAGCCGCCGCACGTCCTGGCAGTGCCGGCGCAGGCCCTCGGCGAGCGACTGCGCGAGGTCACGGCAGAGCCCGGCGTCGCCGACGCACCGCTCGCCACGCTGCGTGCGCACCCGCGACGCGAGCGTCCACGGCCCGGTGACCTGCAGCTTCAGCGGACCCTCATAGCCGTCGAACGCCTCCGCGAGATCGTCGAGGTCGCGGCCGAGCATCGCCTGCGCGCGGTGGACGTCGCGTCCCGGCCGGTCCACGACGCGCCATCCGGAGGGCTGCAGGTCGACCGGCAGCTCCACCAGGAGCGCGGCGGTGCGGCCCACCGGGTCGGCGCCGGGCCCGCGTGCGGGCAGCTGCGGCAGGTAGGGCAGCCCGGTCGGCCCGTCGGCCTCGTGGATCGCCAGGTGATCGCGCACGAGGCGCAGCGCCAGGCGGATGTCGTCGCCGGGCCAGGGGCCCACGGCGGTGGCGCAACTCATGCGGCGAGCCTAACCGGGCGTCCCGGACGCCGGTCCGCGCGCACGGCCGACAGCACAGGCCAGTGTGCGCTCAGGGGTTCGATCGACGCCCCGGGGCACCACCTCCCCCCGAAACGGACATCACCGTTGCGCCGAATGTCCGGGTGCGCCCATATCGATGTGGGGTCGGACAGGTGGCGGCTTTCCGTCTACGCTCGATGAGTTGTCGCCCCGGAGCGCAGGCCGGCGAGCCCGTCGAGACCGACGAGGCGCGCCGGCTTTGCCTCGGCGGCGAGCGGTGTGGACGCAATGGTGAGGGTGCCCGACCAGAGCAGGCAGGCCCCGGCGTCAGGACAGGGAAGGCGGCACGGTGACGACCCCGGACGAATCCGGCGCCGAGACGCGCTCGAGCGGCTCGTTCGCCCGCGCCTTCCGTGACGCGACCGACGCCCGCGGCCTCTCGCTGGAGCGCATCACCTTCCACCTGCGCCGCCGCGGTCACGACCTGTCGGCCGCCACGCTCAGCTACTGGCGCACGGGGCGCAGTGTGCCGCAACGCAGCTCCTCGATCGCGGCGCTCGGCGCGCTGGAGGAGATCCTCGGCGTCGAGCGTGGCAGTCTGGCCGCGCTCGTGCCTCCGCGGCCGGTGCGCTCCCCCGCCGACGGCCGCACCGCCGTGCAGGCCGAACGCTTCATCAAGCGCGCCGACATCATCTCCGAGATGATGACGTCGCTCGGGCTGACCTGGGACACCGGCTTCGAATACCTCGCGATCCACGACCGCATCCAGATCGGGCGCGACGGCACCCTGGCGAGCCAGACGATCACCAACCTGCTGCGCGCCGCCCGCGACGGGGTGGATCGCCTCCCGGCGTGGTACGGGCATGACGACGAGCGCAGCTACCCCTTCATCAGCCCCGAGATCAACTGCCGCATCGGCGGCGTGCGGGAGAGCCCCAACCTGCCGCTCATCGTCGCCGAGCTCCTGCTGCCGCGCCCCCTCAACGTCGGCGAGGTCATCTTCCTGCAGTACCGCTATGGCGCCGCCGGTCAGACCGTGCCGGTGCAGGACTGGTATCGCGGCTACATCGCCCCGGTGCGCGAGACCTACATGGAGGTCGCCTTCGACGCCGAGGCCATGCCCGTCGACGCCCACGAGGTCGTCGAGATCGGCACCGAGGAGCGCTCCACGCCGCTGGCGGTCACCGAGCCGGCGCTGCGCCGCTATCGCCGCGACTTCGGCCCCGGCGTCTGGGGGCTGCGGTGGGACTGGAGCCCCGGCACCCTCGCCCCGATCCCCACCATCGGCTGAGCACGGCCGAGCACGGCCGAGCACGGCTGAGCACGAGCGAGACCGGCAGGCCACGACGGTAGGCGGCCGAGCACGGGGGGTCGACGGGTGCGGATGAAGGACGACGATTCGCCTCGCCGCCGGAGCTCTCAGGGCTGCACGGAGCTCTCAGGGCTACGCCGCGGCCCGCCCTGTCGCCGTGATCCGCCCCGAGCCCACCACTCGCGTGCCGTCGTAGAGCACGACCGCCTGACCTGCGGCGACCCCGCGGGTGCGGCGCAGCAGCCGGACGTGCAGGCCGGCGTCGTCGACCCACGCCCGCGCGGGGATCTCCTCGCCGTGCGCGCGCAGCTGCGCCCCGACCTCGACCACACCCCGCGGCGCCGGCCCGCACCATCGAGCCTGGTCGGCAGTGATGTCGTCGATGCCGAGCAGCTCCTGCGGGCCGACGACGACCGTGTTGCTGCCCGGGCTGGTCGAGACGACATACCGGGGTCGTCCGTCGGCGGCGGGCCGGCGCAGCGCCAGGCCGCGCCGCTGGCCCACGGTGTAGGCGAAGGCACCCTCGTGCTCCCCCACGACCTGCCCGTCGACGTCGACGATCGGGCCGGGCTGCGCCCCCAGCTCGCGCGTCAGCCAGCCGCGGGTGTCGCCGTCGGCGATGAAGCAGATGTCGTGGCTGTCGGGCTTCTTGGCGACCGCGAAGCCGCGCTCGGCGGCCTCGGCGCGCACCTGCGACTTGTGCAGCGACCCGAGCGGGAAGAAGGCCCCGGCGAGCTGCTCCGCGGTCAGGACGCCGAGCACGTAGGACTGGTCCTTGGCCGGGTCGACCGCGCGATGCAGCTCGCGGCGACCGGTCCGGCACTGCGGGTCGCCGGGCTCGACG
>JAVTVZ010000172.1:4143-5963 GCA_032229625.1 Dermatophilaceae bacterium | reverse complement strand
CAGCGGCGTCGGCTCCTGGGTCGGCGTCGGCACGCGCGCCGCCTCGAGCGCGGCCATCGGCACGACCCACGGACTGATCGAGGTCGCGAAGCTCTTGCCCAGGTGCGGGCCGAGCGGCACGTACTCCCACGCCTGGAGATCGCGGGCCGACCAGTCGTTGACGATGACGGCGCCGAAGAGGTGCGCGCCCGCGTCCGCGACGGCGATGGGCGTGCCCATCGCGTTGCCCACGCCGACGAGGAAGCCCAGCTCCGCCTCGATGTCCAGGCGCACGCTCGGGCCGAAGACGGGACCGGCGGCGCCGGCGCGCTGGCCGCAGGGCCGCACGACGTCGACGCCCGACGGCACGATCGTGGCGGTGCGGCCGTGATAGCCGACCGGCAGGTGCTTCCAGTTCGGCAGGAGCGGATCGGGATTCTCGGGGCGGAAGAGGCGGCCGAGGTTCGCCGCGTGGTGCTCGCTGGCGTAGAAGTCGACGTAGTCCGAGATCGCGCACGGCAGGTGCATCGTCACGTCCGCGACGTCGTGCACCGCCTCGGCCGGCACCTCACCCTGCAGCACCTCACACAACAGTGTGCGGATCTGCGCCCAGAATCGCGGCCCCTGCGCCATGAACGCCGCGAGCGAGTCGACCGCGAAGAGCTCGGGCGCCTGCGGCACCTGCGCCAGCACGAGGGCCAGGTCGACGACGCTGTCACCGACCCGCGTCGCGCAGCGCCGCTCGCCGCCGCGGACCGCCGCCGTCGCGCGCCGCGAGTAGACGCCGTAGGGCAGGTGGTCCAGTCCGTAGCCGGACCCCGGCGGCACCGGGACAGCGGTCCGCTCCCGTGACGCGGGCCGCGGGGGCCTCATGCGGTCGGCCCAGCGCCGGGCGCCGGGCCGCTCCAGCTGTGCAGGTAGACGCCGTCGTCGCAGGCCAGGGCCGCTTCACCGAGATCCAGGGGGCGGAACGTGTCGACCATGACGGCGGTCTCGTCGACGTAGTCGCGGCCCAGCGACGCCTGCGCCGCGCCGGGCTGCGGGCCGTGCGGGTGGCCCCCGGGGTGCAGCGACACCGAGCCGCGCGCGATGCCCGAGCCCTTGCGCGCCTCGTAGTCGCCGTCCGTGTAGAACATCACCTCGTCCGAGTCGACGTTGGAGTGCACATACGGCACGGGGATCGCCAGCGGGTGGTAGTCGACCTTGCGCGGCACGAAGTTGCACACGACGAACTGGTGCCCCTCCCACACCTGATGCGCCGGCGGCGGCTGGTGGATGCGGCCGGTGATCGGCTCGTAGTCGCTGATGTGCAGCGTCAGCGGATAGAGCCCGCCGTCCCAGCCGACGACGTCGAGCGGGTGGTGCGGCATCGTGTGGATCGTGCCGCCGACGCCCGACGGCAGCCCCGCGACCCGATGCTTGACGTAGACGTCGGTCGGCTCCCCCGGGTCCGCCCCGACGTCCTGCGCGAGCAGCACCTGCGTCGGCACGCCGAAATCCCGCTCGCAGTAGGGCGCGTGCTCGAGCAGCTGCCCGTAGCGCGACAAGAAGCGCTTCGGCGGCGCGATGTGACCGGTGGCCTCGACGACATACAGGCGCAGCGGCTCGACATACCCCGGCGCGTCGGCGGCCCGGGGCAGCCATCGGTGGGTGGTCGCGCGAGGCAGCAGCATGTAGTGCCCCTCACGCACGTCGAACGCCCCGAAGACGGTCTCGACCCGCGCGTGCCCCCGCTCGACGTAGACGAGTTCGTCGCCGATGCCGTTGCGATACCAGGGACTGATGGCCTGCGGCACGACGTAGGAGATCCGCACGTCGGCGTTGCCGAGCAGCAGCCGCCG
>JAVTVZ010000172.1:0-4043 GCA_032229625.1 Dermatophilaceae bacterium | reverse complement strand
CCGGCGTCGAGGTCGTGCAGCCGCAGGTGCAGCGGCCGCAGCGGGTGGTTCGGCACGGTGCTCAGGTCGCCGGGGGTCCAGGGCCGCGCGGCGCTGATCGCGCTCGGGTGGTGGCGGTGATAGAGCAGCGAGGAGCTGGAGCTGAAGCCCTCCTCGCCCATGAGTTCCTCGTGGTAGAGCGCGCCGTCGGGTCCGCGGTGCGCCGTATGCCGCTTGGGGGGCACGTCACCGAGGCAGCGGTAGTAGGGCATGGCTCTCCTCGTCGAGGTCCGTCGGGCGGCGCGATCCGCGCCGCCGCGACCGGCGGGGTGGGCCCGATCGGCGCGGCCGGCAGGTCGGCGCGACCGGCACGACCGGGCGGCCGGTCCCTCCATGATGGCCGCCGACGCGTCGCGCGCAGGTGGGCTCGGCGCAACCTGCGCGCGAACTCGGCGTCGCGCGCGGGTCCGCGGCGCGGGGTCGGGCGTCGCCCCACCCGGTCCGCATCCGGCGAATCGGCGCGGGAGCAGGGGGAATCCGCGTGGGATCTGCGCGCCTGGCGCACCCCGAAGCGGGCATCGACGCAGACTGCCGCGCACAGACGGACATGTCGGTCGCCGGCCGACCCGAGACCGGGTCGAGGATCGCCGATCTAGTCAATTCGACTGTCTACCAATGATTTTCGTACACTCGAAGGCCACGGCCGCCGCCGGCGCGCAGCCCGCCCGGAGCGCCATAACCCCGGGAGATCCCGGCCCAATGCCCGTCTTGGCTCGATATCGGGACCTTGAGCCCGTACCGGACGGCCGTCCAGATTGTTGAATATGAGCGAGGAACAAACCCAATAGGAGGTGTCGTCGTGGCGACCTCTGCCACTCGCTCACAAACTCTCGATCGCGGGCTCATGGTGCTCGAGATCGTCTCGTCCGCGCCACGGCCGGTGGCGATCTCCGAAGTGGCCGCCACGACCGGGCTGCATCGCTCGATCGTCTACCGCCTCATGCGCACCCTGGAGGACCACGGTCTGGTCTTCCGCAACAACCAGGACCGGTTCGGTCCCGGCTACGGGCTGCTCACCCTCAGCGGCCGGCTCGCCCGCGGGCTCGCCGCCGTCGCGACGCCGGTGCTGCGGTCGCTGGCCGACAGCAACGACGTGACGGCCTACATCGCCGTTCGCGACGGGCAGGAGTCGGTGACGCTGTGCTCCGTCGAGCGGCCCGACGTGCGGCCCATGCCCGCCGCGCGCCCGGGAGCCCGGCGCCGCATCGACGTCGGCGCCGCCGGCTACGCGCTGCGGTCCTTCGACGAGAGCGAGCCCCACGAGCACCCCGCGGTGCGCCACGCCCGCGACCGCGGCTGGGTGCGCACCTGCGGCGAGACCATCGACGACCTGTGCTGCGTCGCCGCGCCCGTCCACGGCTACCAGGTGCCGACCGCGCTGTGCGTCGTCTACACCGGCCGCCGCTCCCCCGAGCCCCTCATCGAGGCGGTCCGCACGGCCGCCACGCACATCGGCTCGAGCCTCATGACCGGCACGCTCAGCGCTCTCGCCTGACCCGCGCGACCCCCCCGGGCCGTGCCGACGCACGACACCGGCCCGGCAGAAGTCGTGGCCCGTCCGGCACGCCAAGATGCCGCGGACGCCGTAGTTTCGACCCACACCACCAGCCCTCGGGCTCGCAGGCAAGGAGTCGAGCATGACGACGGCCCATCCGACCGACCGGACACTGTGGCAGCGCATGATGCGCCGCAAGCCCATCAGCGGTCACCAGGAGACCGAACTCGCCCGCACCATCGGGCTCTTCCAGCTGACGATGTTCGGCGTCGGCGCGACGATCGGCACCGGCATCTTCTTCGTCCTGACGACGGAGGTGCCGGCGGCCGGGCCGGCGATCGTCTTCTCCTTCATCGTCGCCGCGATCGTCGCCGGCCTCACCGCGCTGTGTTACGCCGAGCTCGCGGGCGCCGTGCCGGTCTCCGGCTCGTCCTACTCCTACGCCTACGCCACCCTCGGCGAGGTCGTCGCGATGGCCATCGCCGCGTGCCTCCTGCTCGAATACGGCGTCTCCTCGGCGGCGGTCGCCGTCGGCTGGAGCCAATACGTCAACGAGCTGCTCGCCAACGTCGTCGGCTGGCGCGTGCCGCACGAGCTGTCGGTCGCGCCGAGCGAGGGCGGCATCATCAACCTGCCCGCCGTCGTGCTCGTGCTGCTGTGCATGCTGCTGCTCATCCGCGGCGCCAGCGAATCCGCGACGGCCAACGCGATCATGGTCGTCATCAAGATCGGCGTGCTCGTGATGTTCGTCGTCATCGCGGCGACCGGGTGGAACAGCAACAACTTCGCCGACTTCGCGCCCTTCGGCGCCGCGGGCGTCTGGGCCGCGACCGGCGGGATCTTCTTCTCCTTCATCGGGCTCGATGCCGTCTCCACCGCCGGAGAGGAGGTCAAGGACCCCTCGCGGACCATGCCCCGCGCGATCGTCCTGGCGCTGATCATCGTCACCATCTCGTATGTCGCCGTCGCCCTCGCCGCCGTCGGCGCGCAGCCGTGGCAGCGATTCGAAGGTCAGGAGGCCGGCCTGGCGCAGATCCTCGCCGAAGTCACCGGCTCCACCGTCCCCGCGACGATCCTCGCGGCCGGCGCGGTCATCTCGATCTTCTCCGTGACGCTGGTGACGATGTACGGCCAGACGCGCATCCTCTTCACGATGGGCTCCGACGGCGTGCTGCCGCCCTTCTTCAAGCGGGTCAACCAGCGCACCCTGACCCCCATCGGCAACACGATCGTCGTCGCGATCGTCGTCGCGCTCCTGGCCGGGCTCGTGCCGCTCGACGGCCTCGCCGACCTCGTGAGCATCGGCACCCTCGCGGCCTTCACCGTCGTCGCGATCGCCGTCATCATCCTGCGCCGCACCCAGCCCGACCTGCCCCGCTCCTTCAAGGTGCCGGGATATCCCGTGACGCCGATCCTGTCGATCGCCGCCTGCATCTTCGTCATCAGCGGCCTGCAGCTGGTCACCTTCGTCTTCTTCGCGCTGTGGGTCGGTGCCGTCCTCGTCTTCTACTTCGCCTACGGCATCAAGCACTCCAACCTCGAGCCCTACCCCGAGGGCGACCGATGAGCGGGCTGGAGGCCGCGCCCGCGACGGACGAGCGGGAGCCGGTGTCGTTCGGGCCGGTGCTCGTCGGCTACCGCCCGGAGGACCGCGGGCGCGGCGGGCTGCACCTGGGGCGGGCGCTGGCCGCGTCGGCGGGCACGTCGCTCGTCGTCGCCTGCGTCATCCCGGACCGGTGGAGCTCGGTGGGCGCGGGCCGCAGCGTCGACCGCGACTACGAGAACTACCTCGTCGGCCTCGCGAAGGAAGCGCTCGCCCACGCCCGTGAGGCGCTGCGCGACCGGCCGGTCGAGGTCGACTACCGGGTCGTCACGGCCCGGTCCGGGCCGGCCGGCCTCATGCAGACGGCCGCGCAGACGCGGGCCGCGATGCTCGTCGTCGGCTCGTCCGCCGACGGCCCGTGGGGGCACATCGCGCTCGGCTCGACCAGCGACCGGCTGCTGCACAGCTCGACGGTGCCGGTGGCGCTCGCGCCGCGCGGCCTGCGGCTGTCGCCGGACGTGCGGGTGCGGCGGGTGACGGTCGCGGTCGACGGTTCCGCCGCGTCGCAGGAGGTGCTGACCCGGGCCGCGGCCGTCGCGCAGCGGGTCTCGGCGTCGCTGCGGGTCGTGTCGTTCGCGGTGCGGGCCGGCACGATGTATCCGCCCGAGACCGGGCTGCATGTCGAGGACCGCGTCGTCGCGGCGTGGCGTCAGCAGGCCGAGGCCCTCATCGCCGGTCAGGTCGCGACGCTGGCGCCGGGCCTGCACTGCGAGCCGGAGCTGCAGGTCAGCGAGGGCCGCACCTGGGCCCAGGCCCTCGAAGGCCCCGAGTGGCTCGACGGCGAGGTGCTCGTCATCGGCTCCAGCGCCACCGAGCCCCGGCTGTCACGCGTCTTCCTCGGCTCCACCGCGACCCGCATCATCCGCCACAGCCCCGTCCCCGTCGTCGTCGTGCCGTAGCCGCGCC
>JAVTVZ010000171.1:0-6024 GCA_032229625.1 Dermatophilaceae bacterium | reverse complement strand
GCTCGGTGCTGCCGGCGACGCGGACATCGACGCGCGGCTGGCGCGCGACACCTCCCTCGACGGCCGGCTGCATGCGCTCGCCGCGCGCGCCGCGATCCCGACCGCCGCCGCCAAGGCCGCCGCGTGGGATGTGCTCGCCGGAGGGGCCGCCGCCGGAGAGGGCGCGGGGGAGGGCGCCAGCAACTACGAGCGGATCCACAGCGCCCGCGGCTTCTGGCGCACGAGCGACCCGCAGCTCGTCGCGCCGTATGTCGCGCGCTACTGCCAGGAGCTGCCCGGACTGCAGACGGCGTTGGGGGAGGCGGCGCTGGGGCGGCTGGCGAGCGCCGCGTTCCCCGCGGCGATCGCCACGGCCGACACGGCGGCGCTCGTCACCGCGCGCCTGGGGGAGGCGGGGCTGGTGCCGGCGGTGCGCCGGGCCTTCGTCGACGGGCTGGCCGACCTGTCCTACGCGCTGGTGTCGCGGCGGCGGTACTACAGCGGCGACTGACGGCCGCGCCCCGGTGCTCCCGGCCGCTCTGATCGGCCACTGTCGTGGGCAGTGAGGGGGGTCAGTCCTTGTCGCGCAGCCGGCGGTAGCGCCGGGCGAGGACGACGATGATCGGCTCGACCTCGATGCCGTCGTCGGCGGTGATGCGGGCGCGCACCTGCCGTCGGGTGTGCAGGATGCCGAGCACGCCGATGGCGGCCATCGGCAGCTGGACGGCCATGCCGAGCCGGAAGCTGACGAGGCCGTAGCCGCCCGCGAGGTCGATGATGACGCCGGTGAGCAGGATGAAGAGCAGCGCGCCGGAGAATCCGCCGGTGTTGATGACGCCGGTCGCGGTGCCGAGCCGCTGCTGCGGCACGAAGGTGCGGGCGAAGTCGAAGCCGATCGCCGACCCGGGGCCGCCGATCGCCAGACACACCATGAGCACGGCCAGCACCGGCAGCGGCGCCGCGCCCGGCCACGCGAGCACGACTGCCCACGGCACCATCGTCACCGCGACGACGACCATGACCAGATCGCTGCGCCGGTAGGGGTGCCGTCCGGTGAGCACACCGACGATGGGGCCGGCGACCAGGCTCGTTACGGCGAAGAGCGTCATCAGCGCGCTGGCCTGCGGGCCGGTCAGCGCCTCTCCGGCGGTCAGATACGGGTAGCCCCACATCAGCGCGAACGCCATCGTCGAGAACGACGTCGTGTAGTGCGTCCACAATCCCAGGCGCGTCGCAGGATGGCGCCACACGGCGCGGATCTGCTCGGCCATCGGCACGATCTCCACCTCGGTGGCCACCCGCCGATGCGCCGCGGGAGTCGGTGAGTCGCGCAGGAAGAGGACGAGCCCGACGAGGGCCACGACGCACACGGCGCTCGCGCCGAGGAAGGCCGGCTGCCAGCCGTAGGTGTGCAGCCCCCACGCGAAGGGGATCGCCGAGGCGATCTGACCGGTCTGCCCGATCATCGCCGTGATCTGCGTCATCAGCGGCACCTGCGAGGAGGGGAACCACGCGGGCAGGATGCGCAGCACGCTCGCGAACGTCATCGCGTCGCCCGCGCCGACGATGATCCGCGCGACGACCCCCGACGGCACGGACTCCGCGAACGCCATCGCGACCTGACCCAGCAGCATCAGGCCTGTGCCGGTGATGAGCAGCACGCGGCTGCCGAAGCGGTCGATGAGCACTCCGACGGGGATCTGCAGCCCCGCGTAGACGAGCAGCTGCAGCACCACGAAGAGGCCGATGATGCTGGCCGGAGCCCCGAAGTGTTTCGCCGCGTCGACGCCGGCGATCCCGAACGTCGTGCGCTGCATGACCGCGCACACGTAGGCGAAAACGCCTGCGCCCCAGACGAGCCAGACCAGGCGGTGACGGGCAGGGGGCTGCGCGGAGGTAGACACGCTGCCCGATTCTCCCAGTTCTGCGCGCGGGAAGGGTACGGCGTCCTGCTGTCGGGAGGGTGCTCCTGATCGGCGTCACCTCCAGTGCGCGCCAGACGCTCCTTCGACACCGACCCTCGGCCCGCGGTCGCGCCGCCGTGGGCGGGTCTGCTGGATCACATCCGCTGCGGTCGACGTGGCTGCCCGCCGTCACGCGCATCCGCGGCGACTCCCTCGAGGCCGGCTAAGTCTGCACGAATTGCGCTGCTCTGCAGGCGAATTGCGCGGCTAGGGTTCGTCGACTGCCTCCGGAATGCCCTTCGACCGACGGGAGACGTCGATGACGACGCGTCGCGCACTGACCTTGGCCCTGGCCACCTGCCTGCTCGGCGCTCCGCTCGCGAGCGCAGCTCGGGCCGCGGATGCTCCCTCGGCGCAGCCGCACGCGTCTTTCCTGCTGGGGGCGCGGGTGCTCGACGGCGGGCAGCAGATCGTGTCGCTGACGCTGGATACCCCCGACGGGGTGGACCCGGCGAGCCTGACCGCGGGCATGTTCACCGTGCATGCCAAGGGGGTGAACAAGTACTCGGGTCTGCAGAAGGCGCAGGTCGCGGGGGAGTTCGACGTGGATCGGAAGGTCACCGGAGCGCGGTTGAACGTCGACGGTGACGTCGTCATCGATCTCGCTCACGGTGAGAGCGTCGAGGGGGCCAAGACCTTCGGGTATTCGGTCGAGGCGGGGCGCAACATCATGCTCGGTCTCACCTACACGCTGCGTCAGACGGCGCCGCTGAAGCTCAAGGACGGCTCGAATCTGCGGTTTCAGCGTTTCACCCAGGGGGCGGTGGTGGACGCCGAGGTCGACGCGTTCGGCGCCGGCACCTCCCGCAGCGGGCTGAAATACCGCATCTACACGCCGGGCACGCCGCGGCCCTCGGCGGGCAAGACCACGCGGCAGTCGCTGGATCGCGGTGGGAAGCGGCCGCTCGTCGTGTTCCTGCACGGGGGCGGTGAGGGGGGCTGGGCGAAGGCGTACGACAACGACGTGCCGCTCGTCGCGAATCGTGGGGCGTTGTCGTTGGCGACGCGGGAGGCGCAGTCGATGTTCGGCGGTGCGTATGTCGTCGCGCCGCAGGCGTTCACCCGGTGGCTCGACGACTCGGACTACGCCTACACCGCGCGGCTGAAGTCGCTGATCGATGAGGTCGTCGCGACCAAGGACATCGATCCGCGGCGGATCTCGATCATCGGCCCGTCCAACGGCGGCTATATGACGATGAAGATGGCGTCGGCCTATCCGCGGTTCTTCGCTGCCACGGTGCCGGTGTGCGGGGTCGTCGCGTTCCGTGGGGACACGTGGTTGAGCGACGATCAGGTGCGGGCGCTGCGCTCGACGCCGACGTGGTTCGTCGCGGCGTCGAACGATCCGGTGGTGCCGTATGCGACGAACACCGCGCACGCACATCGTCTCGTACCCGGCTCGATCCTGACGACCTACCCGAACGTCGTCTGGGGCGGTCACGAATTCGACGGTCACTGGTCATGGATCTATGCCGCCCACAACGACCCGTCCCACGACGGCCGGTCGTTGTGGGAGTGGATGGCCGCCCAGCGCCGAGCCTGACGTGGCTGCCCCGAGCTGTGCCCGCTCGGGGGATGCGGCTCGGCGCCCTCCGACGCGCGGCGCGGGTCGCGTCGCGCTGCGTGCCATTCTGGGGCCGTCTCTTCACACGACGTCACAGGAGTAGCCCGTGCCAGTCCTGCAGATCATTGTGGCCAGCACCCGACCCGGACGCGTCGGCCTGCCCGTCGCCCGGTGGATCGAGCAACGCGCCCGCGACTACGGCGGATTCGACATCGACGTCGTCGACCTGGCGCAGCTGAACCTGCCGTTCATGGATGAGCCGGCGCACCCTCGACTGCGCCGATACACCCACCAGCACACCAAGGACTGGAGCGCCCGGGTCGACGCGGCGGACGCGTTCATCTTCGTCATGCCGGAGTACAACTACGGATTCAACGCACCGCTGAAGAATGCCCTCGACTACCTCGTCCAGGAATGGCAGGACAAGCCGGTCGGTTTCGTCAGCTACGGCGGGATCGCCGCCGGCACGCGTGCGGTGCAAATGATCAAGCTCGTGGTGACGACGCTGAAGATGGTGCCGCTCTTCGAGGCCGTCTCCATCCCGTTCGTGCAGCAGTTCCTCGACGACGAGCGACGTTTCCGACCCACCGACGTCATGGACGAGGCGGCGACGGCGATGCTCGACGAGATCGTCCGGGTCGAGAAGCCGCTGCGCCTCCTACGCTGCGGGGCAGACGGCGTCGACGCCTCCGCGTGACGCCGCCCACCACACCGGCGTCAGCTCGCGCTGCCGCGCAGGTCGAAGTCGTCGTCGCGCCATTCGCCGTCGGGGCGGGTGCCCTCGATCTCCTCCTCGCGGCGGCGTAGCTCGACGCGGCGGATCTTGCCGCTGATCGTCTTGGGCAGTTCGCCGAATTCGAGCCGGCGGACGCGTTGGAAGGGCGCGAGGTGCTCGCGGCAATGCCGCAGGATCGACTCGGCGAGGTCGCGGCCCGGCTCGTGGCCGGGGGCCAGGACGACATACGCCTTGGGGACGGCCAGGCGCATCGCGTCGGGGGCGGGCACGATCGCGGCCTCGGCGACGGCGGGGTGCTCGATGAGCACGGACTCCAGCTCGAAGGGCGAGATCTTGTAGTCCGAGGCCTTGAAGACGTCGTCGGTGCGCCCGACGAACGTCACGCGGCCCTGTTCGTCGCGGGTCGCGACGTCGCCGGTGTGGTAGTAGCCACCCGACATCGCCTCGGCCTCGCGCTCCGCGTCGCCCTGATAGCCGGCCATGAGCCCGACCGGCCGCGGCGACAGGCTCAGGCACAGCTCGCCCTCGACGTCGGCCGGCTCGCCGGTCACCGGGTCGACGAGCACCGACGGCACCCCCGGCAGCGGACGCCCCATCGACCCGGCGACGACGTCCTGACCAGGGGTGTTCGCGATCTGCGCGGTCGTCTCGGTCTGCCCGTAGCCGTCGCGGATCGTCAACCCCCAGTGCCGCTGCACCTGGTCGATGACCTCCGGGTTGAGCGGCTCACCGGCCCCGACGACCTCGCGCAGGCTGCCGCGGCGGCCCTCCAGGTCGGCCTGGATGAGCATCCGCCACACCGTCGGCGGCGCGCAGAACGTCGTGACGCCCGCGCGCTCCATCTGCGTCAGCAGCGCGTCCGCGTCGAAGCGCGTGTAGTTGTACTCGAAGATCGTCGCCCCCGCGATCCACGGCGCGAAGAAACAACTCCACGCGTGCTTGGCCCACCCAGGGGAGGAGATCGCCAGGTGCACGTCGCCGGGCTGCAGGCCGATCCAGTACATCGTGCTCAGGTGCCCCACCGGATACGAGACCTGCGTGTGCTCCACGAGCTTGGGGCGGCTCGTCGTGCCGGACGTGAAATACAGCAGCAGCGGATCGTCGACGCAGGTGACGACCTGGCACGACGGCGCCGACGACGCGTCCTGCGCGGCGCGAATGTCGGCGAAGCCCTCCGCCTCCCCGACGCACAGCAGATGCAGATCCAGCGCCGACTCCGGCGCCCAGTAGAACTTGCCGGTGTCCGCGACGTTGCAGATCACGCCCTTGGCGTCGGCCCGCGCGATCCGGTCCTTGAGGTCGGCGGCGCCCAACGCGACCGTCGTCGGCGAGATGACCGCGCCGATCTTCATGAGGGCGAGCATCGCGTCCCACAGCTCGACCTGGTTGCCGAGCATGAGCAGCACCGCGTCGCCCCTGCCGATGCCCCGCGCCGTCAGCCAGGCCGCGAGCTTGTCGCTGCGCAGCCGCATCTCCTCGAGGGTGTATTTCTCCTCCGAGCCGTCCTCTTCGACGATCCACAGGGCCGTCGCCGTGTTGCCGCGGGCCAGCTCGTCGAACCAGTCGATGGCCCAGTTGAAGTCACCCTCCAAGGCCGGCCACCGGAAGCCGGCGACCGCACTGTCGTAGTCCTCCCGGTGCTGCAGCAGGAAGTCCCGCGCAGCCGCGTACTCCGTCGTCGCGTTGCTCATCTGACTTCTGTATCAGGTACACCCGCCGCGCAGGTCGGATATGCCCAATCCTCGCGGCCTTGCGCCGCCCCCGACGAGGTCCGCCGCAGC
>JAVTVZ010000170.1:19492-38593 GCA_032229625.1 Dermatophilaceae bacterium | reverse complement strand
GCCACGCCGTGACGTTCCTGCGCTGGCGCCCCGACCGCGACCCGACCTCCTGCACCCTCGACCAGATCGAGCGTGCGCCCGCCTACGACCTGGGCGAGGTGCTCGTGCGCTGACGACGTGCCATGCCTCACCCACCCCTACGCCCGTCAGCTCGCCACCACTGCGTCATGACCGCCACGACCTCCACGACCGCCACGACCTGCGCGGGCGCCGGGGCGCTTGGCGCCGGGCGGCGTCGCCGAGCGCGACGGCGTTCGCGGCGACGACGACGAGGATGCCGAGCCATTCGTGGGCGGCGAGCCATTGGTGCAGGAAGACGATGCCGGCGAGGGCCGCGCAGACCGGGTGGATGCTCATGCAGAGCCCGAAGGCGGCCGGGGTGACGTGGCGCAGCGCGAAGAGGTCGAGCGCGTAGGTGAACGAGGAGGACAGCAGCCCGGCGGCCACCGCGAAGGCCGGCGCCGGGCCGGTCATCCGGCCGTCCACCACGAGGAACACCACCAACGGCAGGCTCACGGCAGCCCCGACGGTCGCGGCGACCGCCGACCCCGTGGCGCCGGGCAGCCGGGTGCCGATGAGGCGGTTGAGCAGGATGTAGGACGCCCAGCAGGCCGCAGCGAGCAGGCCGAGGCCGATCCCGAGCACGTCGGTGCTCGGGTCGGGCAGGACGAGGACGTAGACGCCCGCGCCCGCCGCGAGGGCGGCGAGCAGGTCGACGAGCCTGCGCGAGCCGAGCAGCGCGACGGCCAACGGCCCGAGGAATTCCAGCGTCACCGCCAGCCCCAGTCCGACGCGGTCGATCGAGGAGTAGAGCGACAAGCTCATCGTCACGAAGACCCCGGCGAGCAGCAGCGCCGGCCACCACTGCGACCACGTGAGGGTCCGCCAGCGCGGGCGCGCCGTCGGGACCAGCGTCAGCGCCGCGACGATCTGGCGGACCGCCACGACGCCCGCCGGGCCGATCGCGTCGAACGCGTGCGCTCCCAGCGCCGCCCCGGTCTGATTCGACACCGCGCCCGTGACCATCGCGGCGTAGCCCCGGCGCACGCCGGACTCGCAGTGCGGACCGGCCCCGAAGGCCTGGGGGCCCGCAGCCGGTGACCGGCGGCCAGGGGTCGGAGCCGGGGCCGGGGCCGGGGCGGAGATCGCGGCGAGCGGGGCGGCGGGCTCGGCGTGGGTCATGGCGCCAGTGTCGACACCACCGAGGCCGGGCCAGAAATACGCCGAGCGCCCCTGCCATACGCTGAGCGTATGGAACTGCGGCAGGTGCGGGCGTTTGTCGCGGTCGTCGACGAGGGCACGTTCACCGACGCGGCGATCGCGCTGCACACGACCCAGGCGACGGTCTCGCGGACGCTCGCCTCCCTGGAGACCGAGCTCGGCGCGCGCCTGCTGCATCGGACCGGTCGGGCGGTGAGCCTCACCCCGGCCGGCGGGCGCGCGCTGCGCCGGGCGCGCCGGATCCTGGCCGAGGTCGAGGCGCTCGCCGCGGACGTGCACGCGCAGGGCGCGCCGCTGCGGATCGGGTTCGCCTGGGCGGGTCTGGGGCGGCACACGGCCGCCGAGCTGCAGCGGCGCTGGCGCGAACAGCATCCGGAATCAGACCTCACCTACGTCCACGCCGCCACGCCGACCGCAGGACTCGCCGAAGGGCTCGCCGAGGTCGCGCTCACCCGGCGCGAGCCGCGGGACCGGCGGATGGCCCACGCCGTCATCGGCGTCGAGAGCCGCTACGGCGCCGTGAGCCGCGAGGACCCGCTGAGCCGCCGCCGCACCCTGCGCCTCGCCGACTTCGCCGGCCGCACCGTCGCCGTCGACCTGCGCACCGGCACGACGACCATCGACCTCTTCCCCGTCGACGCCGCCCCGGCCGGCACCCGCGACGTGCACGGAGTCGAGGAGTGGCTCGCCGTCGTCGAATCCGGCCAGGCCTGCGGCATCACCACCGAAGCCACCGCCTACCAGCACACCCGCCCGGGCCTGGCCTACCGCCGCGTGGTCGACGCCCCACCCGTGCCCGTCTGGCTCGTGTGGTGGCGCGACGACCCACCGGCCCGCGTCGACGACCTCGTGCGGATCGCGAGCGGCCTGCTCACCCACCGGGGTCCCCGCGGCTGACGCGCTCCTGCTCACATCGCGAGGGTGAGGACGCCGAGGCCGAGGAGGACGACGGCGTCGATCGCGACGAGGGCCAGGGTCGTCGCGCGCATCGACGTCGACCCGGGCGGGCACATCCGCACGGCGAGCAGGACCCGCCCGGGCGAGGCCATCGTGAGCAGCGAGGCGCCGACGTTCTGCATCGCGACGACGTCGAGGACCGGCTTGCCCAGTGCCTGCGCCGCCTGGGCCTGGGGCGCGGCGAACATCGCGTTGGCGCCCGCGTTCGAGCCGGTGAGGAAGCCGCCGACGCCCGCCAGCACGGGTGCGAAGAAGGAGTAGGCGGGCCCGATCTCCCTCGCCGCGGCCGCGATCTGCGCGGACATCCCCGCGTCGACCATGAGGATGCCGACGAGCACGAAGGACGCCGTCGCCGGGGCCACGACGCGCCACGAGTGCCACGCCGCGACCCCGGCCTCGCGCACGGTCGCACGGCTGAGGTCGCCGCGGTGGAGCAGGTATTCGGTGAGGCAGGCGAAGGCCAGCCACAGCCCTGGTGAGGCGACGTAGCGTCCGAGCGCCTCGTCGGGCAGCGAGTGCACCGCGGCCCGCGCGAGCAGCACCCCGCCGAGGAGCACGGCATACGGCAGGACGGCGAGCCAGATCTCGCGGTGACCCCCGAGCGGCTCGTCGGTGGCGTCGGGATCGCCCGCGGGCGCGTCGCGACGGGCTCCTGCGTCGCCCCGGAGGCCCCGACTGCCCCCGAGACGCCGCGCCCCGAGCACGACGGCGAGTACGACGAGGATGGTGACCAGCGCGCCGAGCGCTCCGGCGGGCGGGGTGCCGGCGACGACGTTGGCGCCGATGACCCCGCCGCAGAAGACGATCCCGGTGGCGGTCGCGGCGAGCAGCCAGTACCAGCGGGCCTGGCGACCGAAGGCGACGAGCACCCCGGCGATCCCGCAGATGACGAACGGCAACAGGCTGAGCCGCGCGCTCGCGACGCCGAGATCCTGGAAGCTCAGCCCGGTCATCCCGGCCGCGACGAGGATCCCGGGCGCCATCGCGCCCCACGGCACCGCGACGAGCCCGAGGAGGGAGACGATCGCCGCCCGCGCCGGCGGGATCCCGATGTGCAGCAGGAGCGGGACGCCGATCATCGCGCCGACCCCGAACCCCATGACCGATTCGGCGAAGGGCGTGATCCCGTGGACGACGAGCAGGACCGTGACCACCGGCGTGCCCGCCGCGGCGGCGAGCCGGCGCGCGAGCACCTGCTGCGAACCGGTGCGGGTCGTGAGCGCGGCCAGGAGGAGTCCGAAGCCGATGATGAGGAGGATCTCGATCATGAGCGGCAGCCACCGCAGGATGTCGGCGCGGGCCGCCACGACGTCGAGGGGGAATCGCAGGAGGACCGCGACGCCGACGGCGAGGAGTCCCGAGACCGCCGCGCCCGTCGCCCGCAGGCCCGAGGCGACGGCGACGCCCACGGCGATCACGGGCAGGACGGCGAGAAGGGTGTCGAGCACGCGCCCCATTGTGTCCGGGCGCCGGTCAGGGGCGTGTCGGCCCCCGCCCGCGACGGTGGCGGGGCGTCACGCTCGCCCGCCCCTGCCGCACCCGAAAACGGGCTCACCGCACGAGCACGGGCACCACCGCCACGCAATCCGGCGAGCGGCAGTCGTTCCCCGAGCGTGGAATCTCCCGTAGATTCGCGGAGTTCGCGTCGCATCGTGGCGGCGCGACCGGATTCGGGAGTGAGACATGGTTGCTCTGCATACCGCGATCGCGATCGTGCTCGTCGTCGCCCTCATCATCAAGGCGAAGGTCGACCCGGTCATCTCGCTCGTCATCGCCTGTCTCTACCTCGGGCTCGCCGCCGGCGTCGGCTTCGAGGAGACGATCAAGGCGATCACGGGCGGCTTCGGCGACATCATGGCCAAGGTCGGATTGCTCATCGGCTTCGGTGTGCTCATCGGCTCGCTGCTCTATGCGACGGGCGCCTTCCGCACGATGGTCAAGGCGCTCCTGACCTCGGTCGGCGCGAACCGGCTCCCCTACGCGATGACCGTCGCGATGTCGATGATCTTCCCCTCGATCTACGTCGACGTGCAGGTCGTCCTCGCCTCGCCCGTCGCGCGCTCGACGGCGCCGCACATCGGCAGCCGCGGCCTGCCGCTCATGGCGAGCGCCCTGGGCATCGGCATCTTCTCCGGCTACGTCTTCGTCATCCCCGGCCTCGCCGCGATCTCCGTCGCCGGGCTGCTCGGGGTGCCGCTGGGCACGTGGCTGCTCTTCGGCATCGTCCTCGGCCCGGTGACGGCCGTCCTCACGACGCTCATCATGCGGATCCTGCTGCGCGGCGGCTACTGGAAGCCCGAGCGTGACGAGGAGCCCGACGAGGCGATGCTCGAGCAGGAGGCGCTCGCCGCCGCCGACTCCGACGACGTGCCCGAGCGCGCGCCGTCGCTGCTCGTGTCGATGAGCCCGATCGTCGTGCCGCTGCTCATGATCGGCTTCGGCGCGTTCGCCGAGCTCTTCGAGTTCACCAACCCCTTCATCGACTTCCTCGGCAATGCCAACGTCGCCCTCTTCGTCGGTCTCCTCATGGCCTACGTGCTCGCGCGCCGCGTCGTCGGCGGCGACCGGACCGGCGAGGCGATGTCGGAGGGCTTCCACACGACCGGCGAGATCCTCCTCATCACCGGCGTCGGCGGCTCGCTCGGCGCGGTCATCAAGGCGACGGGCCTCGACAAGGACCTCGCGGGCCTCTTCTCGGCCGACGCGGGCGCGCCGCTCATCGTCAGCATCCTGCTCGCGTGGTTCATCGCCGCGGTGCTGCACGTGGCGATCGGCTCGGTGTCGGTCGCCGCGATCACCGCCGGCGGCATCATCGCGCCGGTGCTCGCCTCGATCGACGTCGCGCCCGTGGCCATCGGCCTGGCGATCGCCTCCGGGGCTCTCTTCGCGCTCCAGGTCAACAGCAACTTCTTCTGGATGTTCAAGTCGCTGCTCGGCCTCTCGACCTCCGGGGCGCTGAAGACGCTGACGATGGTGACGACGATCGGCTCGGTCATCTCGTTGCCGCTGGTCGTCGTCGTGGGACTGCTCGCCTGACGCCGCGGGCCCGGTGCTCGTCCACAGCAACGTGCCCGGGGTCCCGGGTCCGACGGCTACGACTCCTTGCGGGTGACGCCGTCGGCCTCCCAGTTGGCGGCGTTCTTCTTGCTCGGCTGCACGCGCGGGGGCTCGCCGGGCATCTTCGGGTAGTCGGGAGGGAAGTTCAGCTCGCCGCCGGGCAGCTCCTCCCACAGCTTCAGGAGCGGCTCGAGGCTGTGCGCCGTGTCGTCGATCCCGGCCCACGGGTCGCCGTCGGCGAGCCGGTCGGGCACGCTGAACAGCGTGAACGCGCGCGGATCGCGCAGGTCCACCAGCTCCGCCCACGTCACCGGCGTCGAGACCGGCGCCCCTGGCAGGGGCCGCAGCGAGTAGGCGCTCGCGATCGTCCGGTCCCGGTTGTTCTGGTTGTAGTCGACGAAGATTCGCTCCCCACGCTCCTCCTTCCACCACGCGACGGTGACGCCGTCGTCGCGGCGGGCCAGCTCGCGCCCGAAGCCGATCGCCGCGTGCCGCACGTCGGTGAATTCCCAGCGCGGCTCGATCCGCGTGTAGATGTGGACCCCGCGGTTGCCGGAGGTCTTGGCGTAGGCGGTGATGCCGAGCTCGGCGAACAGCTCGCGGGCGAGGCCGGCGACCCGCGTGACGTCGGCGAAGGTCGTCCCGGGCTGCGGGTCGAGGTCGATGCGCAGCTCGTCGGGGTGATCGACGTCGCAGCGCCGCACCGGCCACGGGTGGAACGTCAGCGTGCCCATCTGCGCCGCCCACACCGGCACCGCGATCTCGGTCGGGCACATCTCTTCCGCCGTACGCCCCGACGGGAAGGTGATCCGCACCGTCTCGAGGTAGTCCGGCGCGCCCCGCGGCACCCGCTTCTGGTAGAACGCGTCGGCGTCCTTGTCGCCCGGCCCGGTCGCCAACTTCATCCCCTCGCGGACCCCCGACGGCCAGCGCTCCATCGCCGTCGGCCGCTCCCCCAGCGCCCGCATCAGCCCGTCACCGACGTCGGCGAAGAACTGCGCGACCTGCAGCTTCGACACCTGCGGCGTCGTGTCCGTCGCCTCGTAGATGACCCGCTCCGGGCTGGAGATGCGCACCTCGCGGTCCCCCGCCTGCACGTACGCCTGCGTCGCCTTCGCCATGGCCGTCACCCTAGCCAGCGCGACCGACCCGACGGCTCAGGGAACCACCGGGCGACCCGCGGTGTTGACGTGCGTATGAGCGATCGCACCTACCCCATCCAGCTCACCGACGAGCAGTGGCGCGAGCGGCTGAGCCCGGCCGAATATCAGGTCCTGCGGCAGGCCGGCACCGAGCGCCCCTTCGTCGGCGAATACACCGACACCACCGCCGAGGGCGTCTACAGCTGCCGGGCCTGCGGCGCCGAGCTCTTCCGCAGCGCCACGAAGTTCCCCAGCCACTGCGGCTGGCCCTCCTTCTACTCGCCACTCGCACAGGACAGTGTGGAATACCTCGAGGACACCACCCTCGGCATGAAGCGCGTCGAGGTCCGCTGCGCGAGCTGCGGCAGCCACCTCGGGCACGTCTTCGAGGGCGAGGGCTACGACACCCCGACCGACCAGCGCTACTGCATCAACTCGATCTCGATGCGCTTCGCGCCCGGCGACGGCGACCAGCCGCACCGCCCCTGACGGCGACGAGACGACGCACCGCCTGCCCCGCGAGCGCGCGGGACAGGCGGTGCGTCACTGCTGGGGGCGCGAGGCCCGGTCGCAGACCGATCGGGCGTCAGGCGACCTGGTCGACGACGTAGAGGCCGGGTGCCGGGGCCAGCTCGGGGAAGTCCTTGCCGCCGAGCGTCTTCGGCGCGGCGACGAGGTTGCCGCTGTGCTTGGCCGACCACGCGGTCCACGCGGTCCACCAGGAGCCCGACTCCTTCTGCGCCTGCGCCTGCCACTGCTCGGCGGTCAGCTCGCCCGCGCCGTCGCCGGAGAAGTAGCTCGCCTTGGGGTTGGTCGGCGGGTTGACGAGGCTCGCGATGTGACCCGCGTTGCTCAGCACGTAGGTGATGTCGTCGCTGCCGACCATCTGCGTCGTGCGGTAGGTGCCCTGCCACGGCGTGAGGTGGTCGGTCACCGCGCCCTGCACGAAGACCGGCACCGTGATCCGCGCGGCGTCGAACGTCGAGCCCAGGTAGGTCGCCGTGCCCGGCTTGGCGAGCGGGCTCGACTTGAAGATCTCGAGGAACTCGCTGTGCAGCGTCGCCGGCAGCGCCGTGCCGTCGGCATTCCACGCGAGGATGTCGAAGGCCGGCGGCTCCTTGCCCATGAGGTAGTTGTTCACCCAGTAGTTCCACACGAGGTCATTGGGCCGCAGCCACGTGAACGCCGTGCCCATCTGCTGCGCCGTGAAGACGCCGCTGCGCTTGGAGGTGTTGCGCGCGAGGTCCATGACGCCGTCGCCGGTGAAGGCGTGCATCGGGTACTTGCCGCGCCAGTCCAGCAGCGTCACCGCGAAGGACGCGGCGGCGACGTCGTCACGGCCCAGCTCGGAGAGCCGGTTGAGCACCGTCGCCTCGAGGATGCCGCCGGCGCAGAAGCCGACGAGGTTGACCTTGTCGGCGCCCGTGATGGCCTTCGCCTCGTCGATCGCCCGGATGACCCGCTCGCCGTACTCGTCGATGCCCCACGCGGCGTTCGCCGGGTCACCGTTGCGCCAGCTCACCATGAACATCTGCAGGCCCTGGCTCACGCCGTATTCGACGAAGCTGCGCCCGGCGGCCAGGTCGAGGAAGTAGAAGCGACCGATGGGCGGCGGCACGACGATCGTCGGGCGCGCCCGGACCTTGTCGGTCGTGGGCGCGTACTGGATGAGTTCGGCGACCGGGTCGCGGGTGACGACGGCGCCGGGGGTGACCGCGAGATCCTCACCGACGGTGAACGCGCCCCGGGAGACCATCGACGGCATCCCCTTGTTGTGGGTCAGGTCGTCGACCCAGTGGCTCAGGCCGGTCAGCAGGCTCTGCCCCCCGGTCTCGTAGGCGCGCTTGACGGCCGCCGGGTTGGACCAGAAGTAGTTCGTCGGCGACATCGCGGTCGTCAGGATGCCGGTGGCGAACTTGATGGCCTCGGCGTTGCGGACACCGGAGTCGTCGAGGCGCTTGCCCAGCCGGTCGACCATCGCGACCCACGCCAGGTAGCTCTGCGCCCACGTGCGGAAGATCGCGTTGTCGCGCCACGTCGGGTCGGCGAACCGCGCGTCCTTGGGGTGCGGCTCGTGGGCCGGCGACCCGGACTGCACGCGCAGCAGATCGACCCACAGCGCGGCGACCTCCTGGCTCGCGCCGGGCACCTGCGCGGCCAGCTGGCTCAGATCGTCGGCCGCCTCGCGCAGCGACTCCGCCGTCGGCAGCGACGGCATCGGGGGCATCTTCGGCAGGCCGGGGATCGCCGGCATCCCGGGGATCGCCGGCAGGCCGGGCACCGTCGGCAGCTCGTTCAGCGACGGCACACCGGGGACCTTCGGCATCATCGAGCCGAAGATCTGATTCATGCGGCGCATCGTGTCCTGGAGGGTGGGCTGGGGCTCTTGCTCGTTCATGCTCGCCTCTGTCGTCGGGTCGGGTCGCCTCGACGTCGCGACCGACACCCGACCCGACCTGCCGCGCAGCACACGAGATGCGCGCGCGCCGTGCGTCCGCACGTGCCGTGGTCGGGCCCGGGTGCCTTGATCGGCAACGGGATTCGCCTTGCGACCCGGGGGTCGGAAGGAGGGTGAGGTGGCGCGGAGGGCGCCGTTGCGGCCCCAGCCTACTCGGATGGGCAAACCAGTCATACAGCCGCGCGGCGCGGCACCCTACGGCAGTTCGTGGACCGCGTGGGCGAGCTCGACCCGCGGGCCGGTGTAGAAGGGGATCTCCTCGCGCACGTGCAGCCGCGCGCGGCTGGCCCGCAGCTCGCGCATGAGGTCGACGATGCGGTGCAACTCGTCGGCCTCGAAGGCCAGGACCCACTCGTAGTCGCCGAGCGCGAAGCTCGCGATCGTGTTGGCCCGCACGTCCGGGTAGTCGCGCGCCATCTGGCCGTGCTCGCGCAGCATGTCGCGGCGGTCGGCGTCGTCGATGACATACCAGTCGTAGGAGCGCACGAAGGGATAGACGCAGACGTAGTCGCGCGCCCGCTCCCCCGCCAGGAACGCCGGCAGGTGGCTCTTGTTGAACTCCGCGGGCCGGTGCAGCGCGGCGACCGACCACACCGGCTCGAGGTAGGCGCCCAGCTCGGTGCGCCGCAACCCCCGGTAGGCGGCCTGCGCGGCCTCGATCGTCGGGGCGTGCCACCACCACATGAGGTCGGCGTCGGCGCGCAAGCCGCTGACGTCGTACAGCCCGCGGACGACGAGATCGTCCTGGCGCGCGCCGAGCTCGTCGAAGAGCTCGCCCACCTCACGGGCCATCCGCGCCCGCGTCTCCTCGTCGCGCGGCAGGCCGGGGCGGACCCGGAAGACCGACCACATCGCATACCGGATCGTGTCGTTGAGCTCGCGGATGCGGCGGGCGTGGGAGTTCTCCGGAGTGCTGGGGCGGCGGTCGCCGCCCTGTGGGCTCTGAGGTGGGGTCTGAGGTGGGGTCTGGGGCGCGTCGGTCATGGCGCCCATTCTCGCCACGGGCCCGCGCGGCGCGGCAGGTGGGCTGCCCGCGGCCGCGCCCCGGGGCCGCCGACCCCGGCCCGCGACCCCCGATCGCCGGGCGGCCCGCGCCCCTGCCGGTCGTGACGTAGTCGTGACCCGCGACGGGCAACCCCGCGGCGCCGGCACCCCCTTGGAAAGGGTGTCGGACCGGTCAGGGGGCCGGCCCGCTCCGCCCGGGGGATTCCTGCCCGGGGGATTCCTGCCCGGGGCACCACGCCCAGACGCACCTCCCAGCGGCTCGACAAGGAGCACCTCATGACGGCACACCAGCACTCACGGACGGCGACCGCGGCACCGGCGGCCGACGGCCGGCGCCCCGAGCAGCGCCCCTGGGCCGCGGCACACGAGGGCACGCCGACGGCGGGTCGGGCCGCCGGTCGGGCAGCGGGTCGGGCAACAGGTCGGGCGACGCTGGCGCTCGCGGTCGCGGGCGTCCTCGCCCTGGCGGGATGCGCCGCGTCGTCGACCTCCGGCGCCGGTGCCGCCGACTCGGCCGGGCCCGCGAGCGGACGGGTGGCGCAGGCCGGCGCGGCCGCGGCCGACGCCGCGCAGGCCGCCGGGGGCGCGCAGGCCGAGGCCGGGTCGCAGGCCGAGGCCGGATCTCAGGCCGCCGGCTCGCAGGCGGTGCCGGACCGCAAGATCGCACGCACCAGTGTGCTGACCATCGGGGTCGACAACCTCACCTCCGCCGGGCAGGCCGTCCGCGCCGCGGCGGCCGCCGTCGGGGGCGAGGTCACCGACGAGCAGTGGGACCTGCGGGCCGGCGAGGCCGGGCAGGGGTCGCTGACCCTGTCGGTGCCGGCGGCCGGGCTCGACGCGACGATGAAGCGCCTCGAGGCGCTGGGCCGGGTGCAGGCCCGCGAAGCCTCGGCGACGGACGTCACCGGCACCTACGTCGACACCCAGGGGCGGCTGGCGACGATGCGCGCCAGCGTCGCCCGGGTCCGCGACCTCATGGAGCGCGCCAAGACCGTGCGTGAGGTCATCGACCTGGAGAAGGCGCTGGCCACGCGCGAGGCCGAGCTCGAGGCCCTCGAGCGCCGGATGGCCGCGCTGACCGGCTCGGTGGAGAACGCGACGATCACCCTGACGCTGCTGGGCCCCCAGGCTCCGGCGGTCGAGCCGGACGACGGCGGCTTCACCCACGGCCTGCGCCGGGGGTTCGACGCGCTGCTCGCCTCCGCGGTGGTCCTCGTCACCGTCGCCGGCATCGCCCTGCCGTGGCTGCTGCCGCTGGGCCTGATCGCCTGGCTCGCCACCTGGGTGGTGCGGCGACGGCGCACGCGGACCCACGCGCAGGCGACGGCGGCGCAGACCGAGGACGCGCAGACCGAGGACGCGCGGGCCGAGGAGTCCGCGGCGGCCCGCTGAGCCGCGCTTCACCCGCTCGTCGGTCTCCGGCGGCATCGACGCTTCGACGACCTCGACGCTGGGACGACCTCGGCTCTCAGGCCGCGTCGGACCTCAGGCCGCGTCCGACCTCAGGCTGCGACGCCTCTGCGGCGGCCTCGCGCTCAGGCGACGACGGCGGGGGCGACGACGCGGGCGGAGCGCGCCGGGCGCACGGGCTCGTGGTCGCCGAGCTGCCCGCACACGTCGGCGATGTCGGCGACGGCCGCGCGCAGCCGATCCGGTGGCAGCGCGAAGGGCAGCCGCAGCCGGCGCTCCAATCCGGCGCCGTCGACGGCGAACGCCGCCCCCGGCACGAGCAGCGTGCCCCGGCGGCGCGCGGCGGCGACGAGTGCACTCGACCAGTGCCCCGGCAGGCGGCACCACAGGGCGAGCCCGCCCGCCGGGGCGGTGTAGCGCCAGTCGGGCAGCAGCTCGCCGACCGCGGCGACGAGCGCGGCATACCGGCGGCGGTGGGCGGCCCGCTCGCCGGGCAGGGCATAGACGCCGTCGGCGAACAGGCCCGCCACGACGAGCTGCTCGAGCACCGGCACGCCGACGTCGAGCCCCAGACGGGCCGCCGCCAGCGTCGGCACATCGGCGCGCGGCGCCCGGATCCACCCGATCCGCAGTCCACCCCAGTGGCTCTTGCTCACGCTGCCGACGCAGACCGCGTCGCGGGCATGGACGCCGAAGGGCGCGGGCATCACGAGGTCGGGATCCAGCGCCGTCTCGACGAGGGTCTCGTCGACGACCGGGCGCACCCCGCCGGCCCGCAGCGCCTGCGCGAGCGCCGCCCGATGCGCGTCGGGCAGGAGGCGCCCCGTCGGATTCTGGAAGTCGGGGATGACGACGGCCAGCGTGGGTCGGGTCCGGGCGATGACTGCCGCGGCGGCACCGGCCAGCTCCTGCGGTGTCGCCGCTGCATCGACGGGGAGGTCGACAGGGAGGTCGACGGGGAGTCCGACGAGTCGCGCCCCGGCGTGGCGCATCGCGACGATCGCGCCGGGATACGTCGGGTTCTCCAGGAGCACGCGGCCCCCCGCGCCGACGAAGGCGCGCGCGACCGTCGCCAGCGCCGGCAGCCCGCCGGTCGTCACGATGATCTGGTCCGCCCCCGTCGCCAGCCCCCGCAGGCTGTAGCGGCGCGCGATCGCCTCGCGCAGCACCGGCAGCCCGATGGGGTGGTAGCCGGAGTCGGTGACGTAGGCCCCCAGCCGCTCCAGCGCCGATTCGTACCAGGGCAGGAGGTCGGCCTGGCCGGACGGCGCCGCGCACGTCATGTCGCGGGTGTCCGGCGCGGCGTCGATGGCCGCGCTGCCCAGGACGTCCCCGGCGCCGGAGTGCGGTCGCGCCCGCGCCGTCGCCACGACGCTGCCGGAGCCGCGCCGCGAGACCACATGGCCCTGCTCGCGCAGCACGTCGTAGGCGCGGGTCACGGTCGTGCGGCTCACCCCGAGAGCGGCGGTCAGGTCGCGCTCGCTCGGCAGCCGGGTGCCCGCGAGCAGCCGACCGTCCCCGACGAGCTGCGCGACGACGGTCGCGAGCGCGGCATACCGAGGCCCGGCCGCGGGCAGCGGTGGGAGGATCTCGGCGAGGCGGCGGGCGCTGATCTTCGGAGCCGACATGCAGACCACTATTGCCCAAGTGGCCCTCGATTTTCACGGGCGAGTCGCGCATCCTGGCAGACATGACCCGCCCGAACCCCGAGGTGACCACACACTCTTGTGTGCCGTCCGCGACCCCGTCTGCGCCCCGCCGCGGGCCGGCCACCCCCGCGGGCCGCCCCCGTCGCCCACGCCCCGAACTCCTGCCGCTCGGGCCGGTGGCCCAGCTGCGCGCCGGCCGGATGTCGCGGCGCCTCCTCCAGCTCTTCGTCGGCCTCACCCTCTACGGGGTGTCGATGGCGATGCTGCTGCGCAGCACCCTGGGGCTGGACCCGTGGGACGTCTTCCACGACGGCATCACCCGCCACGTCGGGCTGTCCTTCGGCCAGGTCGTCGTGCTCGCGAGCTTCGCGGTGCTGATGCTGTGGATCCCGCTGCGGCAGTGGCCCGGGCTGGGCACGATCGCCAACGCGCTGTGGATCGGGGTCGCCACCGACCTGACGCTCGCGGCGCTCACGTCACCCGATGCGCTCGCGGCCCGGGCGGCCCTGCTCGTCGGCGGGGTCGTGCTCAACGGACTCGCCGGAGCCCTCTACATCGGCGCGCAGCTCGGCCCCGGGCCGCGGGACGGCCTCATGACGGGCCTGCACCGCCGCACCGGCATCAGCCTGCGCCGCGTGCGCACCGGGCTCGAGCTCACCGTCCTGGCCCTGGGGTGGCTGCTCGGCGGCGTCGTCGGCCTCGGGACCGTCCTGTATGCCGTGTCGATCGGCCCGCTCGTGCAGTTCTTCCTGCCGCTGGTCACCGTGCGGATCGAGCCGCCCGCGCCGCGCCCGCGCGGCTGAGGCTGAGGCGTCAGTCCCCGAGGGAGGCGACGAGCTCGACGATGCGGGTCAGCACGTCGGGGTCGGCCTCCGGGGGCACGCCGTGGCCGAGGTTGAAGACATGGCCGGGCGTCGCGCGGCCCTGCGTCACGATGCGCCGCACGTGCGCCTCGACGACCTCCCAGGGCGCGAAGAGCAGCGCCGGGTCGAGATTGCCCTGCACCGCGTAGTCCGGGCCGATCCGCCGCGACGCCTCGTCGAGCGCGACGCGGAAGTCGACGCCGACGACGTCGGCGCCCGCCGCACCCATCGCGGCGAGCAGCTCGCCGGTGCCGACCCCGAAGTGGATCCGCGGCACGTCGTAGGCCTCGACCGCCGCCAGCGCCGCCCGCGAGTGCGGCTGCACGAAGTCGACATAGTCGGCCAGGGACAGCGCCCCGGCCCAGCTGTCGAAGAGCTGGATCGCGCTCGCGCCCGCCTCGACCTGCACGGCCAGGAAGGCCCCGGAGATCGCGGCGAGGCGCGCGCACAGGTCGTGCCACAGCGCCGGGTCGCCGTGCATCAGCGCCTTCGTGCGCGCGTGCGTCTTGCTCGGCCCGCCCTCGACGAGATAGGACGCGAGCGTGAACGGCGCGCCCGCGAAGCCGATGAGCGGCGTCGCGCCGAGCTCGGCGACGAGCATCCGCACCGACTGCGTGATGTCCGGCACGTGCTCCGGCGTCAGCGCCGGCAGCCGGTCGAGGTCGGCGCGGGTGGCCACGGGCTGCGCGACGACCGGCCCGACCCCGGCGACGATGTCGAGATCGACGCCGACCGCGGCGAGCGGCACGACGATGTCGCTGAAGAAGATCGCGGCGTCGACCCCGTGTCGGCGCACCGGCTGCAGCGTGATCTGCGTGACCAGATCCGGCCGGCGGCACGACTCGAGCATGCCGACGCCCTCGCGGACCCGACGGTATTCGGGCAGGCTGCGCCCGGCCTGGCGCATGAACCACACCGGCGGTCGCGGCCCCGGGTCGCGGCGCGCGGCGCGCACGAGGAGGCTGTCGCGGGGGCTGTCGGGGCGGGGATCCATCCGCCGATCCTCGCACGCACGTTCGGCGTGTTGCCCACCGGGCGAGGCGGCTGCCGCCTACATTTCCAGCGTGGCCAGCCGCACCGCACCGGAGGCGAGCGCACGCTTCGCCGAGGCGGCGGAGGCGTTGCGCGGCGTGCGCCTGCGCCCCGAGATCCACCTGGAGGAGATCCCGGCGCCGCAGCGGATCGCCCCCCATTCGCTCGCACTGTCCGGGGAGGTCGTGCGGCCCGGCGCCGAGGACGCCCTGGCCAGCGGGCGGTTCGTCGCGCTCTACGATCCCGCGGCCCCCGAGGCCTGGGAGGGCCCGTGGCGCGTCGTGACGTTCGTGCGGGCCCAGCTCGAGGCCGAGCTCGGCGCCGACCCGCTGCTCGGGGAGGTCGGCTGGAGCTGGCTGACCGACGCGATCCACGCCAACGGTGCGGGCTACCGCGCGCTCGGCGGCACGGTCACGCGCGTCGTCTCCGAGAGCTTCGGCGCCCTCGTCGACCGCGACAGCGAGGTCGAGATCGAGGTGCGCGCGAGCTGGTCCCCCACCGACGCCGACCTCGACGACCACCTGCGCATCTGGACCGAGCTGCTGTGCACCGTCGCGGGGATGCCCCCGCTGCCCGAGGGTGTCGCCGCCTTCCCGGCGCACATCAGGTAGGCGGTCGTGACCCCACAGCGCACGCCTGGCCCCGCCGATCCCGACGAGGCCGCCCCGGCCGACGAGCGACCCGGCGCGCCGGCCGCAGCCGCGACACGCGCCTCGCTCATGCCGACGTTCTCCGACCGCGGGGATGCGGTGCCGCCGCCCCCGCCCGCTCCGCCCCCGCCCGTGGCGCCCCCGCGGGCACAGCCCCCGGCCGAGCCGGATCCCGCGCCACCGGCACCTGCACCGGCACCGGCACCGGCACCTGCGTCGGCATCGGCGACCCCAGCAGTGCCGTCGGACACCACGGCGTCACCGGACACCACGGCGTCACCGGACACCGCGGCGCCGCCGGACGCACCCCGGGCGACGGGCCCGGAGGAGGAATCGGCCGAGCCGGAGCCGCTGCCGCTGGTGTCTACGCCCGCCGACGGGGTGCCTGCGGTGGTCGTCGACGAGCGCACGCTCGTGCGCGCCGCGCAGGCGCTGCGCGCCGGGACCGGTCCGGTCGGCGTCGACGCCGAGCGGGCCTCCGGCTACCGCTACGGCCAGCGCGCCTATCTGGTGCAGCTGCGCCGCGAGGGGTCGGGCACGTGGCTCATCGACCCCATCGCCCTGCCCGACCTCGAGCCGGTCGCGCACGCCCTCGACGGGGTCGAGTGGATCCTGCACGCGGCGACCCAGGACCTGCCGTGCCTCGCCGAGATCGGGATGCGCCCGCAGACCCTCTTCGACACCGAGCTCGCGTCGCGGCTCGTCGGGCTGCCGCGGGTGGGTCTCTCGGCGGTGCTGGAGCACTACCTCGGCGTGCGGCTCGCCAAGGAGCATTCGGCCGTCGACTGGTCGGTGCGGCCGCTGCCCGAGCCGTGGCTGCGCTATGCCGCGCTCGACGTCGAGCTGCTGGGGCAGCTGCGCGACGCCATCGAGGCGGACCTGCGCGACCAGGGCAAGCTCGAGTGGGCGCGCGAGGAATTCGCGCATCTGACGACCTTCACCGGGCCGCCGCCGCGGACCGACCCGTGGCGGCGCATCTCCGGCATCCACCGCCTGCGCGGCCGTCGCCCGTTGGCGCTGGCCCGCGAGCTGTGGCTCGCCCGCGACGACCTCGCCCGCCGGCGCGACGTCTCCCCCGGCCGGGTGCTGCCCGACGCGACGCTGCTCGAGCTCGCCAAGGCCGCCCCGGGCACGCCCACGGAGCTTGTTGCCACGACTCGACACAAGGGTGTCGCGCGCCACCAGGGCGTGTGGCTGCGCGCGATCGAGCGCGGCCTCACGCTGCCGGACGCCGAGCTCCCGCCGACGACCCTGCCGAGCGACTCTCCGCCGCCGATCCGCGCGTGGGCCGATCGCGAGCCCGTCGCCGCCGCGCGGCTGACGCAGGTGCGTGAGCAGCTCGCGCAGTATGCGCAGGAGCACGCCGTGCCGGTGGAGAACCTGCTGACCCCCGACCTGCTGCGGCGCGTCATCTGGGACCCGCCGCCGGCCGGTGCGGTGGCCGCCGAGCTGGCCCGGCGCGGCGCCCGCCCGTGGCAGATCGCGATCGTGGCCCCGCTCGTCGAGGACGCCTTCACGGCCCATCCGTCGGCCTGACACGGGCGGCCTGACACCGGCGGCCTGACACCGGACGGCCTGACACCGGCGGCACGCCTGCGTCTCGCCATGCCCGAGGCGACCCAGGGTCGATCCAGGATTGGTGCAGAACTCGTCCAGGGCCGGCCCAGGGCTGATCCAGGCCCAGTTCAGACCCGGCGACGACGAAATGTTGTGAGTTCGGCGCTGATAATCCCCGAACAATGTCGGACGTGCGACCTGTCGAATGGCGAGACATGCCTTGTCCGGGTCGTCGCACATTCCTTACCGTCGCACTATGACCGCGATGTTGACAGCGCCGTACGCGGCGTGCGCGGTGCTGCTGCTCGTCGCGGCCGCGCCCAAGCTGCATGACCCGATGCCGCTGGCCAGAGCGTTGCGATCGGCCGGCCTGCCGGCGGGGCGCCGCGTGGCACGCGCCATTGCCGGCGTCGAGATCGCCGTCGCCGGAATTGCCCTGACCGTCGCCGGCACGCCTGCCGCGATCGCCATGTGCGGCCTTTATGTCGGCTTCAGCGCATTCTTGATCCGCGCTCTGGCGCGCGGAGGGGTGCTCGCTTCCTGCGGCTGTTTCGGGCGGCCCGACACCCCGGCCACGCGGGCGCACCTGGCGGTCACGGTCGGGGGCGCGCTCGTCGCCGCGGCCGTCGCCGCCCGGCCCGCCTGGGGCGCGCGGCCGACCGACCCCGGCGGCTGGGCCGTCACCGTCGCCGGCGCCGCCCTCATCGCCTTCGTCGCCTGGCAGGTCATGGACGTGCTCCCCACGACCACCGCGGCGTCGGTCCGCAGCGCCCGCACGGCCCGCGGCGCGACACCGGTCGCGGCCGCGCCCACCCCGACCCCCTCGATGACCGCCACCGCCACAGCCACTGCCACTGCGCAAGGAGCCTGAGAATGCTCGCCGCCGTCGTCATCCTCTCCGTCGTCGTCGCCGGACTGTCGGTGCTCGTCTACGGGCTGCTGCGCAGCCACGCCCTCATCCTGCGGGCCCTCGACGAGCTCGGCGCCGGGCTCGACCTCGAGACCGCCGCCGGCGACGCGGGCGCCCACGCCCACGCCTCGGACTCCTCCGGCGCGCCCGGTCCGGTGCCGGTCGCCTTCGGCGAGGGCGTCGTGCCCGCGACGCGCCCGTATCGCGCGGCGGCGCCCGACATCGTCGGCACCGACCTCGACGGTGCGCAGGTCACCGTGGGGCTCGGCGATCCCGCCGGCTCCACGCTGCTCGCCTTCCTGTCCAGCGGTTGCTCGGTGTGCCACACCTTCTGGGAGACCTTCGCCGGCCGCGGCGAGGGGCCGCTGGACATCCCCGCCGGGGCGCGGCTCGTCGTGATCACCCGCGGCCCTCAGGAGGAGAGCACGAGCACCCTGCGCCGGCTCGCCGGGCCCGGCCCGATCGTCGTGCAGTCCGAGGCCGGCTGGAGCGACTACGAGATCCCCGGATCGCCCTACTTCGTGCACGTCGAGGCCGGCCAGGTCACCGGCGAGGGCTCCTCGACGTCGTGGGAGCAGGTGCGCAGCCTCATGGGCCAGGGCGTCGCCGACATCGCCGAGGCGCGGGCGGCCCGCGACGCGCGCGGCACGTCGGCGTCGTCGGGCGCAGAGGCGGACCTGGGCCGCGGCGCCCGCGACGACCTGCCCCGCATGGATCGCGAGCTCCTGGCCGCCGGCATCCACCCCGGCCACGTGAGCCTCTACAGCGCCCCCGACGCCCCCGACGCCCCCGACGCCCCCGACGCCCTCGAGGGGCACGACTCCGGGGCGTTCCACGATCACGCCCACGATCACGCTCATGATCACCACGACGACGACGGCGACGACCACCACGACGACCATGACCACCGCGGCCACAGCCACGGCCAGCACCACGAGGACCACGACCTCGCGGGCGGCCACCGCCCGGCACACGAGCCGACCGTGCACGCCCCGGCACCGGCCCGGTCATGACGCTCGCCGGTATGACGCTCTCCGGGATGACGCTCGCCGGGATGACGCCGGGCGGCTTCGCGCTGGCCGTCGGCCTCGTCGTCGGGCTGCCGCTGGCGGTGCTCGCGGCGGTGCGCTCGACCTGGTCACCTTGAGGTGAGTCGATGCTCTCGAGCATCAGCCCGCTCGGTGAGCGGG
>JAVTVZ010000170.1:7692-19392 GCA_032229625.1 Dermatophilaceae bacterium | reverse complement strand
TGGTCACCTTGAGGTGAGTCGATGCTCTCGAGCATCAGCCCGCTCGGTGAGCGGGCCCGGTCCTCACGGTGGTCGGTGACGGTCACCGCCTACACGCTCGGCTCCGTGCTCGGCGGCGTCGCCCTCGGCACCCTGTCCGCGGGCCTCGGCGCGCTCGTCCCGGCGACGGCGCGGGCGAGCGCCCCCGCGCTGACGGTGTGCGCGCTGCTGCTCGTGCTCGGGCTGCTCGCGGAGTCCGGGGTCGTCCCCGGCGGGCTGCCCTCGTGGCGGCGGCAGGTCGACGAGGGGTGGCTGACGCGCTACCGCGGGTGGGTCTACGGGCTCGGCTTCGGCGCGCAACTGGGCCTGGGCGTCGTGACGATCGTGCCGAGCACGACGACGTATGCCGTCGCGCTGGCCGCCGGCCTCACCGGCCACCTCGGCGCCGGCGCGGCGATCGGCGGGGTCTTCGGCCTCGTCCGGGCGGTGCCGGTGACGATGCTGAGCCGCGTCACCGATCCCGGCGCGCTGCACGCCACCTTCCGCCGGGTGCAGGCGTGGGCCGCCCCCGCCGACCGGATCGCGCGGGCCGGCCTCGTGCTGGCCGCCCTCACGCTCGCCGGAGCGCCCCTGCTGCGCTGAGCCACCCGCCCTCGTACCCGCCCCGACCCGACCCCTGAGGCCGACCCGCCCCTGAGGCCGACCCCGCTCCCGAGGCCGACCTCGACTCCGACGCCGATCCCGACGCTTCCCCGCGACACCTCCCCGCCGCCGCACCGAAAGCAGGACCGATGACCACCACCTGGCGCTCCGCGAGGAGCGAGCACCCGGCGGCCGACCCGGCGCTCGAGCACGCCGCGGTCGGCGCCTCCGGCCGTGGGTCCCTGACCCGCGACGACTTCGGCCTGGCGGCGGCCCCGCTGCCGGGCTGGTCGGTCGACGTGCGCCGCCGCGAGCCGGACGGCCTGCGCATCGCCCGCGTCGACCGCAACGGATCCCTGGCCGCCAGCGGTGAGATCCTGCGGCCGGTGCTGCACGCGAGCACCGCGCTCCTGCCGCAGGACCGTGGCGACTTCGGCACCGGCGCGGTGCAGCGCCTGGGGTCCGGTGACGCGTTCCTCGCGCTGGTCGACTACGGGCCGGAGGTCGCCGACGAGGGGCTCTTCGCGCCGCAGGGGATGCCGCGCCTGGCGCCCAGCCAGTTCAGCCCCGACAACCTGCAGCGGCCGTTGCCGCAGGTCAGCGCCGCGCAGCACTTCTTCAGCAGCGGTGGCCGGGCGTTCTGCCTCTTCGCCGTCGTCGGCGCGCACCGGCGGCGCATGGCGACCGTGCCGCTCGCCGCGGCCATGGCCGCGCGGGTGCGCATCACCCCCTACTCCCGGATGCCGAGGTGACCCGATGACCGCCGCCCCGCCCCCCGCCGCCACCCCCGCCCCGACGAGCGCACCACCGTCGAGCACCCTCGACCTCCTCCGGCAGCGGCCCCCGGGTCTGGCCGGCCTCATCGGCCGCCTCTCCCAGCGCCTGACCCCGACCCCGCCGCCGCAGGGCCCGACCCGCCGCAGCGTCGTCGTCGGCGCGGCCCTGGCGGGCAGCGCGCTGGCCGTCGATCCGGTCGGCTTCGTGCTGCGGCCGCAGTCCGCCTACGCGACGGTGTGCGGGCCGTCGGCCCGGGCGAGCGACGGCTGGACGGTCTTCTGCTGCACGGTCAACAAGGGCGCCAACTCGTGCCCGCCGGGCAGCTTCGCGGCGGGCTGGTGGAAGGCCGCGGATTCCTCGTGGTGCTGCGGCGGCTACCGCTACATCGTCGACTGCAACGCCACGTGCTCGAAGTGCTCGTGCGGCTCGGGGCACCTGTGCAGCAAGAAGTGCTGGAGCTGCTCGTGCCGCCGCGGCTCGTCGAGCAGCTGCGACCAGCGGCGCCACTGCTGCAACGCGTTCCGCTACGGGCAGTGCAACACCCACATCCGCTGCAGCGGCGGCGTCGTGTGCCGGGTCGCGAGCTGCGTGCCGCCCTACACCTTCGAGGCGTGCACGCGCACCTCGCTGCGCGACGACCGCACCCGCGAGCACAACGCTCCGTGCCTGCAGGGCTGCGGGCCGCTGCTGCGCACCTACCTCGCGCTCGGAGGGCAGAAGTCGTATCTGGGCCACTCCCTGGGTCCCGAGCGGGCCGTCGGCGACGGCTCCGGCCGTTTCGTCCGGTATGCCGGCGGGGCGATCTACTGGTCCAAGGCCACCGGCGCCCATGCGCTGAACGCCGGCGCGCTCGCGGCGTATCTCGGCGCGGGCGGGCCGCGCGGGCCGCTCGGCTACCCGCTGGCGGACTCCCCCGCCCCGAGCGTGACCGGCTCGCCGGCGCGCACCGAGTGGACCCAACGCTTCCGCGGCGGCTCGGTCGTCGCCGGCCCGCGCACCGATCCCCAGGCCATCTGGGGTGATGCGTATGTCGTGTGGAAGCGCCTGGGCTTCGGCGCGGGGATCCTCGGCCATCCGTCGGGGCCACGGGCGGCGCGCCGCGACAAGGGCTGGCAGCAGCCCTTCCGCAACGGGGTCGTCATCGCGGGCCCGCGCACGAAGCCGGCGGGCGTCGCGCGTCGGGTCTTCCTCGCGTGGGAGCGGGCAGGCGGGGCGGACGGCCGGTACGGCTACCCGGTGTCGGACACGCGGCAGCGGGCCGAGGGCGGCTGGGAGGGCGTCTTCGAGGGCGGCACGATCCGGCTGCCGTGACACATAACCTACCGGCGGGTAACATCGTGTCCTGACACCGTCACCGCCGCACCGCCGCGTCACCACCGGAACCCCCTGCCCGCCCGGGCAGGGCGGCCGTCCGGCGATCGCACCGGCGCGCGGCGCGACCGAGAAGGAGACCCGGATGACCAGTCGTCCCGACATCGTCTTCGTCGACGGGGTGCGCACCCCGTTCGGCAAGGCCGGCCCCCAGGGCATGTATGCCCAGACCCGCGCCGACGACCTCGTCGTGGCCGCCCTGCGCGACCTGCTGCGCCGCAACCCGGGCCTGCCGCCCGAGCGGGTCGGCGACGTCGCCATCGCCGCGACGACGCAGATCGGCGACCAGGGCCTGACGATCGGGCGGATGGCGGCGATCCTGGCCGGGCTGCCGCGCAGCGTCCCCGGCTTCGCCGTGGACCGGATGTGCGCGGGCGCGCTGACCGCCGTGACGAGCGTCGCCGGCGAGATCGCCCTCGGGGCGGTCGACGTCGCGATCGCCGGTGGCGTCGAGCACATGGGCCGCCACCCCATGGGCGAGGGCATCGACCCCAACCCGCGCCTGCTCGCCGAGAAGCTCGTCGACACCTCCGCGCTGTCGATGGGCGCGACCGCCGAGAACCTCCACGACCGCTTCCCGACCCTGACCCGCGAGCGCAGCGACGCCTACGCGATGGCCAGCCAGCACAAGTTCGCCGCGGCCCGGGAGGCCGGGCACATCGACGGCGACCTCGTGCCGGTCGCGACCCGCCACGACGAGCTGGGCTACGGGGTGGCGACGCAGGACGAGCCGCCGCGGGCCGGGGTGACGATGGAGGGCCTCGCCGAGCTCAAGACGCCGTTCCGCCCGCACGGTCGCGTCACCGCGGGCAACGCCGCGGGCCTCAACGACGGCGCGACCGTCGCGCTGCTCGCCTCGGCCGACGCGGCGGCCGAACTGGGGCTCACGCCGCGGATGCGGCTGGTGTCCTTCGCCTTCGCCGGTGTCGAGCCGGAGGTCATGGGCATCGGCCCGATCCCGGCCGCGCAGAAGGCGCTGGCATCTGCGGGTCTGGGCATCGAGGACATCGACCTCTTCGAGATCAACGAGGCGTTCGCCGTGCAGGTGCTCTCCTTCCTCGAGCACTTCGGCATCGCCGACGACGACCCGCGGGTCAACCCCTGGGGCGGCGCGATCGCCGTCGGGCACCCGCTGGCCTCCTCCGGGGTGCGGCTGATGATCCAGTTGTCCCGGCAGTTCCAGGCGCGCCCGCAGGCGCGATACGGCATGACCGCGATGTGCATCGGCATGGGCATGGGCGCCGCGGTGATCTGGGAGAACGTGACGGCCGACGCGGCAGGAGAGGGCAAGTGATGGGCAGCGAGCAGGGTCGCAGCGAGCAGGGTCGCCCCGGGGCGACGGACGAGGCGGAGCTGGTCGACGTCTTCGCCGGTGAGATCGTCACGCACGCGCACAGCCGCGACGTGGCGCTGCCCGGCGGCGGCACTCTCGTGCTCATCACCCTCGACAACGGCCACGACCACACCAAGCCCAACACCCTCGGCCCGGGCGGCATGGCGAGCCTGCGGGCGGCCGTGCGCGCCGCGGCGCAGCGGGCGGCCGACGGCCGGATCGCGGCGGTCGCCTTCACCGGCAAGCCGTTCATCTTCGCCGTCGGGGCCGACCTGACCGGGGTGCCGAAGCTGCGCGGGCGCGCCGATGCGCTCGCGATCGCCCGGCTGGGCCACGGCGTCTACGGCGAGATCGCGGACCTGCCGGTGCCGACCTTCGCCTTCGTCAACGGGGCCGCGATGGGCGGGGCCGTCGAGCTGGCGCTGGCCTGCGACTACCGCACGATCAGCGCGGGCGTGCCGGCGCTGGCGCTGCCCGAGTGCTTCCTGGGTCTCGTGCCGGGGTGGGGCGGCTGCTGGTGGCTGCCGAATCTCATCGGCGTGCAGGGGGCCCTGCAGGTCATCATCGAGGGCCCGATGAACAACAACCGCATGCTCACCGGCCCGCAGGCGGCCGCGCTGGGCATCGGCGACGTGCTGCTGGAGCCGGCCGACTTCCTCGTCGAGTCGGTCCGCTGGGCGGCCGGCGTCATCGACGGCTCCGTCGTCGTCTCGCGGCCGCAGGTCGATCGCGACGCGCAGCGCTGGGACGCGGCGGTCGACGCCGCGCGCCGGCTCGTCCTGGCCAAGACCGGCGGCGCCGCCCCCGCCCCGCTACGGGCGCTGGAGCTGGTCGCGGCGGCCCGGACCGCGGACCGCGACACGGCCTTCGCCGCCGAGGACGAGGCGATCGCCGACAGCCTCATGAGCCCGCAGCTGCGCGCCGGCCTCTACGCCTTCGACCTCGTGCAGAAGCGCGCGCGCCGCCCCGCGGGAGCCCCCGACAAGGCCCTCGCGCGGCCCGTCACCGCCGTGGGGATCGTCGGCGCGGGGCTCATGGCCACCCAGCTGGCGCTCCTGTTCGTCCGCCGCCTCCAGGTGCCCGTCGTGCTGACCGACCTCGACGCCGAGCGCGTCGCCAAGGGGGTCGGATATGTCACGGACGAGATTGACAAGCTCGCCGCACAGGGTCGTATGTCGTCCGACGAGGCCAACCGGCTCCGCGCGCTGGTCACCGGCTCGACCGACAAGGGCGCCTTCGCCGACGCCGACTTCGTCATCGAGGCGGTCTTCGAGGAGATGTCGGTCAAGCAGACGGTGCTCGCCCAGGTCGAGGCCGTCGTCGGCCCGGAGACCGTCATCGCGACGAACACGTCCTCGCTGTCGATCACGACGATGGCGGCCGGCCTGAGCCACCCGGAGCGGGTCGTCGGCTTCCACTTCTTCAACCCGGTCGCGGTGATGCCCCTACTGGAGATCGTGCGCGGCGAGGCGACCGACGAGGCGACGCTGGCGACCGCCTTCGCGACCGCCAAGGCGCTGCGCAAGAGCGCGATCCTCGTGCGCGACTCGCCGAGCTTCATCGTCAACCGGCTGCTCGGCCGCTTCATGTCCCAGGTCGGTCGGATCGTCGACGAGGGCACACCGGTCGAGGTCGTCGAGCGCGCCTTCGCCGGCGTCACCCCGATGAGCCCGTTCACGCTCATCGAGCTCGTCGGACCGGCGATCGCGTTGCACAACAACGAAACCCTGGCACAGGCCTTCCCCGATCGCTTCCTCGTGCCGCAGGGTCTGGCGGCCTTGGTGGCCGCGGGCAAGCGCGGGGTCTACCGCCACGACGAGGGTCGCCCGCGCCTGGACGACGCGGCGCTGGCGCTCCTGCCGACGCCCGCGCAGCCCGTGGTCCTGACCGCCGAGCAGGTCCGTGAGCAGACCTTGGCGGCCCTGGCCGACGAGGCGCGGCGGATGCTCGACGAGGGGGTCGTCGCGGCCCCGATGGACCTCGATCTGGCGATGATCACCGGCTCGGGCTTCGCCTTCTTCAACGGTGGCCTGACCCCGCTGCTGGACCGTGAGGGCATCTCCGAGCGCGTGACGGGCCGGCGTTTCCTGCCCCTGGGGGCGGCCGAACCGACCGCCTGACCCCCTCCCCACGACTGCTCGCAGCGGTCGACACGAGCGGCGCCACGCCCCCGAGCGATCGAGGGAATGGCGCCGCTCGTGGCACTATGGGACGATCGTCCAGGTCCACACGGGGGTCTTTGCCAGTCTTCGTGCAGGTGGCCAGGCGCGGGAGGGACCCATCCGCGACGCCGTCACGAGGGCCCCGGGCGATGCGCAAAGCCACGGCGCGCCACGGACCCAATATCTCACATATGAGCTAGCATCGGAGGCATGAGTGACACGTACCTCGCACGCATCGGCACGCTCATCCGCGATGCCAGGAGGCATCAAGGCATGACACAGAACGATCTCGCCGAGCTGCTGGGCACGTCTCAGAGCGCCGTCGCCCGCATCGAGCAGGGCAAGCAGAATCTCAGCCTGGAGATGCTCTCGCGCATCGGCGAAAACCTCGACAGCCAGTTCGTCTCGCTCGGCACGTCCGGGCCCCAGCATCTGCGGATCGAGGGCGGCACGAAGCTGTCCGGGTCGATCGACGTCAAGACGAGCAAGAACGCCGCGGTGGCGCTGCTGTGTGCCTCGCTGCTCAACCGTGGCCGCACGACACTGCGCAACCTCGCCCGCATCGAGGAGGTCAACCGCATCCTCGAGGTGCTCGGCTCGATCGGCGTGCGCACCCGCTGGCTGCCCGACAGCAGCGACCTGGAGATCGTCCCGCCCGCGCGTCTGGACCTCGACGCGATGGACGAGGAGGCGGCGCGCCGCACCCGCACGATCATCATGTTCCTCGGCCCGCTGCTGCACGAGTTCGAGGACTTCCGCCTGCCGTATGCCGGGGGCTGCGACCTCGGCTCGCGCACCATCGAGCCGCACATGACGGCGCTGCGGCACTTCGGCCTCACGGTCGAGGCGACCAACGGCTTCTACCAGGCCCACGTCGACCGCGAGGTCGTCCCGACGCGGGCGATCGTGCTCACCGAGCGCGGCGACACGGTCACGGAGAACGCGCTGATGGCCGCCGCCCGGTACGAGGGCGTCACCGTCATCCGCAACGCGAGCCCCAACTACATGGTCCAGGACCTGTGCTTCTTCCTGACCAAGCTCGGCGTGCAGATCGACGGCATCGGCTCGACGACGCTGACCGTGCGCGGCGTGCGCGAGATCGACGTCGACGTCGACTACTCCCCCAGCGAGGACCCGATCGAGGCGATGAGCCTGCTCGCGGCCGCGGTCGTCACCAAGTCGCAGATCACGATCCGCCGCGTGCCGATCGAGTTCATGGAGATCGAGCTCGCGCTGCTCACCGAGATGGGCATGAAGTACGAGCTCAGCGACGAATACATGTCGGCCAACGAGCAGACCCGCCTGGTGGACCTCACGACGATCCCGGGGCCGCTCAAGGCGCCGATCGACAAGATCCACCCGATGCCCTTCCCCGGGCTCAACATCGACAACCTGCCGTTCTTCGCGCTCATCGGGGCGTGCGCCGAAGGTCGGACGATGATCCACGACTGGGTGTACGAGAACCGCGCGATCTACCTGACGGAGCTGACGAAGGTCGGCGCGAAGGTCCAGCTGCTCGACCCGCACCGCGTGCTCATCGACGGCCCGACCCGGTGGCGCGCCGCCGAGGTCATCTGCCCGCCCGCGCTGCGCCCCGGCGTCGTCGTGCTCATCGCGATGCTCGCCGCGCCCGGCACGTCGGTGCTGCGCAACGTCTACGTCATCAACCGCGGCTACGAGGATCTGGCCCGCCGGCTCAACGCCCTCGGCGCGACCGTCGAGACGTTCCGCGACATCTGACGCTGCGACGTCGGCCCGGACACCCGCGAGCGGGCCCCGGGGGAGAATCACTCCCCCGGGGCCCGCTCGTCGTTCGTTCGGCGACGTCGTGACCATCGACGCCATCGACGCCATCGACGCCGCCGCTCAGGCGCGCAGCACCCGGTCCACGGCGTCGCGGATCGTGCCGGTGCCGGCCTCGTCGAAGACGACCGTGTAGTGGTTGACGTCGCGCACCGCGGTGACCGACACCTGCTCGGGCAGCTGCAGCGCGGCGATCCGCTGCTCGTCGTAGAGGCCCTGCTCCTCATTCATCAATCCCCGCTGCGCCCAGACGAATTCGACAGGCACCCCGGCCCGGGCTGCGGTGCGGACCCCGGCGTGGGTGCGCTCGTCGGCGAGTACGTCGCGGCCGTCGGCGCGGATCGCCGCGACGACGCACGAGGAGACGTAGTCGCCCGAGTCGTCGGGCGCCGCGACGAGATCGTGCAGCACGTAGTCGCGCACCGCGTCGCCGTAGGGCGCGTCGAGCGCCGGCCCGACGGCCGGGTGCTGCCGCCAGAAGTCGAGGTAAGCCTCCGGGCCGGCGAATCGCATCGACAGCCGCGCCATCGCCGGGCCGATGACGGCCTGCAGGGCCGCGTCGACGTCGAGATCCGCGGGGGCGGGGAAGGCGGGCCCGCCGTCGATCAGGACGACGCCGTGCAGCCGCGCCGGGATCGTCACCGCCGCGAGCGCCCCGATGAAGCCGCCCATCGAGTGCCCGACGAGCACGACCCGCTCGGCGTCGGCGTGATCGGCGAGGGCGACGAGGTCGGCGACGTGCTCCGCCAGACCGTAGGGGGCGGGCAGCCCCCGGCTGCCGGCGCGGCCGCGCAGGTCGGGGGCCCAGACGCGGCAGCCCGCGGTGGCCGGCGACTCCCGGAGCGCGGCGGCCGTCTGCGACCACGACAGCGCGTTGGCGGTGATGCCGTGGACGAGCAGCACGAGCGGGCCGTCACCGGCGTCCGGGCCGGAGAAGTCGTGCACGGCGAGCTCGCCGCCGGGTCGGGACACGGTGAACGTGGGGGTCACTGGGGACGAGTCGGACGGCGATGTCATGCCAGCACCGTATCCGGGCGCGTCGATCGCCGCGGCCCCTCCCCGCACCCGGGCCCGGCGCGCCCGGGTCAGGGGCTGCGCCGGTCAGGTCCGGGGCCGGGTCAGGCCGGCGTCAGGCCCGTGTCAGGCGCCACGGCCCGCCGCGAGGTGCAGGCCCCGACGCTGCGTCACGTCGTCCTCGCTGCGGGCGGCCTGCTCGTCGGCGCCGATCGCGGCGAGCAGGTCGGCGGCGACGGCGTCGGGGGTCAGCCCGGCGTCGGCGAGCACCTGCGCGCGGCTCGCGTGCTCGATGAAGGCCTGCGGCAGCCCGTAGCGGTGCACCGGCCGGTGGTCGCCGCCGGCCGCGAGGGCCGCGGCGACCGCGTCACCGATACCGGAGCGCACGACCCCGTCCTCGACGACCGCGACCCGACGCGCCGTCGCGGCGCGCCGCACCAGCGCGTCGGAGACGGGCAGCACCCAGCGGGGGTCGACGACCTCGACGCGCAGCCCGGCCCGGGCCAGCTGCGCCGCGGCGCCGAGCGCGACGGGCGACATCGCGCCGACGGACACCAGCAGCACGTCGAGGTCGCCGGCGGCGATCGGGTGCTCACCCGCGCCGAGGCGGGCGAGCACGTCGAGGCCCTCGACGCGCTCGATCGCCGCGACGGGCGCCGGCTCGCTGCCCTTGGGGAAGCGCAGCACGGTCGGCGCGTCGTCGACCTCGACGGCCTCGCCGAGCAGCTCGTGCAGCTGCACGCCGTCGCGCGGGGCCGCCAGCCGCAGGCCGGGCACGACGGACAGCAGCGCGAGGTCCCACATGCCGTTGTGCGACGGGCCGTCGTTGCCGGTCGCGCCGGCCCGGTCGAGCACGAAGGTCACGCCCGCGCGATGCAGGGCGCAGTCCATGAGCACCTGGTCGAAGGCCCGGTTGAGGAAGGTCGAGTAGACCGCGACGACCGGGTGCAGCCCGGTGAAGGCCATGCCGGCGGCCATCGCGGAGGCGTGCTGCTCGGCGATCCCGACGTCGAAGACCCGCTGGGGGTATCGCTGCGCGAAGCCGCGCAGCCCGACCGGGATGAGCATCGCCGCCGTGAGCGCGACGATGTCGGCCCGCCGGGCGCCCAGCTCCTCCAGCGCCGCCGAGAAGTTGTCCGTCCAGCTGCGCCCGGCGATCTCCAGGGGCAGGCCGGTCTCGGGGTTGATGACCCCGACGGCGTGGAACTGGTCGTCGTCGTGGTTGCGGGCCGGCTCATAGCCATGGCCCTTCTCCGTCAGGACGTGCACGATGACCGGCCCGCCGAAGTCGCGGGCGCGCCGCAGCGCGGTGCTCACCTGCTCCAGGTCGTGCCCGTCGACGGGGCCGACGTACTTCAACCCCAGGTCCTCGAACATCACCTGCGGGGCGACGATGTCCTTGACCCCCTTCTTCAGCCCGTGCAGCGCCTCGAAGGCGCGCTGCCCGACGACCGGCGTGCCCGTCAGGGCCCGACGCCCCCACGTGAGGACCTCCTCGTAGCTGCGCGCCGTGCGCAGCTGGGAGAGGTGCTCGGCGAGGCCGCCGCCGGTCGGGGCGTAGGAGCGCGCGTTGTCGTTGACGACGATGGTCAGCGGCAGGTCCTTGTCGGCGGCGATGTCGTTGAGCGCCTCCCACGCCATGCCGCCGGTGAGGGCGCCGTCGCCGATGATCGCGACCGTGCGCCGCTCCCGCTCGCCGTGCAGGCGGCGGCCGCGCGCGATGCCGGCCGCCCAGGACAGCGAGCCCGAGGCGTGCGAATTCTCGACGACGTCGTGCGGCGACTCGGCCCGGCACGGGTAGCCGGACAGGCCGCCGCGGCTGCGCAGCCCGGCGAAGTCCTGCCGCCCGGTGAGCAGCTTGTGCACGTAGCTGATGTGCCCGGTGTCGAAGACGATCGTGTCGCGCGGGGAGTCGAAGACGCGGTGCAGCGCGATGCTCAGCTCGACGACCCCGAGGTTGGGACCCAGGTGGCCGCCGGTCCGCGAGACCTCGACGACGAGGAACTCCCTGATCTGCCGAGCCAGCTCGGCCAGCTCCTCGCGCGAGAGTGCGCGGACGTCAGCGGGGCCGGTGATCGAGGCCAGCAAGCTCACGTCGGGCGGTCCTTCCGGTCGGGTCGGGGACACCGGCCGGCGCCCCCACGCGTCCCTGCCGGTCACGGGCCGCTCCTGCGGCCGGTCGCCGGACATGGACAACCACCCGAGACTACGCCCGCGGACTGCGCGCGGTCATGCCAGACGCTGGGAGGACGCCGAACGTCCGGCCACCATGCCATACGACCGCCCTGGTGAGCAGCCCGGCCGGGCTCGGCGGACGTGAGCCACACCACGTGTGGCCGGCGGCGCCCCCTAGGCTTTCGACCATGGCACCCGACGCCCCGGCCACACCGGCACCGGAGGTCCTCAGCGAGGCTCCCGGCGACTCACCGCGCGCTCTCCCCGGCGACGCACCCAGCGACTCACCCAGCGACTCACCTGGCGACTCACCTGGCGACTCACCGCGCGACGCCGACCTCGCGCTGCTCACCGCCCTGCACCGGCAGGTGCTGCGCGAGAGCGGCGGTCAGGACCTCGTCGACACGCTCGCGGCGCTCGTCGCGGCCTGCCGGGAGCCGGGCA
>JAVTVZ010000170.1:0-7592 GCA_032229625.1 Dermatophilaceae bacterium | reverse complement strand
CAGGACCTCGTCGACACGCTCGCGGCGCTCGTCGCGGCCTGCCGGGAGCCGGGCAACGGGGCGCACGGATCGACCGCCGGTGAGATCGTCGCCGGCCTGGACCAGGAGACGACGGCCCGCCTGACCCGCGCCGTCACCGTGCACCTGCACCTGACGAATCTCGCCGAGGAGCGGCACCGCTCGCGCTCGCTGCGCCTGGAGGACGGCGAATTCACCGGCGGCGTCGACGCCGGCGGTGTCGACGCCGCGATCAGCGAGGTCGCCGGGTCGCTCGACGTGCGCGAGCGCCTCGCGGGGCTGCGCATCCACCCGGTCCTGACGGCCCACCCGACCGAGGCCCGGCGCCGGGCCGTCACGAGCGCCCTCGTGCGGATCGCGGCCCAGCTCGACCGCTACGACGACCCGCGCAACGGGCCCGCCGAGCGCGCCGTCGCCCGGCGCCGCATCACCGAGGACCTCGACATCCTGCAGCGCACCTCGACGCTGCGCAGCACCCAGCCCGAGCCGCGGGACGAGGTCAAGACGGTGATGACCGTCTTCCACCAGACCCTCTTCCGGGCCGTCCCGCGGCTGTATCGCAGCGTCGAGGCCGCGCTGCCGGGCTCCGACCCGGGCCTGGCCGAGCCCCAGGTGCCGGCCTTCGTCCGCTTCGGCTCGTGGGTCGGCGGCGACCGCGACGGCAACCCGCACGTCACCGCCGCGGTGACCCGGGAGGCGATGGCCCAACAGGCCCACGAGGCGCTGACGCAGCTGCTGGAGTCGGTGCAGCGGATCGCGCGCACGATGACGATGGACGCCACGTGGACCCCGCCGTCGGACGCGCTGCTCGCGTCGCTGGCGGTCGACGCCGTCGGGCTGCCGGAGGAGTTCGCGAAGTTCGCCAAGGACTCCCCCGACGAGCCGCACCGGCAGAAGATGCTCGTCATCGCCGCGCGGGTCTCCGCGACGCTGGCCCAGCGGGCCGACCTGACCTACCGCGACCCGCAGGAGATGCTCGTCGACCTCCGGCTCGTGCAGTCCAGCCTCGCCGCCGCGGGCGACGAGCGGACCGCCCGCGGCGAGCTGCAGCACCTCATCTGGCTCGTGGAGACCTTCGGCTTCCACCTCGCCGAGCTGGAGGTGCGCCAGCACAGCTCGGTCCACGAGGCGGCGCTCGTCGAGCTCATCACCGCCCTCGGGGACGTGCCGGACCCCCACGCCGCGGCGACCGACGCGGCCTACCTGGACTCGCTGGCCACCCACGGCTGGCCGCGCGCGGTGCAGCCGACCAGCGCGCGGACCGCCGAGGTGCTCGACACGATGCGGGTCATGGCCTGGCTGCAGCAGCGCTGGGGCACCCGCTGCTGCGGGCGCTACATCATCAGCTTCACCCGCGGCGCCGCCGACCTCGCGGCCGTGCGGGCGCTGGCCCGACTCGCGGTCGCCGACCTGCCGCTGCGCCTGGACGTCGTGCCGCTCTTCGAGACCGGCGCCGACCTGGCCAACGCCCCGCACATCCTGCGCGAGTGGGCCGCGCTGGTCTCGACGCGGCAGTGGCTCGACACGCTGTCGCCGCGTGCGGTCGAGGTGATGGTCGGCTACTCCGACTCCGCCAAGGACGTCGGGCCGGCCAGCGCCACGCTGACCCTGGACCGCGCCGAGCGCGAGCTCGTCGCGTGGGCCCACGAGGCCGGGGTCGAGCTGACCCTCTTCCACGGGCGCGGCGGCTCCCTGGGCCGCGGCGGCGGCCCCCTGCACCGCGCGATCCTGGCCCAGCCGACCGGATCGGTCGACGGCCGCTTCAAGGTCACCGAGCAGGGCGAGGTGATCTTCGCGCGGTACGCCGACGTCATGATCGCCCAGCGCCACCTCGAGCGGCTCACCTCCGCGGTCCTGCTCACCGACGCGCCCGAGGTCGCGGCGCAGCGTGAGGCGGCGGCGCGCCGGTTCGCCGGGCTCGGCCAGATCATCGACACCCAGTCCCGCGGCTGCTACCGCGCGCTCGTGGAGTCCGACGGCTTCGCCGACCTCATCGCGGCCGTCAGCCCCCTGGACGAGATCGGCGACCTGCGGCTCGGGTCGCGCCCGGCCCGCCGCAGCGGCGCCACGTCGGGGCGCTCGCTGGACGACCTGCGGGCGATCCCGTGGGTCTTCTCGTGGGCGCAGACGCGGGTCAACCTGCCGGGGTGGTACGGGCTGGGCTCGGGTCTGGCGGCCGTCGGCGACATCGAGCAGCTGCGCGCGGCCTACGCGCAGTGGCCGCTCTTCGCCGCGATGATCGACGTCGCCGAGATGTCGCTGGCCAAGACGGACCGGCTCATCGCCGAGCAATACCTGAGCCTGGGCCACCGGCCCGATCTGAGCGCCCAGATCCTCACCGAATACGACCTGTCCTGTCGGCTCGTGCTCGACGTGCTCGACCAGGACGAGCTGCTCGAGCGCAAGCCGCACCTGCACAGCGCCATCCACCAGCGCATGCCGTATGTCGACGTGCTCAGCCACCTGCAGCTGCGGGCGCTGCGGATGCTGCGCACGCCCTACGACCCGCGCGCCGGCGACCACACCCAGCGCCCGGACCAGGACGCGTGGCGCCGCATCCTGCTGCTCACGGTCAACGGCGCCGCGGCCGGCCTGCAGAACACCGGCTGACACCGAGGCTGACACAGAGGCCGACACGGAGCCGGAGGCGGTGGTTGCCCCGGCCCGGCCCGATGCCGTAGGCAGGGGGTATGGCGACCCTCTTCAGCAAGATCATCGACGGCGAGATCCCCGGACGCTTCGTGTGGCGCGACGAGGTGTGCGTCGCGTTCCTGACGATCGAGCCGCTGCGCCCCGGGCACACCCTCGTCGTGCCCCGCGAGGAGGTCGCGGTGTGGACCGACCTCGACGCGGACACGTGGTCGCACGTGAGCGCCGTGGCGCAGACGATCGGCGCGGCGCAGCGTCAGGAGTGGGAGTCCGACTTCGTCGGGTTGCTCATCGCGGGCTTCGACGTGCCGCACGTGCACGTGCACGTGTGGCCGACGCGGACCGCCCGCGACATGGACATGCGCCACGCGCAGGGCTCCCCCGACCCTGCGGCGATGGACGAGGCCGCCGCCCGGCTGCGGGCCCGGCTGCGGGCGCGCGGCGCCGACGCGCAGGTGCCGACCGACTGAGCGAGGGCCGGTCGACCTGCGGTTCTGTGCGATTCGCCGGTGCGCGAGACGGGCATCTCGGATCACAAGACGCCGCGACGTCGAGTTGACATCGGGCCCGGCGTCGATGATTAGGTGAGCCTTACCTATAAGACTGCTACCCGACGTCGACGAGAGAGCCCCGCCATGCCTGTGTCCCGGCCGTCCGCCCTGACCGCCACCCTCGCCGCCCCGTTCGCCGTCGCGCTCGTCGCCGGCCTCTCCGCCTGTGGCTCGGCCGCCGCCGGCGCCGGCGCGAGCACCCAGCAGGAGTCCGACACCCGCACCGTCCGGACGAAGACCGGCGAGGTGCAGATCCCGGCGAAGCCTGCGCGCGTCGTCGCCCTCGACAACACCTCCTTCCAGACCCTGCAGGCCTTCGGCATCACGCCCGTCGCGGCGCCCAAGCCGCTCCTGCCGCCGGAGGTCCAGGACTGGAAGAAGGACACGAACATCGTCGACGCGGGCTCGCACCGCGAGCCCAAGCTCGAGGCCGTCAACCAGGCCCAGCCGGACCTCATCATCGGCGGCCACCGCTTCGAGAAGGCGACCCCGCAGCTCGCGCAGATCGCCCCGGTCGTCGACCTCGCACCCGACAGCGAGCAGGGCGACTACATCGCGGCCCTGAAGACCCAGACCAGCACCCTCGGGGAGATCTTCGACAAGAAGGCCGAGGCCGACCGGCTCAACGCGGCCCTGGACACCTCGATCGCCAAGGCCAAGGCCGCGGGCGGCACCAAGACCGTCTTCCTGGCCAACCACAACGGCGGCAAGATCGACAACGGCGCGGGGCGCATCGCCCCGCTCCTCGCGCCGCTGTCGCTCACCGACGTCTTCGGCACCAAGGCCGGCTCGGAGTCGGTCCACAACGACTCCGGCCTGGCCCCCGAGACCGTCGCGCAGAAGAACCCCGACGCGATGATCGTCATGGACCGCGACGCCGCGACGGCCAAGCCCGGCCAGAAGGTCACTCCGGCGGCGCAGACCGTCGCCGCTCAGACGGCCTGGAAGAACACGACGTTCGTCAAGGACGACGCGATCGTCTATCTCGAGCCGTCCTTCTACCTCACCGAGGGCATCCAGGCCTACACCGACTCCTACGACAAGATCGCGCAGACGCTCGGCTCGTGAGCTCGCCCCCCACCACCGACTCCCGCGCCGCAGCCGACGGCCCACCGCAGGCGCGATCCCGGCACGAGGCCGCCGGGATCGCGTCGCGCGGGCCGCGTCGGGGGGTGCGGACCCTCTTCCGCGTCGCGATCGTCGCCGGCGTCGTCGGCCTCGTCCTGGCCTCGCTGCTCGTCGGCGGCTACGACATCACCCTGGGCAACCTCTTCACCGACCCGCAGGCGTGGTGGATGTTCACCATCTCGCGGATCCCGCGGACCCTCGCGCTCATCTTCGCCGCGGTCGCGATGAGCGTCTCGGGCGTCATCATGCAGATGATCACGCAGAACAAGTTCGTCGAGCCGACGACCGCCGGCACGAGCCAGTGGGCCGGCCTGGGCATCCTCGCCGTCCTCATCGCCTGGCCGGGAGCGCCCCCGATGGCGCGGATGGTCGTCGCGAGCGCCTTCGCCTTCGCCGGGACGATGATCTTCCTGGCGATCCTGCGGCGCGTCGCCGTGCGCTCCTCGATCGTCGTGCCGCTCGTCGGCATGATGCTCGGCGCGGTCGTCGGCGCGGTGACGACCTTCCTCGCCGGCACGTTCGACCTGCTCCAGTCGATGTCGGCGTGGCGCTCGGGTGGATTCAGCAGCATCGTCGAGGGCTTCTACGAGCCGCTGTGGGCCGTCCTGGCCGTCGCGCTGCTCACGTGGGTCGTCGCCGACCGCTTCACCGTGGCGGGCCTGGGCAAGGACGTCGCGACCAACCTCGGCCTCGACTACGACCGGATCGTGCTCCTGGGCACCGCCCTCGTCGCGATCAGCAGCGGGATCACGTCCGTGGTCGTCGGCTTCATCCCCTTCCTCGGGCTCATCGTCCCCAATCTCGTCTCGATGATCCTGGGCGACGACGTGCGCCGGAACCTGCCGTGGGTCGCGCTGACCGGTGCCGCGCTCCTCATGGCATGCGACCTGGTGGGCCGCACCGTCATCGCGCCGATGGAGGTGCCGGCCTCGGTGATCCTCGGCCCGGTCGGGGCGATCGTCTTCATCACCCTCGTCGTGCGGCAGCGGTCCCGTGTCAGCGGCTGACCCGGCGCTGCGCGCGCGGCCGGCCCGGGCGGCCCGCTCGATCTCGCACGCCGGGATGCACCCCGGCCTGCGGGTGGCCCTGGTCTGGGCCGTCGCCGCGGGCGCGCTGCTGCTCTACCTCTTCGCGTTCCTCGTCGGGTCGTGGCAGTTCGCGCTCACGCTGCGGGTGACGACCGTGGGGGCGCTGCTCGTCGCCGCGTTCACCCAGGCCGTCGCGACGGTCCTCTTCCACACGGTGACCGACAACCGGATCCTGACGCCCTCGATCATGGGCTTCGACTCGCTCTTCGTCCTCATGCAGACGCTGCTGGTGAGCGTCTTCGGCGGGCGGATCCTCGCGCAGATCGAGGGCATCCCGGGGTTGCTCGCGCAGACCGCCGTCATGGTGCTCTTCGCCACCCTGCTCTACCGGTGGCTGCTGTCCGACACGTTCGGCAACCTCTACGTGCTGCTGCTCGTCGGGGTCGTGCTCGGGCTCGCCTTCGACAGCCTGTCGACCTTCCTCGAGCGGCTCCTGCACCCCACGGACTACGACCTGCTCTCCGTCGAGCTGTTCGGCCGGCTCACCGCGGTCGACGCGGCCTACCTGCCGCTGGCCTTCGGGGTGTGCGCGCTCGTCGGGACGCTCGTGTGGCGGCGCCGCCGCACTCTCGACGCCCTGCTGCTGGGCCGGGATCTGGCCGCCGGTATCGGGCTGGATCACCGCCGCGAGCTCACGTGGGTGCTCATCGTCGTCGCGGTCCTCGTCTCGTTCTCGACCGCGCTCGTGGGGCCGCTGACCTTCTTCGGCTTCCTCGTCGCGACGTTGGCCTACGAGCTGACCGGCACCTACCGGCACGCCTACGTGCTGCCGATGGCCGTCGGGCTGGGGGTGATCGCGCTGGTGGGGGGCCAGTTCATCCTCCAGCACGTCTTCTACGCCTCCGGCTTCCTGACCGTCGTCATCGAATTCGTCGGCGGCATCCTCTTCCTGTTCATCCTGCTGAGAAGGCGCGCGACCCCGTGATCGAGTTCACCGACGTCTCGAAGACCTACGGCCAGACCCGCGTCCTGGGGCCGGTCTCCGGGTCGATCCCCACCGGCGGCATCACCTCGCTCATCGGCCCCAACGGCGCCGGCAAGTCGACGCTGCTGACGATCATCGGCCGGCTGCTGCCGCCGTCGACGGGCTCGGTGCGCGTCGGGGGGCTCGACGTCGCGACCGCGCGGTCCGACGAGCTCGCGCGGCGCCTGTCGATCCTGCGTCAGGACAACCACCTGACGGCCCGGCTGCGCGTCCACGAGCTCGTCGCCTTCGGCCGGTTCCCGCACTCGCGCGGCCGGCTGACCGCCCACGACGAGGAGCACGTCGAGCGGGCTCTGGCCTTCCTCGACCTGCACCTCCTGCGGGACCGCTTCCTCGACGAGCTCTCCGGCGGGCAGCGGCAGCGGGCGTTCGTCGCCATGGTCCTGGCCCAGGACACCGACTACGTGCTCCTCGACGAGCCCCTGAACAACCTCGACCTGCGCCACAGTGTCGCGATGATGAGTCAGCTGCGGCGCGCCGCGGACGAGCTCGGCAAGACGGTCGTGCTCGTCGTCCACGACATCAACTTCGCCGGCGCGTGGTCGGACCGCATCGTCGCGCTGCGCGACGGGCAGATCGTCGCGCAGGGTGACGCCGCCGCGATGATGGACGAGGCGCTCTTGTCGGACGTCTTCGACACCCCGGTGCGGATCCACGAGGTCGAGGGGCGCCCGACGGCCGTCTACTGCCGCTGATCGGCGCCGCGTCCGAGCCCGGTCCGCGTCGCGCGCCCGGCTCCAGGGCCGAGCCTGGCCACGGCCCCGGGCCGGGTCAGAGGCGCGGCACATACCGCACCCCGCTCATCGCCTGCGCGACCAGCTCCGTGGCCCGGGCCGCGGCGCGCAGCCGCAGCCCCTCGGCCTCCAGCGCGGCGAGCACGTCGATGATCGCCCCGGGCTCCACCTGGTCCTCCAGATCGATCCGCGCGACCCGGTAGGCGCCGCGCATCGCCTCCACCTGCCCCGCGACGTGCTTGGCCGCCACCCAGGCCAGGGCCTGCGGGTGTCGGCGCCAGATCCCCTGGCCGCGGAACTCCGCCGGGCACTGGTCCAGGAGCCAGGGCACGGCGGCCTCCCGCCACCCGCGGGAGTCCGGCGGTGGCACCTGGCGTGGCCACCCCGGCGGCACTGCTGCGTTCATGGCGCCAGTGTCACCGCGACCACCGACAAGATT
>JAVTVZ010000169.1:0-6094 GCA_032229625.1 Dermatophilaceae bacterium | reverse complement strand
CGGAGCAGCCCGTCGCAGCAATAGCCGCCACGCGCTGCTGGGAGCGCAACGGCGAGGGGCTGGGGGGCGCGCTCGACCTCGCCGCGAAGCTGTGGATAACTTTTCGGGCGAGGTCGCGACGTGCGCCACGCTGACGCGCATGACGCCTTCTTCGATGACCCCGCCCCCGTCGTCGGGCAGTCCGGCGGACACGCCGGACTCCGCCGGCTCCCCCGCAGCCGGGTCCGTCGGTGGCGCGGACCACCAGCCCGCGCCGACCGGCGCGACTGCCACGCCTACGCCCACACCGGCGCGACGACGGATGGCCGGGCGGACCGCGGACGTGCGCCGGGCGCTGCTCGCGGCGGGCGGGGTGGCCACGCACGCCGAGCTCGCCGCAGCGGTCTCGGCGCGGGCCGTGCGGACCGCGGCGCAGCAACGGCTCATCCTGACGATCCGCCCGGGGCTCTACGCCCTGCCTGCGCTGACCGACAGCGAAGGCGTCGCGCTCCGGCCGGGCGCGAGCGCCGACGAGCGGGCGGCGGCGCGCGCGCAGCGGGTGGGTCGCGCGCGACGGACCGCGGCGGCGGCGCACGGCGCGATGTCGCATCGCAGCGCGGCGGAGTATTACGGGTTGCCGCTGCTCGTCGATGCCGGGGCGCCCGAGATCATCGTGCGGCGTGGCCGGCGGGCGGCCTTGGGGCCGCTGCGGGTCGAGACCGTGCGCGAGCGGGCCCTCACCGCGCGGGAGCTGCGCGAGGGGGTGACGGCGCCGCTGCGCACCGTGCTCGACTGCGCCGTGGACCTGCCCGAGGTCGAGGCGCTCGCAGTGCTCGACTCGGCGCTGCGCGGCGACGACGACCACGCGCCCTTGGTGGCGCGCTCGCAGCTGCTCGACGCGGCGGACCGGGTCGCCGCGCGGCACCGCCGGCGCGTGCGCGACCTCGTCGCCGCCGCCGACGGCCGCGCCGCCAACCCCGCCGAGACCGGCCTGCGTCACCTCGCCGCGCCGCTGCTCGGCCCGCACGTCCAGCCCCAGCTGGAGATCCGCTGCGGCGACGAGCAGTTCCGGGTCGACCTGGGCGACCCCTACCGGCGGCTGGTCATCGAATTCGACAGTGCGGAGTGGCACGGCGCGTCCGCGCTGACCCGCGACTGCCGCCGCTACACGATGCTGACGAGCCACGGCTGGGTCGTGCTGCGCTTCACGTGGGAGGACATCAACACCTTCCCCGAGCGCACCGCCGAGATCATCGCCCGCGCTGCCCTGCTGTGCGAGGCGACCTGTCGCCGGTGCGCGGCGTCGTGACAGGCGGGCCTCGCCCGTCGACGCACGTCATCGACCGTCCAGGACGGTCAACTCAGACATGTGTCCGAGTTGACCGCTTTGATCGGCTATGACCAGACTGATATCGGCGCGGATGTGAGGCCTTGCTCTGGTCCTGGCGCGCCCGCCCGTGCGTCGGGGGGACGCAGGTCGCTCGGGACATTCACGATTGCCGCGCCTGCGGCAGAAGGGGTCACCATGCCTGTCGTTCACCACCGCACCCGCCACACCGCCGCCGCCGGGGCCACCCTGGCACTCGCCCTCGCCGGGCTCGTCGCGCCCGTCACGGCCGCCTCCGCCGCCGAGGCGGTGGCGGTCAAGCCGACCACCCCGGCCGCCGGTTCCGCCTTCGAGGTCGCGGCCACAGGCCTCACCGCGGGCGTGACCTACAACGTCGTGCTCACCGCCCCCGGCGATGCCAACAAGACCAGCGTCGCGGAGTCCACCACCTGCACGGCCGGCACGGACGGAAAGACCAAGACCTGCCTCATCCGCGAGGACACCCCGGGCACCTACGACATCAAGCTGTTCGGCGCCAACGACGTCAAGATCAGCTCGACCCCCGTGACCGTGGCGACGCCCGTCGCCATCACGAGCGCGACGACCCCGAAGGCGAACGACAACGCCGGCACCGCGGACTCGATCACGATCACCCACATCAAGGGTGTCCAGTGGCAGACCAGCGTGGACAACGGGACGAAGTGGGAAGACTTCAGCTTCGCCAACGACGCGGCCGAGGGCACCAAGAGGGACTTCCCGGTCTCCAGCCCCAAGGACGGCTCGATCGACGTCCAGGTCAAGGCCGTCGCCAAGGACGGGTACGTCATCCCGGCCGGCGCCCCCTCCTACACGTTGCGCCTCACCGGCACGACGACCCCGCCTGCGGCGCTGACGATCTCCAGCGCAGCGCAGCCGGTCAAGACCGACAACGTCGGCCTCGGCGACGACCGCCTCACGCTGACGAAGGTCGACGGCGTCGACTGGGTCGTGGCCGGCACCAAGATCACCTTCGCCGCCGGTGAGACGAGCAAGACGATCACGGTGGCGCCGAAGGAGGCCGAGAAGTACGTCGTCGCCGTCCAGGCGCAGGCCGTGGCCCCCAACTCCTTCAGCGGCGGCCGCCTCGCGGAGGACTTCAACCAGACGTACAGCGACGTCAAGGCCGACCCGACGTCCGACCGGGTCGCCGGCGACAACCGTGAGCTGACCGCGGTCGGGGTCGCGAAGAAGTACTTCTCCCCCGGCGTGGAGGCGGTCTACGTCGCCAACGGCTACAACTTCCCCGACGCGCTGTCGGCCGGCCCGGCCGCGGCGCGCGCGAAGTCGCCGCTGCTGCTCGCGGGCAAGAACTGGATCAACGACGCGACGCTGGAGGAGGTCAAGCGCCTCGCGCCGAAGCGCGTCTTCCTCGTCGGCGGCGCCGACGTCGTCGACAACGGCGTCGCGACCAAGCTGTCCGCGATCGCCCCGGTGACCCGCGTCGCGGGCGGCACCCGCTACACGACCGCCGTCGAGGTGGCCGGTCAGTGGTCGGCGGCGAACACCGTCTACATCGCCTACGGCCTGAACTTCCCGGACGCGCTCTCCGGTGGCTCGGGCGCGGCCAAGGAGGGCGCGCCGCTGCTGCTCAGCGACGGCGACGGCCTGTCCGCCGAGACCGCCGCCGCCATCAAGCGCCTCGGCGCCAAGAAGGTCGTGCTCGTCGGCGGCCCGGACGTGCTGACGCCGGCCGTCGAGCGCGCCGTCCGCGACGTCGTGCCGTCCGTCGACCTCGTGCGCGCCGGCGGCGTCGACCGCTACGACACCGCGGCGCTCATCATCAAGAACGTCACGGGCGCGGACAAGCCGAAGTCGGCCTTCGTCGCGACGGGCCTGAACTACCCCGACGCGCTCGCCGGCGTGCCCGCGGCGGCGGTGACGAACTCGCCGCTGGCGCTCACGCAGCGCAACTGCGTGCCGAGCTCCGTCAAGGCCGAGCTCGACAAGCTGCCGCTGGAGAAGGTCACGCGCCTGGGCGGCTCCAACGTCGTGGGCGACTTCAGCCTCGTGCACAACGTCTGCAGCTGACGTCACGCGTGCCACCGGCCCGGCCGGTGACATGAGCAGGCCCCGGCGGGTCACACCCGCCGGGGCCTGCGGCCGTCGCCCGTGACGCTCAGCCGGTGACGGCCTTCGTCGCGTCGATGAGGCTGCACGAGGCGGTCGGGCGCCGGTAGCGGTCGGCGTAGCCCACGCACGTCGCCTGGCCGCGGGCCCACTGCTCGGCGGGCATGTGCGCGTAGTCGGAGCCGCCGAAGCCGCCGGAGACGTCGACGGCCGAGTCGGCCTTGCCGAGCTCGGCGACGAACCAGTCACGTTGCGGCTTGCGCAGATTCGAATACGAATAGGCGTGCCCGAATTCGTGCGCGATGACCTCTTTGACGAGCCAGATGTCGGGCTTGCGCAGGATCTGGACCGTGCCGTGGGAGAAGGTCTCCTGCCCGTCCTGGTAGAGGAAGGTCGTCGTCAGGCCGAGGGTCATGCCGTCGGAGCTGAGGGAATCGACGCACGACGCCGCATAGCGGGAGTCCAACGGGAGGGGGCGGAAGGTGCCGATGATCGTGTCGCACGACTCGGCCGTCGGCGCGCTCGTCGTGCTCGTGCTCGACGACGGGGCCGGCGTGCTCGTGGTCGACGACGGGCTCGGGGAGCTGGACGGCGACGGGCTGGACGACGGGCTCGGCGAACTCGTGCTCGGCGACGGGCTGGACGTCGGGGTCGGACTGCTCGTCGGGGTCGGGCTGCTCGTCGGGGTCGGGTCGGACGTCGGGGCGGGCGTGACCGGCGGCAGCGTGCCGGGCACGACCGCCGGCGCGGCGGCGATGACGGGCGCGAGCGCGCTCTCGGCGACGGCGGCGGGTCCGCCGAGCACGCCCGCAGCGGTCGCGCCGAGGCGCACGAGGGCGCCGGACGTCACCTGCTGCACCTGGGCGCCGGCGGCGACGGGAGGCACGAGCAGGATCGGCCCGTCGGTCAGGCCGCCGCCGACGGCCGCGTCGGCGAAGGCCGTGCCCCCGGCCAGGTAGGCGACCCGCGAGCCACGCGGGAAGGCGTGCGCAGCGATCGCGGCGGCGGTGGCGTAGCGGTCGGCGCCGGCGAGGCGCCCGGAGTCGCGGCCCGCGGCGGCCGCGGCCAGCGTCGCGTCCGAGATCGTCGCGGACCCGCCGAGCGCGATCACCCGGGTCGGGCGCAGCGCGGCGAGCGCGGCCGTGACGCTCGCGGGCACCGCGCCCTGCGCGGGCACCTGCAGCACCGGGCCGCGGGTGAGTGCGCCGCCGGCGACGGCGTCGGGCGACCCGCCGGCCGCCGACAGGTAGACCTCGGTCGCCCCGGCCGGGAAGGCGCGCCGCGCGACCGCCGCCGCCGTCGCGTAGTCGTCCGTGCCCGCGAGGACGGCGGTGCGCCGCCCCTGCGCGGCCGCGGTCAGCGTCGTGGAGGGCACCGATCCGATGGCGACGACCTGCGCGGCGCCGAGCCGGCGCACCTCGTCGCGCACGAGCTGCGGCACCGGCCCGGTCGGCGGCACGAGCAGCACCGGCCCGTCGGTGAGCGATCCGCCGGCGAGCGCGTCGCCGAGCCGGTCCCCCCGCGCGAGGTAGACGGACCGGGCGCCGGAGGGGAAGGCCCGCCGCGCGACGGCGACGGCGGTGTCGTAGCGGCTCGCGCCCGCGAGCCGCGCGAGACCTGTGGTTGTCCCGGCCGCGCCGGCGACGGCGCCACCGGCGAGCTGCGGCCCGGGCACGACGGGCACCCCCGCGACGGTCGTCGTCGTGACGGAGAAGCTGCCGCGGGCGTCGACGCCCTCGACGCGGGTGATCTCGATGAGCGGCCGCCGGCTCGGGGTGTCGGCGGGCCCGGCCGGCGTCGCGGCGACCCCGGCCTGCGCGGCCGCGACCCCGACGGTGCAGGTCAGAGCGACGGCGGCGAGGGCCGCGGCATACCGGCTGGGGCGGGTGATGGCGGGGCTGTGCTGGGGACGGGCAGCGGGCACGGTCGACCTCCGATGTCTGTGCCGGGCCGGCGGCGCGTCTGCTGCGCGGCCGGGGCGCCGCGGCCGTCCGTGGCCGCTCGCCGTCGACTGCATCGGCCCCGCCGTCGGCGACGTGAGCGGTCGTCGCCCACAGGTTGGACGTCACAGGTGGGAAGTCACAGGTGGGCGCCACCCGCGAGGGCCCCGCGACCAGGTCGGCCGCGGGGCCCTCGGCGCGTCGGTGGCGGGTCTGGTGACTCGCTGCGGTCCGCTCAGCCGCCCATCGTCTGGACGCTGCCGACCTTGCAGGTGATGGCGCCCTTGAGGTCGCTCTTCGTGCCGCCCATCGAGGTCTTCTGGGTCTTGCCGGCGGCGACGGACGTGGCGAGCAGCGCGACGCCGTCGACGCGCTTGCCGCCCTGCTGCACCTCGACGGCGATGACGTAGTTCTCCGCCTGCTTGCCGCTGTTGGTGACCGTCGCCTCGACCTGCGCGGTGCCGGACTCGAGTGCGCACTTGTCGATCGTGACGTCCTTGGTCGCGTCGCGCTGCGGCGTCGCGGTCTGCTGGCCGCCGCCGGTGGTGGCCTTCGCCGCGCTCGAGGCGGCGCTCGTCGCGGCGCCCTTGGCGGCGTCCGTCGCCTGCGCGCCGCCGTCGGAGGAGCCGCTGCACGCGGCCAGGAGGAGCACGGGCGCCAGCAGCGCCGCACCCATCGCAGACCTCGTCGTCATGGTCCTGCGTGAAATGGTCATGGAAGTCCCTCTGTCGCTCGCCCGTCC
>JAVTVZ010000168.1:0-6116 GCA_032229625.1 Dermatophilaceae bacterium | reverse complement strand
TCGTCGGCACTGCGGTCGTCGGCGGTCCGGCGGGGGGACTTCCGTGCGTCAGCAGCCCGGTGGGGGGCGCTGCGTTCGTCCGTCGTCCGGTCGTCGGCACTGCCGCCATCAGCACGGTCGTCGACGACCCGCTCGGACGGGGGCGACGCCCACCGACCGGCATCGTCCGTGCCGCGCACGCTGTCGGTGCCATCGGTGCCATCGGTGCCATCGGTGCCATCGGGGCGATCCGTGCCGCCTGTCGGCACCCGCGCGCCACCCGCGTGTGATTCCGGTCCCCAGGTGGCGGTCGATTCGCGGGTTGACGGCTCATTGGCGTCCGCCTCGCGAGTCGGCGCGTCAGGACCGGTACCGCGCGTCTCCTGCGGGGCCGCGCGGGACGAACCCGGCTCACCGAGGGCCGCCGCCTCCTGCAGCGCATCGTGCGACACCTGCGACGCGGAGACGTCCAGGGATGGCGCCGTCGGCGCGACGTCGACGACGGGGCCGTCGCCACGGCCCAGAGGCTCGCGGCCCGCAGCGGTGCCCTCGTCCGCCTCCACCGACCTCGCGTCCACCGACCTCGCGTCCACCGACCTCGCGTCCGCCGAGCCCGCATCCACCGTGCCCGCGTCCACCGACCCCGTGTCCACCGACCCCGTGTCACCGGGCTCGAGACGATCGTCCCGCGCCGCGGGACGGTCGACGTGCGCCGCCGGCGGGTCCGCCTGCTCGACGGTGATGCTCGCGGCAGGCGTCCCGGCGTGATAGAGATCCTCGCCGGCGGGCGTGGGCGTGAAGTCGACCGGCACCTGGTCGATCGGCGTGCCGCTGCGGTTGCCGCTGCCGCGCCCGTGGGAGACGACGTCGTCGAGTCGACGCAGGGCCTCGGTGGCCTGCGTCAGGTGACGACGATCCCCGAGCCGACGCGCGGTCAGCAGCTCGTTGAGACACTCCAGCTCGGCCAGCAGGCCGGCCCGGTCGGCCAGGTGCGGGTCCGGTGGCTCCGTGCGGGCCTGCGCGTAGGCGCTCAGCGCGGCGGCCCGCGCATCCGGGCTCGCCTGGGCCAGCAGCGCGGCCAGGTCCTCGGCCGGGTCCCCGATCTGAGCGTGCTCCCAGCCCGTCATCCCGACGACCCGCCCGCTGCCGCAGTCGCCCGGGTCGTCGAACCGCAGCAGCACGTGATCGTCCTCGAGTCGCCCGTGCACCGGCGTCGGCGCGAAGCGCCACCACGCCACGTCGTCGAGCATCCGCTCCCACCGCGACAACAGCCCGTTGGGCACCAGCCCGGTGGCGGCGCCCCGATCGAGGTCGGCCTGCCGACGCCGGCGCAGATCGTCGGCCTCGTAGGCCGGCACACCCGCCTCCTCGAAGAGCCCCCGATCGACGTTGTGCACCGCCGCGATCGCCTGCGCGATCGTCACTGTCAGGCCAGGCCCGCCGGGCAGCAGCGCGAAGCTGACGCACCGACCCGGGATCAGCCGGTAGACGACCGCGCGCCGCCCGTCCCGCAGCCCCGCCACCCCCGCGCTCTGTGGCACGTCGAAGGGCAGCCGCCCCTCCAGCAGGGTCGCGAGCGCCGCCGACTCCTCCAGCTGCGCCGCGGCCACCGCGTCGGCCGGGATCCGCACGACCCAGCGCCGGTCCTCGCTGTCCTGGACGAAGCCGACATGGAAGCGTTCGCCGACGTGATCGAGGAGTTCCTCGACCAGCCGGGGCCGCAGCCCGGGCACGGCGGCGTCCGCGAGCGCGGCGAGAGTGCTGGCCGATCGAGTCACCGCCCCACGGTATCGGGCGGTCGCGGCGGCGCACGTCCATCGCGCGGCGTGCCCGCAACCCGTCCGCCGCTTGTCCGCCGCCCGTCCGCCGCCGAGCCTCACCGGAGCGGGCCGGGCCGAGGACGCCGCCGGCGGTGGGGAGCACACCGGCGCCTGTGTCAGGCTGGCGCTCATGGATTCCCACCCCTGGTCGGCGCAGTTGGATCGCAGCGCGCAGGAGCGGGCCGACGACGGCTGGCGCGAGCGGCTGCTCGCCGACCCGGCGACCCGGGTCATCGACTGGACCCCGCAGGGGGCGCTCGTCGACGAGACCGGCGAGGGGGCACCGGTGCTCGCGCTGGACCGCCGACCGCGCCCGGCCGGCGACCCGCGGGTCGACCTGGTCATCTTCCTGGGGCGCGACCTGGAGCATGGCGGCACGGCCTGGGCCGTCGCATGCGGCGCGGGCGACGACCTGGACGGCACGACCGTCGGCGAGCGCGCGGGCGGCCCGACCGTCCCCGCCGACCCGCCGTCGACCGCGGACCCGTCGGCGGATCAGGCCCCGACACCGAGCCGTGTCGGTCTGCGGGACATCGGCCACCTGCTCCCGCCGCTGCACGCCGAGGCGTTCATGACCGCCCAGGCGCTCGGCACGTGGCATCGCACGCACCGCCGCTGCCCGCGCTGCGGCGCGCCGACCGACCCGGTGCTCGCCGGGTGGGTGCGCCGCTGCCGGGACGACGGCTCCGACCACTACCCGCGCACCGACCCGGCCGTCATCATGGCCGTCACCGACGAGGAGGACCGGCTGCTCCTGGCCCGCGCGCCCGCGTGGCCGACGAACCGCCGCTCCGTGCTGGCCGGCTTCGTCGAGCCGGGGGAACGGCTCGAGGCGGCGGTCGCGCGGGAGGTCTACGAGGAGGTCGGGGTGCGGGTGCGCGACGTGCGCTATGCAGGCAGCCAGCCGTGGCCGTTCCCGGCGTCGCTGATGCTCGGGTATACCGCTCGGGCCGAGAGCCCGCAGCTGCGCCTCGACGACGGCGAGATCGTCACGGCCGACTGGTATACCCGCGACCGGCTGCGTGAGGTCGTCGCGAGCGGGGAGCTCGGCCTGCCCGGGCCGTTGTCCATCGCCCGCCGCCTCATCGAGAGCTGGTACGGCGAGCCTCTCGCCCCGCCGCGGGAACTGCCGTTCCACCGGCCTGATCCCGTCACGCCATGACCTCCGACGCGCTCATCGCGCCGTCCCCGGACGCGCTCCTGGACGCACTCGACCCCGACCAGCGCGCGGTCGCCGCCGAGCCCCTCGGCCCCATGTGCGTGCTCGCCGGGGCCGGCACCGGCAAGACGCGCGCGATCACCCACCGGATCGCCTACGGCGTCGCCGCCGGCGTGCTCGTGCCGCAGCGGGTGCTCGCCGTGACGTTCACCGCCCGCGCCGCGGGGGAGATGCGCACCCGGCTGCGCGGGCTCGGGGCGCGCGGGGTGCAGGCCCGCACCTTCCACGCCGCCGCGCTGCGCCAACTGCACTACTTCTGGCCTCAGGCCGTTGGTGGCGCCGCGCCCGAGGTCATCGCCCAGAAGGCGGCGCTGGTCTCCCAGGCCGGGGCTGCGCTGCGACTGCGGTTGGACCGCGCCGCCGTCCGAGACCTCGCCGCCGAGGTCGAGTGGGCCAAGGTCGGCATGCTCACGCACGAGACCTATCCGGAGGCCGCGCACCGGGCCGGGCGCGAGCCGCCGGGCATGGACGCCGTCGCGATGGCCCGGCTCCTGGAGGCCTACGAGCAGGTCAAAGCCGATCGGGGGGTCATCGACTTCGAGGACGTCCTGCTCCTGCTCGTCGGCATCCTGCGCGAGAACGGCCAGATCGCGACCGCGATCCGCTCCCAATACCGGCATTTCGTCGTCGATGAGTATCAGGACGTCAACGCCGTCCAGCAGCGGCTCCTCGACCTGTGGGTCGGCGACCGGTCCGACGTGTGCGTCGTCGGCGACCCGGCCCAGACGATCTACTCCTTCACCGGCGCGAGCCCGACGCATCTGCTCGGCTTCACGCGGCGCTACCCGCAGGCCCGGACCGTGCGGCTCGCGCGCAACTACCGCTCCACCCCCCAGATCGTCACCCTGGCCAACGTCGTCGTCGGGGCGCGCCGCACCGGCCACCAGGGCGTCGAGCTGCGGGCGGTCGGCGCAGCCGGCCCGGCGGTCCAGGTGCGCAGCCACCCCGACGACGAGGCCGAGGCCGCCGGCACCGCGGCCGCCGTCGCCGACCTCATCGCCGGCGGCGTGCCCGCCGCGCAGATCGCGGTCCTCTACCGCACCAACAGCCAGTCCGAGGCCATCGAGACGGCGCTCGCCGACGCGCAGATCCCCTACCTGCTGCGCGGCGGGGAGCGCTTCTTCGCCCGCCCCGAGGTGCGCAAGGGGATCGTGCTGCTGCGCGGCGCCGCGCGCGCCGACGACGGCACCACCGGGCTGCCGCGGCTCGTCGGCGACATCCTCACCGGCGCCGGCTGGTCGCCGCAGCCGCCGGCCGGCCGCGGCGCGGTCCGCGAGCAGTGGGAGTCACTGCAGGCCCTCGTGCGCCTCGCCGAGGACCTGGTCGCGGCGAACCCGCAGGTCAGGATGCGCGAGCTGATCGCCGAACTCGACGAGCGGGCCGCCTCCGCGCACGCCCCGCGCGTCGAGGGCGTGACCCTGGCGAGCCTGCACGCCGCCAAGGGCCTGGAGTGGGACGCGGTCTTCCTCATCGGCTGCAGCGACGGCCTCCTGCCGATCGCCATGGCGCAAGGGCCCGAGCAGCTGGAGGAGGAGCGCCGCCTGCTGTATGTCGGTCTGACGCGCGCCCGCCGACACCTCACCCTCTCGTGGGCCCGCTCCCGCGCGGGCGGCCGCGGCAACCGCCACCCGTCGCGCTTCCTCGCCCCGGCCGTCGGGATCCTCGGCCCCGCGGCCCTCGGAGACGAGGTCGACGCCGAGACCCACCGCCGCGCCGCGTCTCCCACGCGCGCGCTCGACCGTCCGGCCGACCCCGCGGCCACCCGGTCCCGCCGGCGCCCCGCGACGTGCCGCGGCTGCGGCATCGAGCTGACCGACGCCGCCTCCCGCAAGGTCGGCCGCTGCCCGGACTGCCCGCCGGGCTACGACGAGCGCACCTACGCCCGCCTGCACGCCTGGCGGCAGGCCGAGGCCGAGCGCGGGCGCGTGCCCGCCTTCGTCGTCTTCACCGACGCCACGCTCGCCGCCATCGCCGAGCGCGTGCCCGCCGACCGGGCGGGGCTCGCCGCGATCAGCGGCGTCGGCGCCGTCAAGCTCGACCGCTACGGCGCCGGCGTGCTCGCCGCGCTGCAGGGCGAGACCGCCGACGACGGGCCGTGAGACGTCACCGCGAGAAGTCACCGCGAGAAGTCACCGCGAGAAGTCGTCGTGAGAAGTCGTCGTGAGAAGTCTCGGAATAAATGCGTTGCACCATCGCGACAGGCTCGTCTAGCCTGAATACGTCCTGGTCGCGGGGGTGTGGGTGTCGGCAGTCGCCGGCAGCTCACCGGCGATCGATCCGGTCACCGCGCGTGAGCATGCGAGAGCGCGCGGTCGGCGGCCGCCACCCGGACGAGACGGACCGACAGACAGTGCAGGATCGATGAGCCGCGGGCCCGGTGCCCGGCGGACCGAGAGGGAGAGGGGGAGAGGCATGTGACGACCATGACCCAGACAGATCGCATCGCGACGTCCATCAAGCGCGTCCCCGCGGCGCCCGTCGAGCGACGTCGTGCGTCCGCGTGGCTGTCGCGCCGCTCCTCCGGGGTCTTTTCGCCGGCCTTTGCCGCGCTGAGCTCCTCGCGCGTCCGCTTCGGGGGCCTCGCCGTCGAGCGCGATGTCGTCGAGGGCCGCTTCGGCCAGGGTTCGCGCCTGAGCGTCGATCGCATCGTCCGCGTGACGCGCGGCGTCGTCGGCGTGACGCGCGGCGCGGTCGCCGCGGCAGCGCCCATGACGACCCGCACCCCGGCCGGCGCCACGTTCGACGGCACCGCCATGCCCGCAGCGCCGGCCCACGCCGGCATCCCGGCCGCCCCGGCGGCCACCGCCACCAGCACGTCCAAGGGTTCCGACCCGGCACAGAGACGATCTCCGGAGGCGAGCAGCTAGCTCGCCGACGCAGAGTCACCTCCAGGCCGCGGGACCCGACAGGGTCCGCGGCCTTCGTCATCCGACGGCACGCGCGCCCGCGAGGTCGAAGAGAGATTCGATGACCAGCGCAGCACCGCCTCGGCCGGCTCCGGCACACCGGACCGCCCCGAGACCGCCCGCCCGGAAGACCTGCCGCGACCGCGGCGAAGAGGAGGTGACCCCCGTGTCGACGACCACCGCGCCGACGAC
>JAVTVZ010000167.1:4158-6153 GCA_032229625.1 Dermatophilaceae bacterium | reverse complement strand
AGCAGCAGCTGGAGGCGGCGGCGCTGGCCGCCGGAGAGCTCACCGACGCGAGCGGAGAGGTGCTCGCGGGAGAAGCCGAGCCGCTCGAGCAGCTGCGCGGGCGTGTAGTCCTTGCCGTCGATCGTGAAGGTCGTCCGGGTCCGCGCGAACACATCCCGCACACGATCGTGTGCGATCGAGGCCAGGGCGGAGAACTGCTGATCGAGCACGGCGAGCTGCACGGTCTTGCCGCGCTTGACCCGGCCCGACGTCGGCTCGACGGTGCCGGCGACGAGCCCGAGCAGCGTCGACTTGCCGGCGCCGTTGGCGCCGAGGATGCCCGTGCGCTCCCCCGGCCCGATCCGCCACGTGATGTCGCGCAGCACGGGGTCGCCGCCGTATCCGGCGGTCACGTCCTCGACGTCGACGACGTCCTTGCCCAGGCGCGCAGTCGCCAGCCGCGTCAGCTCGACGCGGTCCCGTGGCGGTGGCACGTCCTCGATGAGCACGTTCGCGGCCTCGATGCGGAATTTCGGCTTCGACGTGCGCGCCGGCGCCCCGCGGCGCAGCCACGCGAGCTCCTTGCGCATGAGGTTCGCGCGTTTGGCCTCGAGCGCCGCGGCCTGCCGGTCACGCTCGACCCGTTGCAGCACGTAGGCCGCGTAGCCGCCTTCGAAGGGCTCGACGATCCGGTCGTGCACCTCCCACGTCGTCGTGCACACCTCGTCGAGCAGCCAGCGGTCGTGGGTGACGAGGATGAGTCCGCCGGCGGTGCGCGCCCACCGCGAACGCAGGTGGCCCGCGAGCCACACGATGCCCTCGACGTCGAGGTGGTTGGTCGGCTCGTCGAGGATGAGCACGTCGTCGTCGCGCACGAGCAGCGCGGCGAGGGCGACGCGGCGGCGCTGGCCGCCGCTCAGGCTACCGATGCGGGCGGACCAGTCGAGGTCACCGACGAGGCCGCTGAGCACGTCGCGGACCCGCGGGTCGCCGGCCCATTCGTGCTCGTCGCGGTCACCGACGACGGCGTGGCCGACGGTCTCGTCGTCGGCGAGCTCGTCGGTCTGCGTCAGCACCCCGACCCGCAAGCCCCCGCGCCACGTGACGCGCCCGGCGTCGGGCTCGATGCGCTGCGCGAGCATGCCGAGCAGCGTCGACTTGCCGTCGCCGTTGCGGCCGACGACCCCGATGCGCATGCCCTCGTCGATGCCGAGGGTCACGGAGTCGAAGACGACCCGCGTCGGGTATTCCAGATGCAGCCCCTCGGCGCCGAGCAGGTGCGCCATCAGCGGGCCGCCAGCGGAGTCGACAGCACGTGCGCGCCGTGGGCGGGCCCGGTCGCGCGCTTGACGTCGGTGGCCACGCCGGAGGCGGTGAGCGCGACGGCGAGGTCGAGCGCCCCTTCGGTGCCGTCGACGAGGAAGGCCAGCGTCGGCCCCGAGCCGGAGACCAGGCCGCCGAGCGCGCCGTACTCCAGCCCCGCATCGAGGACCTCCTGCAGGTCGGGCCGCAGGCTCAGCGCGGCCTCCTGGAGGTCGTTGCGCAGCGCCTCGCCGAGCTGGCGCGGGTCACCGGAGCGCAGCGCCGCCATCATCGTGGGGCTCGGCTCGGGGTCAGGGATGTCGCTCTCGCCGCGCTGCGCGCGCAGCCGGTCGCACTCGGCGAAGACCGACGGGGTCGACAACCCCTGATCGGAGACGACGAGCACCCAGTGATATCGCCCGCGGCCCAGGACCGGCGCGACCCGCTCACCGCGCCCGGAGCCGATGGCGGTGCCGCCGGTGAGGGCGAAGTTGACGTCGCTGCCCAGCTGCGCGGCGAGCTCGTCGAGGACCCCGCGGTCGGTGCCCAGGCGCCAGAGGGCGTCGCACGCGACGAGCGCGGCGGCGGCGTCGGCCGACCCGCCGGCCATGCCGGCGGCGACGGGGATCTCTTTGGCGATGTGGATGTGCACGGGCCCGACGCCGGCGGTGGGGTCGGTGACGAGCTGCGGCGTGTCGCACCGGCGCGGCCCCA
>JAVTVZ010000167.1:0-4058 GCA_032229625.1 Dermatophilaceae bacterium | reverse complement strand
GTCGACCGGGGCGCCGCGGCCGGCGTCGGCGATGCTGCGCGCGGCGAGCAGCTGCGCGGCCCGCAGCGCGAGGTTGTCGCCGTCGGCGGGGACGAGCCCGCCGTACGGCCCGGAGAGCGAGACTCCCCACTGCGTGGCGGGGCGGACCGTGACGTCGTCATAGAGGCCCACGGCGTGGAAGACCGTCGACAGCCCGTGATAGCCGTCCTCACGTCGGGGCCCGACGATCAACTCGAGATTGATCTTCGCCGGCACCCGAACGGTGACGCCACCGGTGGCCGCAACATGCATGCCGGCCACCCTATTCTGCGGCGCGGCCCTCGCCGCGCCCGGTATGCCGGTCGCGCCCGACGCCCTGACCTGCGGCGGCGATCCTCGCGAAGTCCTCGATGCCGAGTTGCTCCCCCCGCGTGCGGGGGTCGACACCGGCCGCGACCAGCGCCTCCTGCGCCCGCTCCGCGCCGCCGGCCCACCCGGCGAGGGCCGCGCGCAGCGTCTTGCGGCGCTGGGCGAAGGCCGCGTCGATGCACGCGAAGACCTGGTCGCGGGTCGCGGTCGTCGCCGGGGGTTCACGCCGCTGCAGCGCGACGAGCCCGGAGTCGACGTTGGGCACGGGCCAGAAGACCGAGCGGGGCACGGTGCCGGCGAGCGTGACCTTCCCGTACCACGCCGCCTTGAGGCTCGGCACGCCGTAGGTCTTGCTGCCGGGCGCCGCCGCGAGCCGCTGCGCGACCTCCAGCTGCACCATGACGAGCACCCGCTGCAGGCTCTCGAAGCGCGCGAGGAAGGACAGGATGACCGGCACCGAGACGTTGTAGGGCAGGTTCGCGACGAGCGCGGTCGGCGCGACCGGCAGCGTCGTGACGCCGAGGGCGTCGCCGTGGACGACGCGCAGCCGGTCCGCCCGGCCGGGGGCCAGGTGCGCGACCGTCTCGGGCAGCTGCGCGGCCAGGGCGGGGTCGATCTCGACGACGGTCACCGACCGCGCGGCCTCCAGCAGCGGCAGCGTCAGCGAGCCCAGGCCCGGCCCGACCTCGACGACGTCGTCGGTGTCGCCGACGTGCGCGGCCCGCACGATCCGCCGCACGGTGTTGGCGTCGATGACGAAGTTCTGCCCCCACTGCTTCGTCGGGCGCAGCCCCAGGCTCTGCGCGAGCTCACGGATCCGCGCGGCCCCGAGCAGCTCGACACCCGCGCCGCTCGGGGCGCCGGTCGTCGGCGGTGCGTCGTCAGCGGACACGGCCGCTCACCAGGGCCCGTAGAGCCGCTCGGAATTCTCCGAGAGCGCCTCGCACAGCGTCGGCACCGACACGTTGAGCACGGAGGCCATGGTGCGCACGGTCAACGGCACGAGGTAGGGCGAGTTCGTCGCCCCGCGGTGCGGCGAGGGGGTCAGGTAGGGCGCGTCGGTCTCGACGAGCAGCAGCTCCAGCGGCACGACGGACAGGGCGTCACGCAGCGCGCGGGCGCTCTTGAAGGTCACGGTGCCCGCGAACGACAGGTGGTAGCCGCGGCGCACGCACTCGCGCGCGAAGCCCATGTCGCCGGAGAAGCAGTGCATGACGGTGCGCTCCGGCGCCCCGACCTGCGCGAGGACCGCCAGCACGTCCTCGTGGGCGTCGCGGTCGTGGATCTGCAGGGCGCGGTCGAGCCGCGTGGCCATCTCGATGTGGGCGCGGAACGACTCGTGCTGGGCGTCGCGGCCCTCGGGGCCGGTGCGGTAGTAGTCGAGCCCGGTCTCGCCGACGACCCGAATGCGCTCCCCCGCGGCGAGCCGCTCGATCTCGGTGAGCGCCTCGTCGAGCCGGCCGGCGGCGGCCAGCGCCGGAGCCTCGTTGGGGTGCAACGCGACCCCGCCGAGCATCCCGGGGTGCGTGTCGACGACCTGCGCTGTCCACCGGGCGGATTCGAGCTCGCAGCCGATCTGCACGACGCGGTCGACGCCGACGGCGGCGGCCCGCGCCAGGGTCGCCGTCAGGTCGGGGCGGGGCTGCCCGTCGCGGCCCATGTCGAGGTGGCAGTGGTTGTCGACGACCGGCAGCGGCAGCGGGTGCGGGTCGGGCGGCAGGTCGCGCGCGTGCCCGGGCCGCGCCGACGACCCCGCGGCCGCGTCGCTCCCCGTCGCCGGCCCGTCGCCGGTCACGGCGAACGCCGCCTCACGCGTCGCTCCCGGTGTCGCCGAGGGGCTGCGCACCGCTGTCGCTCTCGCTGTCGGCGCCCTTGCCCAGCCGCGCGAGCTCGTCGTCGACGATGCTCGGGTCGAGCTTGACGAAGACCGGGGTGGGCTTGGCGACCGCCGCGCCGACGACGACCTCTCGCGGCGCCCACGGCGCGAAGCCGGAGTAGTCGCCGGTGATCACCGGATACGAGCGCACGGGCGGCACCGCCGATTCGAGCCCCTCGACGGGGTCGTCGAAGTCGGTGACCTCCTCGATCCGCGGCATCGGCGTCAGCTGCCCGTCGCCGCCGAGCACGGCGTCGACCGCGTTGGAGCTGTGGGGCAGGAAGGGGCTGAGCATGACGTTGAGGTCGGTGACGCACTGCGCGAGCACGTGCAGGATCGTGCCGAGCCGCGTCCGCTGGTCCTCGCCCTTGAGCTTAAAGGGCTCGGTGCGCGAGACGTAGGCGTTGACCTCGCCGACCAGCCGCATCGCCTCGGCGATCGCCGCACGCTGGCGGTGCCGGCCGATGAGGTCGCCGACCGTCTCGAAGCCGCCGCGGACGGCCGCGAGGATCTCCTCGTCGACCGGCTCGAGGGGCCCGCGCGGCGGGATCTGCCCGAAGTTCTTCGCGATCATGCTCGCGGTGCGGTTGACGAGGTTGCCCCAGCCGGCGACGAGCTCGGAGTTGGTGCGGGTGACGAACTCGGCCCACGTGAAGTCGGAGTCACTGCTCTCGGGCCCGGCCGCGCAGATGAAGTAGCGCAGCGCGTCGGGCTGGTAGCGGCTGAGCATGTCGCGCACGTAGATGACGACGCCGCGGCTGGAGCTGAACTGCTTGCCCTCCATCGTCATGAACTCGCTGGCCACGACCTGCGTCGGCAGCTGCAGCTCGCCATACGAGCCGGGCAGGCCGCCCTTGTCGCCGTCGCCGCGGTAGCCCAGCAACTCGGCGGGCCAGATCTGGGAGTGGAACGTGATGTTGTCCTTGCCCTGGAAGTAGTACGACTCCATCGCGGGGTCGTTCCACCACTCGCGCCAGCGCTCCGGCGCCCCGAGGCGGCGGGCCCACTCGATGGACGCCGACAGGTAGCCGATGACGGCGTCGAACCACACGTACAGCCGCTTCGTCGGCTCGTCGCGCCACCCGTCGAGCGGGATCGGGATGCCCCAGTCGATGTCGCGGGTCATCGCGCGGGGCTTCATGTCGGCCAGGAGCCCCTGGCTGAAGCGTATGACGTTGGGCCGCCACAGCCCGCTGGCGTCGCGGTCGGCGATGAACTTGCCCAGCGCGTCGGCCAGCGCCGGCAGATCGAGGAAGAAGTGCTCGCTCTCGACGAATTCGGGCCTCTCGCCGTTGATCTTGCTGCGCGGGTCGATGAGGTCGGTCGGGTCGAGCTGGTTGCCGCAGTTGTCGCACTGGTCGCCGCGCGCGTCGGGGAAGCCGCAGATCGGGCACGTGCCCTCGATGTACCGGTCCGGCAGGGTGCGGCCCGTGCTCGGGCTGATCGCGCCGTGCGTCGTGCGCTGCACCATGTAGCCGTTGGCGTGGACGACCCGGAAGAGCTCCTGCACCACCGCGTAGTGGTTGCGCGTCGTCGTGCGCGTGAAGAGGTCGTAGGACAGCCCGAGGGCAACGAGATCCTCGACGATGATCCGGTTGTTGGTGTCCGCGAGCTGCTGCGGCGTGACCCCCGCGGCATCGGCGGCGACGAGGATCGGGGTGCCGTGCTCGTCGGTGCCGCTGACCATGAGCACGTCGTGCCCGGCCATCCGCATATACCGACTGAAGACGTCGGAGGGCACGCCGAAACCGGCGACGTGACCGATGTGACGTGGGCCGTTGGCGTACGGCCAGGCGACTGCGGACAGGACCTTGCTCATGTCGGCCGAGTCTAG
>JAVTVZ010000166.1:38059-39515 GCA_032229625.1 Dermatophilaceae bacterium | reverse complement strand
CCCACCGCCACACCCCGCCGCGACGACCCCGGGGCGCCGGTTCGACGCGACTCCCCGGCCCGCCCGGTCGACCTTCCTGCCGACGCCGGACATGACGAGGCCCCGGACGCACAGCGTCCGAGGCCTTCGGATTGCGAACTCCCGACGGTGATGAGTTTGATTGAAAGAGTAAGGAACTCATCCGTCGGTCGGCTCACATGAGCGGCGCCCTCAGGCGCTCTCCTCCACCGGCCGGGTCGCGCGCCGACGCGCCGCCGGGCGACCGCGCGGCAGCGACTCGGGCTCGGCGACGTAATGCCGGAACGTCTCACTCGGGCGGAAACGGGGGACCGCGACGGGCGGGATGGGCACGTCCGCGTTGGTCCGTGGGTTGCGCCCGCGGCGGGCCGAGCGGTTGGCCCGCTCGAACACACCGAACCCGTGGACGCGCACGTCCTTACCGTCAGCGACCCATCGGATGATGAGGTCGGTCACGGTCTCCACAGCCAGTTCGGCCTGTCGCTTGCTCCCCAGTCGCAGTGCGAGCTCGTCGACGAGATCCGTCTTGTTCACAGGGGCACCTCCGATCGCGTTGCGCCACAAGCTAGGTGATCGGACTGTGCGCCACCGGCGTGTGGGTGGGCGCCCGACGGCCCTCCCGCCGGCTCCTCCCCGGCCCGCCGACGCGGCGTCCGCAGACCCTGGACCGGGGCTCGACAGCGGGTCGCCGCCCGCGCTCGCCCGACGCCGCCCCGCACCCCGTCGGCCGCGGCGTCGGGCGAGCCGGGCCGACCCGGGACGGCGACCGCCCGGCGGCCCGAGCACCCGTGAGCCGGCGCCCGATCATGCCCGCCGCCGACGCCCGGATCCGCCCGGCCCGGCCACTCCCCCTACCGGCGCCGGTGAGCCTGCCCGAGGGGTGCGCGGCCCGCGGCTCACTGCGCGGGCCGCGCCCCGGGGGTCACAGGCGGGCGCACTGGCCTTCGGCGCTGCCCTTGACGGTGTTGCCGGAGCCGGTCGGGGCGGGGGTGCTGCCCTGGCACTGCAGGTTGCCGTCGATGGTGTTGCCGGTGAATCGCTGCGCACCGGAGTTGCGCTCGGCCTGCAGGTCGCCGTCGATGCGCACGCGCTCGACGGTCGCGGTGCCGCCGCGCTCGAGCTGGATGTTGCCGTCGACGCTGCCGCCGGTGACGCGGACGTCGCGGTGGCGCTCGCCCTGCACGTCACCGTCGATGCGGGCGTCGACGAGGCGGGCGGTGCCGCCGGACTCGACCTTGACGTTGCCGTCGACGCGCGTGCCCTGCAGGACGCACGTCGCGCCGGAGCGCACGACGACGTCGCGGTCGACGCTGACGGCGCCGACGGTGCCGGTGCAAGCACCGCCGCGGTAGGCGCCGCCGGCCGTCGTCGCGCCGGTCCCGGCCGGAGTCGTGGCAGCCGCGGCATCCGTCGTCGTCGCGTCGGTCGTCGCGTCGGT
>JAVTVZ010000166.1:32773-37959 GCA_032229625.1 Dermatophilaceae bacterium | reverse complement strand
GTCGTCGCGTCGGTCGTCGCGTCGGTGGTCGCGGCAGCCGTCGTCGTGGCCGCCGCGGTGGTGGTCGTCGGCGCCTGCGCCGGCTCGGGGTCGGATCCGCCGCAGCCCGCGAGGGCCAGCGCGCAGAGGGCGATCAGGCCGATGGCGGCCTGCGGTCGTCGGTCGGTGATTCGCGTCATGCCTGGCCACGCTAGGTGAGGTGATCGTGACCACACGACCGCGGGCGATCGCGGTCGCCGCCGATTCGTGACCGCTCAGGGGTTGCCGAGAGCCGAATCCGCCCCTCATCCTGGCGATCTGCCGCACACCGCGCGCAGGAGTCGTCGACGACAGCAAGTCGTCGCCGTCGGTCGTCTCCACCTCGACCACAGCCAGTCCGGTCACTCGAGTCACGCAGGGAGTTCATCCGCACGCAGTCGGTCAGCACCAGGGAAGGCGGGAGTCCGATCATGAGCGACACACCACGCAACGATCACGGCGGGCGCGAGGACGACGGTCCGCAGCCTCACGAGCCCCACGACGACGGTCGACACCTCCCCGGTCGGCAGCAGCCTGAGCCGCAGCAGCCTGATCCACAGCGGCGCGGTCACGACGTCGAGATCGCCGCCCTGGAGTCCGGCGGCACGCTCGGGGGCTTCCTGCTGCTGGGCCGCTGGCCGGTCAACACCGTCGAATGGGCGAAGTTCCTCGTGCTGGCCGTGCGCATGGCGGCCGTGCCGGGGCTGCTGCCGACGAGCACGATCTATGCGGTCCACGACGACATGACCGAGCGCCCACACCCCCAGGCCGTCGGCATCATCACCGCCGCCGGGCGCGCGCTCGGCCGCGACGCGCTGCGGCCCGGGGCACTGGCCGACCAGCGCCCGCACGGTCTCGTCGTGCTGCACCCGCCGTCGCACACGATCCCCTCCGACCCCGAATTCGACACGGCCTCAGGCTGCGTCTTCCTGCCCGGCCTGCCGCACCTCGGCCTGGACCACCGCGCCGCGTGGGCCCAGGCAGCTGTCGACGGCACGGTCACCCAGCTCGTCAGCCGCGGCCGCGTCGACCCGCTGAGCGACGTCGACACCGCCGCGCTCTCGGCGTTCATCGCCGCCTGAGCTGCCCGCTGCGCGGTCGCCGCGTGCTCGAAAGTGAGCCGCGGCGGCCGCGCGGCGCGTCGATCACGTGTCATATAGCGCGAACCCCTACGCCGGTCGCAGCGCGATGGCAGCCGCGTGCCGGACGGCGGCGGTCAGGCGGGTCGTGCGCTGCGAGCCGAGCCGCCAGCTCTGCCAGGAGAGCCGCACGTCGACGTGGTCGCTCGCGCCGCCGCGCCCGGGCAGCCGCACGAGGTCGCCGCGGCGGAGCCGGTCGCCGACCTGCAGCTCGGGCAGCAGGCCCCAGCCGAGCCCGGCGTCGATGGCCGCCGCGAAGCCCTGCGAGGAGGGGATGACGTGCTCGACCTGCGGCCGCACGATCCCACCGCCCGCGCCCGGGCCGAGCCCGCGCAGATACCGGTGCTGCAGGTCGTCGCCCGCGCTGAAGCGCAGCGCAGGCAGCGTGGCCCAGTCGACGGGCGGACCGGCAGCGGAGCCGCCGTCACGACCGCCACTACGAGCGTCACTACGACTACGACTACGACTCCCCCTACGGCTACGACCGTCACCGTCCTCCGCGAGATGACGGTCCCTCAGCTCGGGCCTGCACACCGGCAGGTATCGCATGACCCCCAGCGGCACGACCGCGCAGCCCGGCACCGGCGAGGGGTCGGAGGTGACGGCGCCGACGGCCGCGCCGGTGCGCAGGTGGTCGGTGCCGTGGTCCTCCAGCTCGATGAGCAGCTCGATCGTGCAGTCGTGCCAGGTCGCGGCTTCGGCGAGCACGTCGGTGAACCAGGTGGCGAGGGAGTCGGCGTTGACGACGATCGCGAGCCGGCGGCGCTCGGTGTCGGCGGGGTCGAGCTGGGCGGCGGCGTCGGCGTGCAACTCCTGGACCTGCCGCGCGAGCCGCAGCAGCACGTCGCCCTCGCGGGTCGCTCGGCACGGGCCGGCTCGCACGACGAGCACTGTGCCCCAGTGCCGTTCGAGCGCCTTGATCCGCTGGCTGACGGCCGACGGCGTGATGTGCAGGTCGCGGGCGGCGGCCTCGAACGAGCCGGTCTCGACGACCGCGACGAGCGCCGCCAGTTGATCGGGATGCATGAAGTGATTCTAAGGATCCCCCAGAATCATTCGCTGGCCTTCACGACTCGGCGTCCGTAGCGTCGACGACATGACCTCACTCGCGACCACCCTCATCGCCCCGCCCGCGGCACCGACCTGCGCACCGATCCCCCCACGGGTCCGCGACACCGGCGACCGCCGGACCGGCGGCTCCTGCGACCGCGTGGCAGGTGCGTGATGGACGCGACCACCGTGACGGCCACGCTGCTGGCCGGGGCCGCGACCGGCGCGTCGCTCATCATCGCGATCGGCGCGCAGAACGCGTTCGTGCTGCGCCAGGGCCTGCGGCGCGAACACATCGGCGTCGTCATCGCGATCTGCGCGCTCAGCGACGTGCTACTCATCCTCACCGGGGTCGTCGGGGTCGGCGTCATCGCCGGGCTGCACCCGGCGGCTCTGGACGTGCTGCGGTATGCCGGCGCGGCCTACCTCGTGTGGTTCGGCGTGCGCAGCCTGCTCGCCGCGCGGCACGCGAGCGGACTGCGGGCCGCGGAGCCGGTCGGTGCCGGCTCGGTCGCCGTCACGGCGCTGGCGCTGACATGGCTCAACCCCCACGTCTACCTCGACACCGTCATCATGCTCGGCAGCATCGCCAATCAGCATGGCCCGCAAGGCCGCTGGTGGTTCGCCCTCGGCGCGACGGTCGCCAGCGCGGCGTGGTTCGCACTGCTGGGCCTGGGCGCGCGCGCCCTCGCCCCGCGCCTCGCGCACCCGCGCACGTGGCAGATCCTCGACGTCCTCGTCGGCGTGACGATGCTCGTGATCGCCGCGCTGCTCGCCTTCGGCGGGTGACGCCCGGCGCCGCGGCTCGGCCGGCGGCGGGCCTCTCGCCTACCACCTGGGAGTGGCCCCGGGGTCGGCGCGCAGTTCACGGGTCTCGGCCCGTACGTACCTCTGCGCCCTGTCGCCGCACGTGTCGCCGAAGCTGTCGGCGAACGCGACGACGAACGGACACGCCGGCGATCACCAGCGTGTCTGCACGGCGACCGGTGCGCCGAGGCCGTGCGCAGAGATGCTGCGAGCCGCGTGGGCTCAGCTCGCCGCGCGCAGGAACGTCTCGAGCAGCGGGCCGGCGGTCTTGGAGCCGCTGACGCCGTCCTCGACGAAGACGCTCACGGCCAGGTCGCCGTGCACGGCGATCATCCAGGCGTGGGCGCGCGGCGGGGTGTCGGTGCCGTATTCCGCGGTCCCGGTCTTGGCGAGCACGGGGGCGCCGGGCACGTCGGCGAGGAAGCTCGCGCTGCCGTCGGTGACGACGCCGCGCATGAGTTCGCGCAGTTCGTCGGCGTGCGGGACCTCGGCCGGCGCGCCCGGACCCGCGGTCGCGCCGGACCACGCGCCGGACGAGGCCACCGGGCTCGCGGCCGACGAGGCTCCGTCGCCGCCCGCGTCGCCGCCCGCGCCGTCGAGCACGCCGTCGAGCACGACGATTGGCGCGACGGTCCGGCCGGCGGCGACGGACGCCGCGACGGTCGCCATGCCCAGCGGCGACGCGAGCACCTGCCCCTGACCGATGAGCCCGGCGGCGTGCTCGGTCGCGCCGACGCCGGTCGGCACGCTGCCGAGGTAGGCCGGGACGCCGAGCTCGGGGTCGCCGGTCAGGCCGAGCACCTCTGCGGCGGCGGTCAGCGCGCTCGGGGCGGCGATGTCGCGGGCGTTGATCATCGCGGTGTTGCACGACTGCGCGATCGCGACGCGCAGCGCGACCCGGCCCAGGGCGGAAGCCGGATAGTCGCTGTAGTTGGTGAAGCCGCGCCCGTCGACGGTCGCCGTCGGCGTGCACTCGACCGTCGAATCCGGCGTCAGCCCCCCGGCCAGCAGCGCCTCGGACGTGACGACCTTGAAGGTCGACCCGGGCGCGTACTGCCCCCGCGTCGCCGTCGAATACCCCTGGCTCCCGGGGCCGCTCGCGGCCGCGCGCACGGTCGCGTCGCTGGGGCGGATCGCGACGATCGCCGCCGGCGGCCCGACCCTGGCCAGGGTCTGCTCCGCGGCCCGCTGCACGCGCGCCGACAGCGAGACGGCCAGCGGCTCGCCCGCGACCGGGGCGACGCGGGTCAGGTCGCGCGTCGCGTCGCCCGGCCCGACGGCCTGCACGACGTAGCCGGGGGTGCCGGCCAGTCGCTCGTCCTGGGCGGCCTGCAGCCCGGTCAGACCGACGGTGTCGCCGAGACGGACCCGCCCACCGGAGGCGTCGACCTGCGCCTGGGTCGCGGCGCCGACGACGCCGAGCAGCGGCCGGGCCGGCGCCTGATCCGGCGCGAACGTCGCGCCGTCCGAGCCGACGATCGCCCCGCGGGTCGGCGCCAGCCGCAGCGCCCGCAGGCGTTGATCCTCGGTGAGCCCGGGCGCGAGCATCGCCGGGTCCCACGCGAGCGCCCACGCGCGCCCGTCCCAGCGCAGCCGCCCCGTCGTCTCGTAGACCCACGGCGCCTTGTCCGGCTGCACCCGCCAGCTGTGCCGCAGCCCGACGTCGAGGGCGTCACCGCCGTCGGTCAGTCCGAGCGAGGCGACCCAGACCGTGTGCGGGATCGTGCCCATGCCCTCGAGCACGGCGTCCAGCTCCGCGGGCGGCGCGGCGGCCCCGGCGACCGCGACCGCCGGCACCTGCCCGGCCTGCAGGGCGGCGGCGACCTGGTCGGCCACGCCCGAGGCCAGCGCGACCCGCTGCGCGAAGCGCCCCGAGACCCACCAACCGCCCGCCGCGATGGCCACGGCCACCAGGATCGCCAGGGCACCTGCTACCAGCGGTTTGGCTCGCACCCGCGACAGTCTGGCCCACGACGACGCGCCACGGGCCGCTACCGACTCGACGAGCGACTTACGGCACCAGCGCGACTGGCCCGACGATCGGCGACGGGACGGCGGACCGACCAGTCCTGACCCACGGCGACCCGAGCCAGGCCGGGCGACGCCACGCGACACGATCCGCCGAGTCGATGCGCGCCGAGTCGATGCGCGCCGACCCGATGCGCGCCGACC
>JAVTVZ010000166.1:25731-32673 GCA_032229625.1 Dermatophilaceae bacterium | reverse complement strand
CGATGCGCGCCGACCCGATGCGCGCCGACCGGACGCCGGGCGCGCGCCTCGGGCGGTGCCTACGCTGCGGTGATGACCGACCGTTGCCTGCTCGTCGTGCACCACAGCCCGTCGCCGTCGATGCAGGCGCTCACGCAGGCGGTGCTCGCCGGCGCCGGCGACGACCTCATCGAGGGCGTGCGGGTGCTCGCCCGGCCCGCGCTCGAGGCCACCGCCGCGGACGTGCTCGCCGCCGACGGCCTCGTGCTCGGCACCCCCGCGAACTTCGGCTACATGTCCGGGGCGCTCAAGCACTTCTTCGACTCGACGTTCTTGCAGGTCGGGGGCGCGCTCGGCGACGACGGCTCCGCCGGTGCTGCGGGCACGGCGGGCGCGGCGGGCGCGGGCGGCTCCGGCGGGGGCGGCTCGGGCGCTCGCGGCCGATCCCCTACGGCCTGTATGTCCACGGCCGCTATGACACGACGGGCGCGATCCGCGCGGTGCGCTCGATCGTCGCGGCGCTGCCGTGACGCCAGGCCGCGCCGGTGCTCGACGTGCTCGGCGACGTCACCGACGCCGACGGCCAGGCCGCCTACGAGCTCGGGGGCACGCTCGCGGCGCTGCTCAGCGACTGAGCCGGCCCCTCTCGACATGCGAACCGGGCGGCCGCGGCGGCGCGCGCACCCGGCGGACGACGCACGCGAACCGCCGGCACCCCGATCACCCCCTGACCAGCGGGTTCTCTCGACGAGGCACCCGCAGGTCGCCGCCGGAGCGGCACGTGCGGCGGCAGGCCGACGACGTGCCGACAGAAATCGGCGCTGACCCCTTCACGCGCGGACCACCGCAAGCGACAGTAGAAGGCAGGGCCGCGCAGAGTCGCCGCGCCCGGTCAGTCGAAGGGGTCGTCATCATGGCCGAAGTACTGCTCTTCCACCACGCCCACGGATTGACCGACGGAGTGCGGGGATTCGCCGACGCCCTGCGCGAGGCGGGACACGCCGTGCACACGCCGGACCTCTACGGCGGGAGGGTGTTCGACGACCTGGCCGAGGGCGTCGCCTATGCGGGCGAGATCGGCTTCCCGACGCTCGTCGAGCGCGGCGCCCGGGCCGCGCAGGAGCTGCCGGGGCCGCGGGTCTATGCGGGCTTCTCGCTCGGGGTGCTGCCCGCGCAGTATCTGGCGCAGACGCGGCCCGCGGCGCTGGGGGCGCTCCTCTTCCACTCGTGCGCGGCGCCGGGCGAATTCGGCGGGGACTGGCCGCTTCAGGTGCCCGTGCAGGTGCACGCGATGGAGGCGGACCCGTGGTTCGTCGACGAGGGCGACCTGGAGTCGGCGCGTGCGCTGGTGGCCCGCGCCGACGACGCCAAGCTCTTCCTCTATCCCGGGTCGGGGCACCTCTTCGCGGACGAGAGCCTGCCCGACTACGACGCGGCGGCGGCCGAGCAGCTGCGGCGACGCGTCATCGGCCTGCTCGACGCCGTCGACACCGGGCACGGCAGCGGGCGGCACGAGGGCGGGCGGCACGAGGGCCGGCACTGAGCCCGAGCCCTAGGCGCGCGCGTGCCCGGGTGTCCGCAGGTCGGCACGGTCGGCGCGGTCGGCGACGAGGGCGGTGAGGACCTCCTCGAGCCGGTCCGCGGTCACCTGCCGACGCGCGGCGTCCCAGACGACGTCGGGATCCGGCTCCAGGTGGGCGAGTAACACCGTGACCAGGTGCAACGCGGGCAGCGACCAGTCGGCCTCCTGGCTCGAGCCGAAGGGCGCCAGCCTCACCGTGCTCCCGGCGCTGCCGCCGAACGGGTCCATGCCGCCGAGCGCGTCTGTGCCACCGAGCGCGTCTATGCCGCCGGTCGCGTCGGTGCCGCCGGACGACTCGCTGCCGCCGGACGACTCGGTGCCGCCGGTCGCGGTGGCCGCGACGACGAGGCCGGTCATCATCGCCCCGGCGGCACCGGCCATGACCCGGTAGCCCTGCGGCGCCGACAGCGGCGGCGTGAGCCGGTAGCCGAGCAGCCCCGGCAGCCGGGCATAGACGGCCGCACGATGCGCGACGAAACCCGCCTCGGTCGCGGCGAGTTCGGCCCGCACCGCAGCACGCAGCGATCCCGGCGGCAGCCCCCGGCAGGTCGCGCTGATCGCCAGGTAGGTCTGCCACTGCGGCGAGCCGGCGATGCGGTCGTAGTCCGCCTGGGCCGAGACCCGCAGGCCCTCGACGACGACGTCGCGGCGCCCCTGGGCCGTGCGCAGGAGGTCACCGGAGGATCGCAGGAGCTGGGCGAGCGCGTGCAGCTCGCGGGGCGATTCGCCGACGAGGCGGGTGGTGCGCACGGTGGTGACGAGCACCTCGCGCAGGAAGTCGGCCTTGTGCGGCCAATGCCGGTAGGCGGTGGCGCGGCTGACCCCGGCCTGCGCGATCACCTGCTCCAGGCTCAGGTGCTCCAGGCCCACCGTCATGCCCTCGCGCAGGATCCGCGCGACCGCGACGTCGACGAGCCGCTGCCGGGCCGACGTCGCGCCCGCCGCGCGGTCGGGAGCCTGCGTGGACCGTTGACGCGGTGCAGTCATGAGACATAGTGTGTCAGGTGAGACATCGTGTCTCGCCTGCTCGTGTCTCACCTGTTCGTCGCGCACCTGCTTGTTGCGCACCTGACGCAGCGCCGGCGCCCGCCGAGCGCCGCTCGCGAGCAGCGCGCCTGCCACCTCCTGAAGCGCGCCTGCCACCTCCTGAGGGGAGTCGTCCATGGGCACCCACCTGCGACATGCCGTCGGCGTGCCGGCCGCCGTCGAGACCGCCCGCACGTCGGGACCGAGCCTGACCCGACTCGCGACGGGCGGGTGAGACCGGTGCTGTACCGCTACGGGAGTCGCCGGTCGGCGACGCTGCGGGCGATGTATCCCGGCGGTCGCGGGACCGCGGCGGCGCGGCGGCTCGCGCAGGTGTGGGCGCGGGTGTTCGCGGCGGGCTGGTCCGGGCGGCGCTGGGTGACGCTCGAGGTGGCGGGGCGCCGCTCGGGGCGGGCGCGGCGCTTCCCGCTGGGGATGGCCGACCTGCGCGGGCGCTGGTACCTGGTGTCGATGCTCGGCGAGTGCGCATGGGTGGCCAACGTGCGGGCCGCGGGCGGCCGGGCCGCGATCGTGCACGGCCGGCGTCGCGAGGTGCGGCTCGTCGAGGTGCCGACGCCGCAGCGCGCACCGATCCTCGCGCGCTACGTGCGGCAGGTGCCCGGCGGGCGCCCGCACATCCCGGTGGCCCCCGGCAGCCCGCTCGCGGACTTCGCGGCCGTCGCCGGGCGCTACCCCGTCTTCGAGGTCACCGACGCGCAGTGACGCGGGCGCGAGCCCCGGCGCGGGGCTCGGCGCGGGGCTCGGCGTCGCGCTCTGCGCCCACGGTCGCGCCTATCCCCGCAACCCCCAGCGCAGAGCGCAACCGTGAGCACGCAGAGACGCCGCGCACCGGGCGCACGGCTCCGCACGGCCCGTCCGCGGCCGGCGATGCTGTCGGTGCTCGCCATTACCATCGCCTCGTGAGCGACACCCCGGCCCCGCAGGGCCGCGACCGGTCCGGACGCGACCGCCCGGCAGCCGACCACCCCGACGAGCCCGACCAGGCCGACCGCCCCGACGACCCCGACCGAAACGACGACCCCGACCGAGGCGACGACCCCGACCGCCCCGACGGAGCCCCGGGCGACCCCGGCTCGGTGCGGCCGGATCGCGACCCGCACGCCTGGCCGCACGCGCCGACGGGCGCGCTGCCGATCCCGCCCGCGAGCCCGCCCCCCGGCGGGGAGGGCCTGCTGACCGTCCTCGTCGCGCTCGCCGCCAACGCCCTCATCGCCGTCGCCAAGACCGTCGCCGCCGTCATCACCGGGTCGGCGTCGATGGTCGCCGAGGCGGCGCACTCGTGGGCCGACACGGGCAACGAGATCTTCCTGCTCGTCGCCGAGCGCCGCAGCGAGAAGCCGCGCGACGTCCGCCACCCCTTCGGCTACGGCCGCGAGGCCTACGTGTGGGCGATGATCGCGGCGTTCGGGCTCTTCACGGCCGGGTCGATCGTCTCCATCAGCCACGGCATCGCCCAGCTCGGGGCGCCGGAGGAGGAGACGGACTACGTCATCGCGTATGTCGTGCTGGCGATCGCGTTCGTGCTCGAGGGCACGTCGTTCGCGCAGGCCGCCCGCCAGACCCGCACGCAGGCGCGGCGTTACGGCATGCACCCGCTGCGCTTCGTGCTCGGCACGTCGGAGACGACGCTGCGATCGGTCTTCTTCGAGGACGCCTCGGCGCTGCTCGGCATCCTGCTCGCGGCCGGCGGCATCCTCGCCCACGAGATCACGGGTGACGCGGTCTACGACGCGATCGGGTCGATCCTCGTCGGCGTGCTGCTCGGGGTCGTCGCGCTCATCCTCATCGTGCGCAACGGGCAGTTCCTCGTCGGGCAGGCCGTGCGGCCGGCGCTGCGCGCGCAGGCGCTCGCGTCGCTGCTGGCCTATCCCGAGGTCGACCGCGTGACGCTGCTGCACCTGGAGTGGGTCGGGCCGTCGCGCATCCTCATGATCGCCGCCGTCGACCTGTCCGAGGACGACCCCGAGTCGGTGCTGGCCGTGCGGCTGCAGGCCCTGGAGGACCGCATCAACGGTCACGCGCTCATCGAGCGCTGCGTGCTGACGCTGTCGACGCCCGACGAGCCGTCGGTCACGCACTGACCTGCGCTCGCCAGGGCACAGGAGCTCGCCGGTGCCCAGGAGGCCGGACCGGGCCCGCCAGGTCGACGAGGGCGAAGGCGCGCGCCGGGGCTGCGGCTACGGCTGCGGCTGGTCCTCGAGCCCGGCGAGCAGCACGCCGAGCACGCGCTCGAGGTCGGCGGCGTCCCTCGCGTCGAGTCGGTCGACGAAGAGCGCCCGCACGAGCCGGACGTGCGCCGGCGCGGCCTCCTCGATGGCGCGCCGACCGCCGGGCGTGAGCAGCACGATGGCGCCGCGCCCGTCCTCTGGGCACTCGGCGCGACGCACGAGCCCGCGCTTCTCCATGCGGGTGAGGTGATGCGACAGCCGGCTGCGCTCCCATTGCAGGCCCTTGGCGAGGTCGCTGACGCGGATGCTCTCGGCGTCGTCGTCGGTGAGCAGCACGAGCACCTCGAAGTCGGGCATCGAGAGCCCCGTGTCCGACTGCATCTGCCGCGCGAGCACCGCGCCGAGCCGCACGTTGACGTGCAGCCACGCCCGCCACAGTCGCTGCTGGTCCGCGTCGAGCCACAGCTCCTGCGCCGCCGCATCCACTCCGGGGCCCCCCGCCGTGCTCGTCCCACCCGTCGCCATCCCCCCATCCTACGCCTCTAGGTGATGCGTCAACTTCGAAGCGTCGCCGGCGGCGTCACGCGGGACCGGCCGCCGCGGCCTGTCGCGTCGGCCACACTCCCGCATCCGCCCCGGCCGTACCGCCGTGACCTGCGAGAATGTGGGCGACACCCACGCCTCTCGGACTGCCGGACGGGTGACGCGGACGCCCCGACGGGTGCCGACCGTGTCCACGGCGCACGATGAGGGGTGACCACGGGTCGGGACGCCGGGGCGCCGGCGCGCGCCGCCCGGCCGCGAGCGGAAGGAGCCACGATGACGCAGGCCACCGGCTGCCCGGTGCCGCACGGCACACGCAAGACGTCGCGCGGGGACGACGCGGCCAGGCCGGCCGTCGAGCTCATCGGCGGCACCTGGCACGTGCGCTCCCACGACGCGGTCCGCCAGGTGCTGCGCTCGGGCGACGTCACGCAGGCCGGCTTCGCCGCCGAGAGCGTGCGCCGCAACAGCCGCGGCGCGCGCCCGCCGGTCCTCTACGCCGACGGCGACGAGCACCGGGCGCAGCGCCGCGCGATCGCCCGCTACTTCGCCCCCGCCACCGTCGATCGGCGCTACCGCGAGCTCATGGAGCGGCGCGCCGACGCGCTCGTCGCCGACATCGCCCGCCCGGGGCGCACCGACCTGCCCGCCGTGACCATGCGGTATGCCGTGGACGTCGCCGCGCAGGTCGTGGGCCTGACCGCCTCCGACCCCGACGCGATGGCCCGGCGCCTGTCGGCGTTCTTCGAGCGGACCCCACCGGCCACGGAGCCGACCTCGCGCTTCGAGCGGCTCGTCTCGCTGGTGCGCGGGATCGGCATGATGACGCCGCTCTTCGCCTTCCGCCGCCACGACGTCGCGCCCGCGATCGCCGCCCGGCGCGCGCAGCCGGAGCAGGACGTCATCTCCCACCTGCTGGCCTCCGGCTACAGCGACGAGGAGATCCTCATCGAGTGCGTCACCTACGGCGCGGCGGGCATGATCACGACGCGCGAATACATCTCGATGGCGACGTGGCACCTGCTCGGCGACGCCGCCACCCGCGAGGAGTATCTGGGGGGCGACCAGGCCACCCGCTACCGGATCCTGCACGAGATCCTGCGGCTCGAGCCGGTCGTCGGACACCTCTATCGGCGCACCACCGCGCCACTGACCATCGACATCGACATCGACAGCGCCAGCGACAGCGAGGGCGGCGAGGGCGGCGGGCAGGTGACGATCCCCGCCGGGGCGCGCCTGGACCTGGCGATCCGCGGCGGCAACGCCGACGAGGACGCCGTCGGGCCCGACCCGCTGCGCCTGTGCCCGCACCGCGAGGTCGCCGCGGGGGTGCGCGCCGAGGCGCTGTCCTTCGGCGACGGCAACCACCGCTGCCCCGGCAACGCCATGGCGATCCAGGAATCCGACGTCTTCCTCACTCGGCTCCTCGCCCTGCCCGTGCGGCTGACGTCGACGCCGCGCCTCGAGTGGGACGAGCTGATCAGCGGGTATGCCGTGCGCGACCTCGTCCTGGAGGTCACGCCGGCCTGAGCCGCGCGGGGCCCGGCGACCGGGTCGGTCGGCACCTGCCGCCGACCGCCTCGTGCACCCCGTCATTGCCGGCCCTCGCGCCACGCCCGCCCC
>JAVTVZ010000166.1:14629-25631 GCA_032229625.1 Dermatophilaceae bacterium | reverse complement strand
GCCCGCACCATGCCCGCACCATGCCCGCCCCAGGGGCGCCCCTGACGTGACCCTGACCTGCGCGGTCGGTCCGCGGTCGGCGCGAGGAGCGGGGTTACGCTGGCCGGGTGCCAAGGGGACAGCACGAGAGCGGCACCGCAGGCGTGGGGACGCCGGGCGGGGTCGTCGTGCAGACATCAGCTCTGACCATGGACTTCGGGAGAGTCGTCGCACTGCGCGACCTCGACGTCACGATCGGCGAGGGGGTGACCGGGCTCGTCGGCGCCAACGGCGCCGGCAAGTCCACACTCATCAAGATCCTGCTCGGCCTGCTGCGCCCCACCTCCGGTGGCGCCCGCGTGCTGGGCCACGACATCGCCGGCGACTCCGCGCGGATCCGCGAGGTCGTCGGCTACATGCCGGAGAACGACGTGCTGCCGCCCGACGTCAGCGCCAGCGACTTCGTCGTGCACCTGGGGCGGATGTCGGGGCTGCCGGCGACCGTCGCCCGCGAACGCGCCGCCGACGTGCTGCGGCACGTGGGGCTCGCCGAGGAGCGCTACCGGCCGATGGGCGGCTACTCCACCGGCATGAAGCAGCGCGCCAAGCTCGCGCAGGCCCTCGTGCACGACCCGCGGCTGGTCTTCCTCGACGAGCCGACCAACGGCCTGGACCCGGCGGCCCGCGACGACATGCTGCGGCTCGTGCGCCGCATCGGGCACGACTTCGGGATCGCCGTCGTCGTCACCTCCCACCTGCTGGGGGAGCTAGAAAAGGTCAGCGACCACGTCGTCGTCCTCGACGGCGGCCACCTGCTGCGCTCGTCCGCGACGACCGACTTCCTCGCCGGCACCGGCGCGCTGCTCGTCGAGGTCCTCGGCGGCGCCGCCGAACGCGACGCGATGGGCGCCGCCCTCGCCCGCGCCGGCCTGGAGGTGCGGCCCGCGGGCCCGCTGCTGCGGCTCGAGCCCGCCGCCGACGACGTGCCCGTCCACGACCTCGTCCGCGACTGCGCCGCCGACCTCGACGTCGGCCTCGTGCGGATGCAGGCCGACCACCGCCGCCTCGAAGACGTCTTCGCCGACTCGCCCGCCGCCCCGAGCGCCGCTGCCACCAGCGCGTCCGGCGCGCCGGCCCCCGCCCAGGAGGTCTCGTGACCACGCCCGCCGCACCCTCGCCCCGCCCGGCGAGCGTCATCCACGACCTCGGCTATCGCGGCTACGACGGGCCGCGGCTCGGCTCCGCCGCGATCGCCCGGGCGCTCTACGTCACGGGCCTGCGGCACGCCTACGGGCTCGGGCGGACGGGGCGCTCCAAGGTCCTGCCCTTCGCGCTGCTCGGCTTCTCACTCGTGCCCGCCGCCGTCATGGTCGGCGTCGTCGCCATGATCGGCGCCGAGCTGCCCGTCGGCTACGCGGCCTACCCCAACGACGTCGCGCAGCTCTTCATCAGCATCTACGCCGCGGCTCAGGCGCCCGTGCTCTTCTCCCGCGACCTGCAGCACGGCTCGATCGTGCTGTATCTCGCGCGGCCGCTCAGCTCGGCGATGTATGCGAGCGTGCGGCTCGCCTCGCTGACCACGGCCATCGCGATCTTCACGCTCGCGCCGGTGCTCGTGCTGTACATCGGCTCGCTGCTGGCTCGCAAGGACGTCGCCGAGCAGAGCGCGGCCTTCGGGCAGGCGGCGCTGGCGATCCTCCTGCTGTCGGCGATGATCGCGGCGATCACCGGGGTCATCAGCTCGCTGTCGACCCGACGCGGGCTCGCGGTCGTCGCCTCGATCGCGGTGCTCGTCGTCGGGGCCGGATTCGTGGCCGCCGTGCAGGCCCTCGCGCTGGACCGCGGCAGCGACCTCGTCGCCCAGCTCGCGGCGCTCGCCTCGCCCTACACGATCTACACGTCCATCGCGCACCTGCTCGACGACTCCGTCGTGGTCGCGATCGCCCCGAGCGGTGTGCTCGGCGGCCTCGGGTTCATCGCCGTCGCGCTGGCCATCCCGGCGCTCGGGCTGCTGCTGCTCATGCGGCGTTTCGCCACGGTGGCGTCCCGATGAGCGCCCTCGTGCTCGACGGCACGTCCCGCTGGTTCGGCAACGTGGTCGCCGTCAACGACGTCTCCATGACCATCGGCCCCGGCGTCACCGGCCTGCTCGGGCCCAACGGCGCCGGCAAGACGACGCTGCTGGCGATGATGTCGGGCTTCCTGCCGCCCAGCTCCGGGCGCGTCACCCTCGACGGCGAGCCGGTGTGGCGGCACACCGACGTCTACGCCCGCATCGGTCTCGTGCCCGAGCGGGAGATCAGCTTCGGCTACCTCACGGGGCGACGCTTCGTGCAGGCCAACGCCGAGCTGCAGAAGCTGCCCGACCCCGGCGCCGCCGCCGAGCGGGCCCTGGCGACCGTCGAGATGGTCGAGCCCGCCGGCCGCAAGATCGGCACCTACTCCAAGGGCATGCGCCAGCGCATCAAGCTCGCCGCCGCCCTCGTCCACGACCCCGCCGTGCTGCTGCTCGACGAGCCCTTCAACGGCGTCGACCCGCGTCAGCGCGCGCACCTCATGCGGCTGCTGCGGCAGATGGGGCAGGACGGGCGCACCGTGCTCTTCAGCTCCCACATCCTGGAGGAGGTCGAGCAGCTCGCCCGCCACATCGAGGTGCTCGTCGCCGGGCGGCACGCCGCCTCCGGTGACTTCACCGCGATCCGGCGGCTCATGACCGACCGGCCCGTCCACTACCAGGTGAGCAGCAGCGACGACCGCCGCCTCGCCGCGATCCTCATCGGCGCGCCGAGCGTCCACGGCGTCTCGATCGCGCCGCGCGGCGGGCTGGCCGTCGAGGTCGTGGACCTCGGCGCATTCGCCGCGCACCTGCCCGGCTGGGCCCGCGACGCCGGCATCACCCTCCACGAGCTGACCCCGACCGACGAGTCGCTCGAATCCGTCTTCGCCTACCTGGTGGCCTCATGAACCTCACGATCGCCCGCCTCGCCACCAGCGCCCTGCTCGGCGCGCGCCGCGCCTGGGCGCTCCTGGCCTTCCCGGCGTGCCTGCTCGCGCTCGCCCTCGCGATGCGCCTCTTCGCGCCCGGCAGCGCGAGCGCCGAGGTCGTCGCCAACCTCGCCTACCCCATCGTGCTGCCGCTCGTCGCGCTGCTCGCGACGTCGTCCGTGCTCGGGCCCGAGATCGACGACGGCTCCATCGTCTACCTGCTCGCCAAGCCCGTGAACAGGTATGTCGTCGCCGTCAGCAAGTACGTCGTGGCGTGGGTCGCGACGATGGTCGCCGGGGTGCTGCCGCTGCTGGCGACCGGCTGGATCATCGACGGGATGCTGACGCGGGGCACCCAGGCGTGGGCCCTGGGCGGGGTGCTGGCCGGCACCGTCTACTGCGCGGTGTTCCTCGCGCTCGCCGCCGTGACCCGGCTCGCCGTGGTCGTCGGGCTGCTCTTCATGCTCATGTGGGAGGGCGCGCTCGGCGGGCTGCTCTCCGGCATCGCGTGGGTCAGCGTGCGGCAGTGGGGCGCTCGCCTCGCCGAAGCCCGCGACGCCTGGATCACCGCGCCCGACCTGCCGCTCGGCTACGCGCTCGGCGCCGCCGCCGTCGTCACCCTCGCCGCGACCTGGCTCGCCGGCGACCGGCTGCGCTCTTTCACCCTCCGCGGCGACAGCTGACCCCACCCCTCGCGGTCGCTCCCCCGGCAGAGCGGCAGGCCCCCCCCTCGCCGCCGCGCCCAGCAGAGCGGCACGCCCCGCCCTCGCCGTCGCGCTCCCAGCAGCGGAGCGCAGCAGCGGGGCGCAGCGGTCAGGGGGTGACGCCCTCGTCGGCCCAGGTCTTCTTGGGCAGCTTGCGGACCCGGCGCTGACGCTGACGGCGCGCGGGGATCATCGAGCGCATCTCCTCGAGCTTGCCGAAACACAACAGCCGGTCCTCGGCCTCCAGGCTCTGGGAGGACCGCGGGTTCGGGATGACGTGCGTGCCGCGGTGCAGCGTCAGGACCGTGATGTCCCGCTCGCGCAGGCCCGACTCCCCGAGCCGCTTGCCGACGAGGTCCGCTCCCCGGTGCACGAAGAGCTCGGCGACGCCATACCCCGTCGAGACCGTCAACCGCTGCCGCACATCGATCTCGGGGAAGGCGACCTGATTGTCGATGTAGTCGACGATCGCACCCGCGACGTCCAGGCGGGTCGCGCGCTCGATGCCCTCCAGGCCCGGCGAGGAATTGACCTCCATCACCAGCGGCCCGTGCTCCCCTTCGAGCATGTCGACCCCCGCGACACGCAACCCCATGATCTGCGCCGACCGCACCGCCGCCGCCTCATACTCGGCGTCGAGGGTGACCGGTTCGACCGACCCGCCGCGGTGCACGTTGGAGCGGAACTCATCCCCCTTGGCGACCCGACGCATCGCCGCGACGACCCGATCACCCACCACGAGCGCGCGAATGTCGCGCCCCTTGGACTCGGCCACGAAGCGCTGGATCAACACGTTCTGCCGCGTGCTCTGCAACGTCTCGATGATCGCCTCGGCCACCCGCAACTCCGGCGCCAGGATCACCCCGATCCCCTGCGTCCCCTCCAACAACTTGATGACGACCGGCGCCCCACCGACCCGCTCGATCGCGGGCAGCACGTCGGCGCGGTCCCGCACGAAGGTCGTCGCCGGCATCGCGATGCCGTGCCGCGACAGGATCTGCGTCGCGCGCAGCTTGTCGCGGGAGTTGGAGATCCCGTAGGACATGTTCGGCGTATACACATCCATCTGCTCGAACTGCCGGACGACCGCGACCCCGAAATACGTGATCGAATTGCCGATGCGCGGCAGGATCGCGTCGTAGTCCGAGAGTTGCTTGCCGCGGAACAGCAGGTCAGGGGCGTCGCCGGAGAGGTCGATGCCGAAGCGCAGCGTGTCGAGCACCTTGACGCGGTGACCGCGATCGAGGGCCGCGGCGCGCAGCCGCTTGGTGCTGTAGGCGCGCAGCGAGCGCGACAGGATCGCGAGTTTCATTCGAATGTCTGTCCCAGGCTGAGAGGATGGGTCGGTGCCGACGAAAGAGGCCCACACACGTGGCGACTGACGACCTGCCGGGCGGCATGAGCGAGAGCCATTCAAGCATCACCGTGGGGTGGCGGGAATGGGCCCGCCTGCCCGGATCCGGGGTGCCGTGGATCAAGGCCAAGCTCGACACCGGCGCGCGCACCTCGGCGCTGCACGCCTTCGCGCCCGAGGTCTATCGCAAGGGGCGCCGCGAGTGGGTGCGCTTCTCGATCCACCCGTGGCAGGGCAGCGACGCCGACGCCGTCGAGGTCACCCGCCCGGTGCTCGACCGTCGTCGGGTGCGCTCCTCCACCGGCCACGTCGAGGAGCGACTCGTCGTGCCGATGCGGATCCGCCTGGCGGGCACCACGATCCGCGCGGAGGTGACGCTCAGCCGCCGCGACGAGATGGGTTTTCGGATGCTCATCGGCCGCGAAGCGCTGCGCCAGGGCTTCCTCGTCGACCCCTCCCGCTCGTATGTCGCAGGTCGCCCCCGGCGCGCGACCCGACGCCGCAACCGGGGGGCGTGATGGCGCGCGAATCGTTCCCGATCGGGCAGTTCCGCATCCGCGCCGGTCAGGCCCGCGAGATCGAGTTGCCGATGACCCGGCTGGTCACCGGCGCGGACCTGTCGTTGCCGGTGCGGGTCGTGCACGGCCGCGGCGAGGGGCCGCGGGTCTGGGTGGTCGCCGCGACCCACGGCGACGAGGTCGTCGGGGTCGAGGTGATCCGCCGGGTCCTGGCCGGGCTCGACCCCAAGACGCTGCGCGGCACGCTCGTCGCGGTGCCGATCGCCAACGTGCTCGGCTTCATGGCCGGGCAGCGATACCTGCCGGACCGGCGCGACCTCAACCGCTGCTTCCCCGGGTCGGTGCGCGGCTCGATGGGCTCCCGGCTCGCGCACCTGCTCATGACGGAGGTCGTGCAGCGCTGCGAGGTCGGGATCGACCTGCACACCGGCGCCTTCGCGCGCACGAACCTGCCGCAGATCCGCGCCGACCTCGACGACCCGCGCACCCGCGCCCTGGCCCACGCCTTCGGCGCGCCGATCGTCGTCCACGCCAAGCTGCGCGACGGGTCGCTGCGCCAGGCCGCCCGCGAGCGCGGCTCGACCGTGCTGCTCTACGAGGGTGGGGAGGCGTGGCGCTTCGACGAGTGGGCCATCGAGGCCGGGGTGACCGGCGTGCAGCGCGTGCTCACCGCGCTCGACATGATCGGGCCGCCCGGCGGCGCACCGGCGCTCGACGCCGACCCCGCGGCGCCGGTCGGCGGCGCGGCCGGCTTCCCGGGTGGGGGGCCGGCGGGCCTGGCGACGGTCGCGGAGTCCCGCTCGACCGGTTGGGTCCGCGCCCGCAGCGCCGGCATCGTGCGCCTCGACGTCACCCTGGGGCTACGCGTCAGCGAGGGCGACCGGCTCGGCAGCGTCGCCGACTCCTTCGGGCGGCGGGTGCACCTCGTGCGCGCCGACCGGGACGGCCTCGTCATCGGCCACACGCACGCGCCGCTGGTCAACCGCGGCGACGCCCTCGTGCACATCGCGACCGTCGACTGACGGGGCGCGTGCGGCACATCGGTAGACGTCAGGAGGCTCGACGATGCGGATCGTCATCACGGGTGGACACGGCTTCGTCGGCACGCTGCTGTGGCAGGAGCTGGCGCGCCGCGGCGAGCTCGACGGGTGCCCCATCGAGCGGATCGTGCTCGTCGATCGGGTCTCTGTGCCGGCCGCCGGGCCGCCCGGCGCCGGCATGACGGTCGTCGAGACGCTGGTGGGGGACCTCGCCGACCTCGTCCCGCGGATCTACGCCGAGGAGGTCGACGTGCTCGTCCATCTCGCGGCGGCGGTGTCCTCGGAGTGCGAGGCCGACCTGGAGCTCGGGCTGCGCGCCAACATCGACGCGACCGCCGCGCTGCTCGCCGGCGCCCGCGCCCAGCGGGAGGCGGGCGGCCCGACGGTGCGGCTGGTCTTCAGCAGCAGCGTCGCGGTCTACGGGTCCGATCCGGCGCTGCCGCTGCCCGACGTCGTCCGCGAGGACACGCTGCCGACGCCGCGATCCTCCTACGGCGCACAGAAGCTCGTGTGCGAGCAGCTCATCGCCGACCACACGCGCCGGGAGCTGATCGACGGGCGGGTCGCGCGGCTCATGACGGTCTGCGTGCGGCCGGGCGCCCCGAACGCGGCGGCGTCGAGCTTCGTCTCGGGGATCCTGCGCGAGCCGTTGACCGGCCGCGACGCCGTGTGCCCGGTGGGCACCGACCTCGCGCTGGCGATCGCCTCGCCGCGCACGACGATCGAGGGCCTGCTCACGCTCGCGCAGGCGCGCCGCGGCTCCGGGCCCGGTGAGCTGACCGGGCTGCTGCCGGTCAACCTGCCGGCGCTGACGGTGACGGTCGCGCAGATGCTCGACGCGCTCGCCCGGATCGGGGGCCCCGCGGCGCGCGCCCGCGTCCACCGGCAGGAGGACCCGCGCATCGACGCGATCGTGCGGTCCTGGCCGGCGCGCTTCGACAATGCCCGCGCTGCCGGGCTCGGGCTCGCGGCGGACGCCGACATCGACGCGGTCGTGGCGCAGTTCGTGACCGATCACGTGGCGCCCTGACCCACTCGACCCAGCGGGGTCTCACTCGGCGGCCGGCTGGGGGACCAGGCCCCGCAGCTCACCGCGCGCCCAGGCGCGGCGGGTCAGCACGCTCGAGGCGACGACGATGACGACGAGGCAGGGGATGAAGCCGAACCTGTTGTAGGCGAAGGCGATCCCCACCGGCGCCCACATCGCCAGGGCGGCCTGGGCCGCGGCGGAGACGAAGAACACGGCGGCGAAGACGCCGGTCACCGCGCGGGCGAGGCCGCGCACGTCGGGGCGCTGGAAGGCGGCGGCGAGCTTCGCGCCCTTCTCGGTGTCCTCGGAGGCGGCGCCGGTCGCGAAGAGCTCGACGAGCGTGCGGCTCGTGAAGAGCGTGACGATCGCGAAGACGCCGGCCGCGGCCGAGCTCAGCGCGCCCTCCAGGAGCACGAAGCGGGCATCGTTCGTCAGCAGACCCAGCGCGATCGACAGCACGATGCCGCCGAGGACGAGGATGCTCAGCCCACCGATCCGCGTGCCGCGCAGGCGATCCGCGACGATGCCGGCCAGCGGCAGCGAGCCCGCGGCCATGAGCGCGTGCACGTCGCTCCAGCCCTGTCGCGTCAGCCACGAGTGCAGCGCGATCGGGCCGAAGATGTCGACGACGAAGGTCCGCGCCACCGAGAGCCACTCCGCGCGCGTCTCGCGGGCCTTGGCGGCGCGGTCGGCGTCGCCGGCCTCGGGCGCAGCAGCGGGCTCGGGCACAGCAGCGGGCTCGGGCGTCACGGTGGGCTCGTCGGCCGACACGGGATCCGTGACCTGCGTCGGCCGGCCCGACCGGGTCGGGGTGTCGAGCGTCGCGACCGGGGTCGCATCGACCGAGGTGGAAGCGGTGGTCTCGGGAGCCGGGCTCGTCATCGTGTGCATGACCTCAGCCTGCCAAGACGGCGTCGCCGGCAGTTCGGCCGCGAGGATGAACCGCCCTCCCCCTCCCGGCGGAGCCGCCCCTGGGAGATCGGGCAACGGCCCCGCCTGGCACGACCCAGGTCAGGCAAGGCCCAGGTCGGGCAACGCCCTGGTCACGCAGCGGCCAGGTCACCGCACGGCGAGGTCGAGCGGGCGGCGGCGAGGCGCGGCCGACGGTCGCGCGGACGGCGCCCGCGCGACGGTGGGCGCCGTCTCACCGCTCCTGCGGCGGTCAGCCCGCGAAGGCGCCGATCTTCAAGCCCGCGAGGCGCTCGGCGGGCAACGCCTGGGTGCCGTGCTTGGCGGTGAAGGTCCCCGTCGCGTCGGTGCCGCACAGGCCGGTGATGACGCCGGGGCCGCCGGGGTGGGCGCTGATCCACGACGTCAGGTCGTAGACCGAGCCGTCGATCACCGCCCAGCACGACGACGTGCTCGCGTGCTGCTGCACCTGGGCGAACGTGTAGCCGCCCGAACCCGCGGTGGCCGGTGCCGTGCCGGTGCTCGCCGTGCCGGACGTCGCTGTGCCGGTGCTCGTTGTGCCGGACGTCGAGGCGCCGGTGGTCGAGGCGCCGGTGGTCGAGGTGCCGGTGGTCGCGGCGCCGCTCGGCGTCGTCGCGGCGGCTGCGCTCGACTCGCCGACGCCGGCCACGCCGAGGTCGCCCCACGTCGCGGTCGCGCCGGAGTGCCCGACGAGCACCGCGAGCACGAGCCCCGCGAGCGCCCCGAGCCCGGACAGGCCGCCGACGACGGCCGCGACGAGGGTCGGCACGCGCGGCCCGCGGCGCTGCACGGCATACCAGAGCACCGCGAGCAGCCACGTCGCCAGCGCGACCGGCACGAGGATGTCGGCCCAGCGCGCGTGGTCGGCGGGGATGCCGATCTGCCCGCCGAGCCACTCCCCCGATTCCTTCGCGACGAAGGCCGCGCCCGCAGCGAGCGTCAGCCCGACGACCGTCGCCCCCGCAAACCGCGTGCGCCACCACGGCAGCACCAGCGCGACGAGCAGCGACAGCGCGCTCAGCGGCAGCAGCACGACGGCGGCGTGCACGACCAGCGGGTGCAGCGGTAGCCCGGCGACCGTCCCGAAGAGGTCATCCATGAGCGGTCAGCCCAGGGTGCCGATCTTGAAGCCGGCGAGCCGCTGCGGCGGGGCCGAGTCGTTGCCGTGCTGCCCGGTGAACTTCGCGGTGCCGTCCGTGCCGCACAGGCCCTCGATCTTGTCGGGGCCGCCGGGGTGCTGGCTGATCCACGCGGTCAGGTCGTAGACCTCGCCGTTGATGGCCGACCAGCAGGAGGAGCTGTCGGCGTGCTGCTGCACCTGCGCGAGCGTGTAGGTCGCGGCGCCGCTCGTCGCCGCGCTCGTCCCGCCCGCCGAGGGGGCGGAGGTCGCAGAGGTCGCCGCCGCGGAGGTCGTGGCGGCGGGGGCGTCGGCGCTGCTGCCGCAGCCTGCGAGGGCCACCAGGGCCAGGGCGGCGAGGGTCGTCGTGGTCGCACGTCGCATGAGGTCGTGGCCTTTCGGGGTCGGTGGTGTCGCTCTCACCGGAGAGCGCTCTCACCGGAGAGCATGGCGACTCGACGGCGCGGGGGCGCCGCCCGACACGCCGCCGACCCGCGGATGGCGACGGATTCACAGCATGGTGGGGGTCGGCGCTCATCGCGGCCCGAGGCGTCGGCCCGCGAGGCGCGCACTGGGCGCGCACTGGGCGCGGACTGGGCGCGGACTGGCCGCGGATCCGCGCCGGCGGTCAGCGCGACCCGATGAACGGCCGCAACGCGTCGACCATGCGATCGACGAACGCCTCCATGAGCGGTGTCTGCGGCGCGAGCACGTCGGCCGCGTGATACATCCGCCCGACGATGCGCAGGGTCGCATCGACGTCGGCCTCCCCGAGCCGCCGCGCATAGTCGACGTCCTCGGCGTAGAAGAGGTCGAGGTCGCCGACGCCGATCCACGCCGGCGGCAGCCCGCGCAGGTCCTCGCGGCGGGCCGCGGCGGCATAGGGCGGCGCCTGATCGAGCTCCGGCGGCCGCCCGAGGTAGGCGGTCCACGCATACCGGTTGAGCGTCGGGGTCCACAGCAGGCGCCCGCGCCCGCCGTCGTCGGCGCGCCACACCGTGCGGTCGTCGAGCATCGGGTAGACGAGGAGCTGATAGGCGATCGCCGGGCCGCCCTTGTCGTGCGCGCGCTGTGCCAGCGTCGCGGCGAGCCCACCGCCGGCGCTCGCGCCGCCGACCGCGATCCGCGCCGGGTCGAGGCCCAGCTCGTCCGCCCGCTCGTGCATCCACGTCAGCGCCGCGAGGCAGTCGTCGAGCGCGGCGGGGAAGGGATGCTCCGGCGCGAGCCGATAGTCGACGCTGACGACGAGTGCACCGAGCCGCGCAGCGAATTCGCTGCACCGCGCGTCGTCCTGGGTGGGGCCGCCGATGATCGTGCCGCCACCGTGGATCCACAGCAGCGCGCC
>JAVTVZ010000166.1:0-14529 GCA_032229625.1 Dermatophilaceae bacterium | reverse complement strand
CCTGGGTGGGGCCGCCGATGATCGTGCCGCCACCGTGGATCCACAGCAGCGCGCCACTGCGCTCCGGCCGCCCCATCGGGTCGTAGACCACGACCGGCACGTCGCGCGTCGGCCCGCCCTGCGGCGGCCGGCCGCCCCGCACCGCGCGACCGACCCGCGTGACCGCGCCCGCCGCCGTCATCGCTGCCGTCATCCTCGCCGTGACGGTCCGCGCCACCCGGCCCGCGACTCCCTCGTCGGCCGGCGTGTCACCGGTCCCGGACTCCCCGCGCCCGGTCGCGTGCGCACCGCGGGACGCGCCCGAAGCGCCCGAAACGTCATCCGCAGCGTGGGAAACCGGGTCCAGACCAACGGCCGGGTCCAGATCGACGACCGGACCCTGATCAACGACCGGGTCCAGATCGACGACCGGACCCTGATCAACGACCGGACCCTGATCAACGACAGTGACGACGCGCTCGGTGCGGGTCACGCCCGCGACATCCTGGGCCGCGGGCAGCGGCAGCAGGCGCGCGGCCCGCAGCAGGGTGTCGTTGACGACCGGCACGCTCGCGTAGAGCAGCGGGCCGCGCAGCTCCGGGGCCGCCTCGCGCACCGCGGCGTGCTGCCGCGCGGCCGACACCGCCGCTCCGGCGACGACGCCGCCGACCGCGAGGCCCGCGACGGCGACCGGACGGATGGGCAGCTTCACCAGGTCAGCCCGCAGCCGCGCCGTCGCCCGACCCGCCCGCAGCCGCGCCGTCGCCCGACCCGTCCGCACCCGCGCCGTCGCCCGACCCGCCGGCACCCGACGCGCCCCGCCCGACGTCGGCCAGCGCGACGTCGAGCACGACCTTGCCGCGCGCGTGCCCGGTCTCGACGAGCTCGTGGGCGCGCGCGACCTGCGCGAGCGGCACGATCTGCGACACCTCGACCTGCACGGATCCGTCGAGGATGAGCCGGGCCAGGGCGGCGAGCCGCTCGCGGTCGGGGGCGATCGCGGGCACGGACACGTCGATGCCTCGCTCGCGCGCCGGGCCGAGGTCGGCCAGCGTCGGCAGCAGGACGAGCCGCCCGCCGGGCGCCAGGTGATCCAGCGACGGCTCGTAGGTGCCGTAGTAGACGCCGTCGACGATGACGGTGGGACGCGGGGTGACCGCCGTGAAGTCCTGCGTCGCGTAGTCGATGTGCGTCGCGCCCCACCCGGTGATCCGGTCGTGGTGGGCCGCCGACGCCGTCGCATAGACCTGCGCGCCGGCCGCGAGCGCGAGTTGCACGACGAACTGCCCGACGCCCCCGCCCCCGCCGTGGACGAGCACGATGTCGTCGGCGGTGACGTGCGCGAGATCGTGCACGGCGGTCCAGGCGGTGATGCCGGCGAGCGCGGCGCCGGCGAAGGCCGCGAGGTCGGCGTCGGCCGGCAGCGGCGCGAGCGCGGCGGTCGGCATGGCCGCGAACTGCGCGTAGCACCCGCCCGCGTGGCTCATCGGCACCATCCCGTAGACGGTGTCGCCGACCGCGAGATCGGTCACGCCCTCGCCGAGCGCCTCGACGACGCCGCTGCCCTCGCGGCCGAGGATCAGCGGGAAGTCCGCCGCGGTGAGCCGCTGGGCGACCCCGGACGAGCCGTCGCGGATCTTGTAGTCGATGGGGTTGACACCCGCTCCTGCGATCCGCACGAGCACCTCGCCCGGGGCGGGTGTCGGCGTGGGGGCGTCGTCGACGAGGTGGAGTTCGTCCGTGCCGCCGAAGCGGTCGATCTGAGCGGCGATCATGCCCCGAGTCTGCCAAGCCCGACCCCGCCGCGCCGTCAGGGGCGGGACCCTCGTCCGCACAGCTCTGTGTGCAGACGGCCCGTCCGCAGCGCGCTGTTAGCATTGCCTAAGTCCCAGGAACCGGAGGTAGAGCGCGTGCGTCCAGCAGAGCCGACGCCCCGACACGCTCCCCGCGCCCTCCGGTCGCCGGCCCCGCGCGGCGGGGACGCCTGACGTGCAGGCCATCAACGACCTCCCGCTCGCCGCGGCCTTCGCCATCCTCTTCTGCATCGCGATGCTGCGCGCCAACGCGACCTACTGGATCGGGCGGGGCGTGCGGACGGGGGTGTCACGCAGCCGCTACGGGGTGCGGGTCGACGGTCCGCGGATGCCGCGCGCCGAAGCGCTCGTCGCCCGCTACGGGGCGGGGGCGGTCGCGCTGTCGTTCGCGACGATCGGCCTGCAGACGGCCATCAACGCGACGGCCGGGGCGATGCGGATGCCGCTGCGGCGCTACCTGCCGGGGGTCGTCGCGGGGTCGCTGCTGTGGGCGACGATCTATTCGGCGCTCGGGGCCGCGATCGTCCTGGCCGCGCGCAATCTGATGGGCTGGTGAGGGGTGGTCGACGGCCGCGGGGGCGTCGCGCCCGGCTCACCTGAGGGACCGATGAGGGGTTGGTGATGGCCGTCCACAGCGCCGGGCTGCTGCCCTACCGGATCGACGGCGGGCAGGTGTTGATCTTCGTCGCGCACCTCGGCGGGCCCTTCTGGGCGCGCAAGGACGCGCGGGCGTGGTCGATCGCCAAGGGCGAGTTCGACCCCGGCGTCGAGGACCCGCGGGCGTGCGCCGCCCGCGAATTCGCCGAGGAGATCGGGGTGCCCGCCCCGCCCGAGCCGTGGCTCGACCTCGGCGACGTGCGTCAACGCGGCGGCAAGGTCGTCACGGCCTACGCGGTCGCGGCCCCGGCGTCACTGGCCTGGGTGCGCAGCAACCTCGTCGAGCTGGAGTGGCCGCCGCGCTCGGGCCGACGCGCGAGCTTCCCCGAGGTCGACCGCGCGGAGTGGATGGGGCTCGAGGCGGCCCGCACGCGGCTCGTCGCCGCGCAGGTCACGCTCGTGGATCGGCTGCAGGCGGCGCTGGACGAGCAGGCCCGGTAGCGGCGTCGCCCGGCGCCGCAGCACCGTCCTCACCCGCGAGTCCGTCGCCGCCCGCGAGCCGGCCGCCGCCCGCGAGTCTGTCGTCGCCCGCGAGTCTGTCGTCGCCCGCGGGCTCGTCGTCGTCCGCGGGCTCATCGTCGCGCAGGCCGGCCAGGCTCCACGCCCGCCACGTCACGCCGAGCACGGCGACCGCGGCCAGCGCGGCGGCGATCCCGACGACCACCGAGCGCGGCTCGTCGCTCAGGCGCCCGACGGCGACCCACGCCAGGCCCCACGCGATGCCGCCGGCGACGAACCAGTTGCCGTCGGAGGCGGTCGCCAGCCGGGCCGCGATCCCCACGACGACGAGCACGACGACCGTCGCCGCCACCGCCCCCCAGCCGGTCGCGGGCACGCCGCGCGCGACGAGGGTCGCGGCGATGTTGGCGCAGATCGCGACGCACACCCACCCCAGATACAGCCCGAACGTGCCGTCGACGACGATCCGCTCCGCGAGCCCCGGCTCGGGCCGCTCACCGAGTCGCTGCACCATGAGCGCGCACACAGAGACCAGCGCGGCGATGACCAGCACGCTCACCTCGAGCCAGCCGGCCTGCGTGACGAGCAGCCACGTCGCGTTGAGGATCATCGAGATCGCCGCGAGACCCGCCGTCACGCGGTGGCGCGGGGTGTCGGCATACGGGGTGAGCCACTGCCGGATCGTGTAGGCGAACAGCCCGAGATAGATGACGCTCCAGATCGAGAAGGCCGGGCCCGCGGGCGCGATGAGCGTCGCGTCGGCGGCGAGCCGGCCGCCGGAGGCCTCCTCGACGCGGGTGCCGATGACGCCCGTGCCGTAGAGGGTGCCGATGCCGCAGAAGATCGCCGCCAGCGTCACGAACCCCTGCCGCGAGCGCATGATGCGCGTGTGCTCCTCGACCTGCGTCACGTCACGGCCCTCGTCGTCGCCCCCCGGGTCGCCGTGGTGGTCGGGGTCGCTCGAGCGCGTCGGATCCGGTGACATGGCACCGATCCTGCCCGATTCGCCCGGCTGAATCGAGGGCTCCGCGTCACGGTGCCGTCACATCCGCCGGCGCCTCCCACGAGGGGTGCGGCCTGGGGGCGGCCTGGGGGCGGCTTGGGGGCGGCCCGGACGCGGGGTCGTCAGCCCTCGCGCAGCGTCAGCGCGCCGGAGGGGCACAGCGCGACGGCCTCGCGCGCGGCGGCCACGTCGGCCGGCGCGGGGCGCGGGGTCAGGACGACGACGACGCCGTCCTCGTCGCGCTGGTCGAAGACGTCCGGGGCCGTCATCACGCACTGGCCCGCGCCGATACACACGTCGGTGTCGGCCTCGACGAGCGGCGCCCCGGCGGCGTCCGCGCGGGCGTCCTGCGGCGGGTCGGGGGCGGGTCCGGGGGGCGTCGCGCCGGGTTGCGTCCCAGGTCGCGCAGGCTTGTCGGTCATCCCACCTAAGGTAGGTCGCACTCGAGGGGACCGCGAACTCCCATGGTTCGCCCAGGACACTCCAGGAGGGTGTGCCCATGTCTGCGACGACTGCGAACGAGACCGCCGGCGCTCCGCTGGACTTCCCCTTCGAGCCGCCCGCGGCGCTGGAGGCGCCGCCCCAGTGGGGTCGGTTGCGGTCCGGGTGCCCGGTCGCCCACGTGCGCGCGGCCAACGGCGCGCAGGGCCTGCTGCTCACGCGGTATGCCGACGTCAAGGCGATGCTCGCGGACCCGCGCTTCGAGCGCGGGTCGCTGACCGGCGAGGCGTCGGGCGCCGGCGGCGAGGACACGCTCTTCGCGACCGGGGGCGACCTCTTCGGCGGTGACCGGCACCTGCACTGGCGTCGCATCCTCGGGCGCACGTTCACCGTCAAGCGGGTCCGGGCGATGCAGCCCGACATCGAGCGGATCGCGACGTCGCTGGTCGACGACATGGTCGCCGCGACCCCGCCCGGCGGGGCCGCGGAGCTCAGCTCCTCCGTCGGATTCCTGCTGCCCGTCTTCGTCATCTGCGACCTGCTGGGGGTGCCCGCGCAGGACCGCGAGCGATTCTCGGCGTGGTCCGACCGCATCCTCAACCTCACCCTCTACAGCAAGGACGAGGTGTTGACCGCGGGGATGGAGCTGTACGGCTACATCCAGGGCCACGTGCAGGCGCGCGCCGCGATCCCCGTCGAGGAGCGCGGCACCGACCTGCTGTCGGCGCTGGTCACGGGCGCGGCGACCCCCGAGGGCGAGCTCACCGAGCACGAACTCGTCATGACCGGCATGGGGCTGCTCATCGCCGGGCACGAGACGACCTCCACCATGATCGGCAAGATGGTCGCGATGCTGCTCGACCCGCCGCACCGCCCGCAGCGCTGGGAGGCGCTGCTGGCCGACCCTTCGCTCGTGCGGACCACCGTCGAGGAGGCGCTGCGCTTCGACGCCAACCTCGGCTTCGCGCTGTCGCGGCACGTCGACGAGCCGATCGAGGTCGCCGGCGAGGCGATCCCCGCGGAGACGACCGTGTGGTCGCTCATGGCGTCGGCCAACCGCGACGAGTCCGTCTTCGACCGCGCCGACGAGATGGTGCTCGACCGCTCCCCCAACGCGCACCTGTCCTTCGGCGTCGGCGCCCACTCGTGCCTGGGCCAGGCGCTCGCGCGCGTCGAGCTGCAGACCGTGCTCGCCGTGCTCCTCGACCGGCTCCCGACGCTCGAGCTCGCCGTCGACGCCGGCGACCTGCGTCGCCGCGAGGGCCTGCTCGTCGGCGGCCTGCACGAGGTGCCGGTGCGCTGGTAGCACGGCCCGCCTGACGACCGCGGAGCCCGGCCCCCCACAGCACTGCGAGGGGCCGGGCTCCGCGAGGCGAGGCGAGGCGAGGCGAAGCGCGCGTCAGCGGCGGCGCAGCCCCATGGCCTCGACCATCGCGTCGTGCACGTGGGTGTTCTCGTAGACGCCCGCGAGCCGGTGGGAGCCCGGACCCATCGCGGTCAGCGGCACGTCTTCGGCGGTGTGGTTGGACGTCGTCCAGTCGACCATGAACTTCTTGTCGGTGCCCTTGATGGTGAAGGGGCCGTCCTCGGAGGTGCGGCCCTCACCGCGCTCGTTGGGGTAGCCGGGGTCGTCCTGCAGCTCGGGGATGTCCTCGATGGCCAGGCTGCCGGTCTCGTGGTCGGCGACGACGATGACGAGGGTGTCGCCGTGGGTCTTCGCGAAGCGCTTGGCGACGCCGACGGCGGCGTCGAGATTCGCCCCGGCCTTGATGACCTGGGTGGCGTTGGACTTGTGCGCCATCTCGTCGATGCCCTCCTCCTCGACCATGAGGAAGAAGCCGTCGCGGTCCTTCGAGAGCGTCGAGAGGGCCTTGCTCGTCATGTCGGCCAGCGGCACCGTCGGGGCGTAGATGTCGCCCTGGCCCTCCGCGGCCTGCTGGAACATCTCCTCGTTGGCGAAGAGACCCAGGATCTTGCGCGAGGTCGCGGCCTGCAGGCCCTTGGCGTCGGTGACGTATTCGTAGCCCAGGCCCTTGGCCTTGGCGATGAGGTTGCCCTCCGTGCCCGAGCTCTTCTCCTTGGGGTCCTCCTTCGGCTCGTCGGGGAACGCGCCGGGAGTGCCCGCGGGCAGCCAGCGGTCCTCGCCGCCGCCGAGGATGACCTGCACCTTGGAGTCGGTGAGGAACTGCTTGGCGATGAGGCTCTGCTCGCCGCGGTCCTTGACGTGCGCGCCGAACGCCGCCGGGGTCGCGTCCGTGACCTGCGACGTCGTGACCAGACCGGTGGCCTTGCCGTGCTTGGCGGCGAGCTCGAGCACGCTCTGCACCCGCTTGCCCTGCGCGTCGACGCCGATCGCGCCGTTGTAGGTCTTGACGCCCGTGGCGATGGCGGTGCCGCCGGCGGCGGAGTCGGTGATCGCGGCCTTCGGGTCGTGCGGGAACGTCTGCGAGCGGCCCGCGATCGGCATCGAGTCCATGTGGAGCTGCTTGACGGCGCCGACGTTGGCGTAGCGGATGAGGTCGCGGTGCGAGGTGCCCATGCCGTCGCCGACGAAGACGATCACGTTCTTGGCCCGGCGGGCGGTCTCGGCCGACACCTGCGCCGGGGCCGACACGGGGACGGACGCCGGAGCCGACGCGAGAGCCGACACAGCAGCCGACGCGGGCGTCGAGGCTGCCGACGCGGCGGGGGCGGCCTGCGCCTGCCCGCCGAGGGCGACCGCGCCGCCGCCGACGAGGGCCAGCGCCGCCGTGGCCGCCAGCGTGCGGCGGCCGGCGGGGCGGGCGATGGGGCGGGCGGTGCGGGTGTCACGGGTGACCATCTGGTGCTCCGATCAGGCGGCGGCCGCTCCCGGTGCCTGCTGCGGCTCCGACGGCCGCGGTGTAGGGGTGGTCGTGCGGCATCCGGACCCTACTGCCGCCACCATGACCGCGCTCGATCTCGGACGTGGACCGCACGTGAACGCAGCGTGATTCGTGGGTTCTGGTCTCGCAGTGCGAGTGCACTGACCCCTCTGGGGCCGCCATCGCCGCCCGGACGTCGTCTCCGGGCGGCCGTGAAGCTCGTCAGGCGCCGGCGGCGGCCCGCAGCGCGGCGAGCCCGGCGCTCAGCTCGTCGGCGTGACCGGCGACCACCTCGGCGGCATCCCGCAGGTGGCCGTCGGCGTCGCGCACGTCGTCGGAGGTCGTGATCTGCACCTGCGGCTCGACGAGCTGCGCGCGGATGCGCCGCAGCACCCCGCCGAGCTGCTCGGCGGCGAGGTTGCCGCCGTGATAGCCGTAGGTGACGAGCAGGATCGGCTTGCCCCGCCACTCGGCATACAGGGTGTCGATGGCGTTCTTCAGCGGCGCGGGATACCCGCCGTTGTACTGCGGCGACACGACGACCACGGCGTCGACGCCGTCGATGGTGCGCTTCCACGCCAGCGTGTGCGGCTGCACGTAGTCAGCCAGCGACGGCATCTTCGGCTCGTCGAGGAAGGGCAGGGCGATCTGCGCAAGGTCGAGGATCTGCACGTCCGCCTCCGGCCGGGCGAGGTCGGCGATGGCGTCGGCGAGCTGCCGACCGATGCGCACGGGCCGGGTCGAGCCGACGAGGACGCCGATGACGGGGCGCCGGCTGCTGGTCTGCGTGATGTCGTCGCTCAAGATGTCCTCCGATAGGGGCCGCGAGCGGTCGCTCGCGATCTGCGGCGGGGTCGTCATGCCGCCGCGATCATGTCACTGTCCGCCTCACCGGCGGAGCCCGCGGCTGCGAGCAGGCCGACGCGCGGCGTCGCGATGTTCACGCCATCGCGCTGTTCACACCGTATGAACATGCGAAAAACGTGAACAGCGCGGCTCAGTCCACCCACACTCGGGCGTTGCGGAACATCCGCAGCCACGGGCTGTCGGCGTCGAGCGCGCCTGGGGTCCACGACAGTTGGGCGTTGCGCTGGACGCGCTCGGGGTGCGGCATCATCGCGGTGAAGCGGCCGTCGGGGGTGGTGACGGCGGTGAGGCCGTCGGGTGAGCCGTTCGGATTCGCGGGGTAGGTCGTGGCGGCACCGCCGCGGGGGTCGACATACCGCATCGCGCGCAGCACGGACGCGGGGTCACCGCGGCCCGACAGCGCGGAGAAGTCGGCGCGGCCCTCGCCGTGGGCGACAGCGATCGGCAGCAGCGAGGAGGCCATGCCGGTGAAGAACACCGACGGGCTGTCCAGGACCTCCACCAGGGACAGGCGCGCCTCGTACTGCTCGCTGAGGTTGCGCGTGAAGCGCGGCCACGCCTCCGCGCCGGGGATGAGGTCGGCGAGGGCCGCGAACATCTGGCAGCCGTTGCAGATGCCCAGCCCGAACGTGTCCTCGCGGGCGAAGAACGCCGAGAACGCCTCCGTGAGTGCGGGATTGAACAGGACCGAGCGGGCCCAGCCCTCGCCGGCGCCGAGGGTGTCGCCGTAGGAGAAGCCGCCGCACGCGACGAGCCCGACCGCGTCGGCGAGGTCGAAGCGCCCCGCCTGCAGGTCGGTCATGTGCACGTCGTAGGCGTCGAAACCGGCCCGGTCGAAGGCGTAGGCGGTCTCGACGTGGGAGTTGACGCCCTGCTCGCGCAGGACGGCGACCGTGGGGCGGGCGCCGAGGTTGAGGTAGGGCGCGGCGATGTCGTCGGCCGGGTCGAAGCTCGGCGCGACGACCAGGCCCGGGTCGTCGTCGGCGCCGACCCCGGCGTGCTCCTGCTGCGCGCACACCGGGTTGTCGCGCAGCGCCGCGATGCGCCACGACACCTCGTCCCACGCCTGCGCGAGGTCGCGCACCGGCTCGTCGAGCCGCACGTCGCCGGCGCTCACGCGGACCCGACGCTCGTCGTTGGTCGCGCCGATGACGCTGGTCAGATCGCCGAGGCCGTGCGCGGCGAGGATCGCGCGGGCCTGCTCGGCGCGGTCGGCGGGCACGCCGAGGACGACGCCGAGCTCCTCGGCGAAGAGCGCCGCGACACCGTCGACCGACGCGTCGAGCCCGACGGCACCGGCGAACGCCAGCTCGCACAGCGCCGCCCACAGCCCCCCGTCGGACCGGTCGTGGTAGGCGGTGACGAGCCCGGTCTCGCGCAGCGCCGCGAGTGCGCCGGCCAGCGCCACGAGCCGCGCCGGATCGTCCAGATCGGGCACGGGGCCGCCGAATTCGCCGCGCACCTGCGCGAGCATCGACCCGCCGAGCCGGTCGCGCCCGGCGCCGAGGTCGACGAGCAGCAGCGCGCTGCCGGGCCGCACCTGCGGCGTCCACGTGCCCCGCACGTCCGGCAGCGACGCGAAGGCCGACACGACGAGCGACACCGGCGACGTCACCTGACGCTCCACCCCGTCGGCGCCGCTCCAGCGGGTCCGCATCGACAGCGAGTCCTTGCCGACGGGCACCGAGACGCCCAGCGCCGGGCACAGCTCCATCGCGACGGCGTGCACGGTGTCGTAGAGCGCGGCGTCCTCGCCGGGCTCGCCGCACGCGGCCATCCAGTTGCACGACAGCTTGACGCCGGCCAGCTCTGCGGGCGCGGCGAGCAGGTTGGTCAGGGCCTCACCGACCGCCATCCGCCCCGAGGCGGGCGCGTCGATCGCCGCGAGCGGCATCCGCTCGCCGCTGGCCATCGCCTGCCCGGCGAGCCCGGTGTAGTCGGACAGGGTCACCGCGACGTCGGCGACCGGCACCTGCCACGGCCCGACCATCTGGTCGCGGTGGCTGAGCCCGCCGACCGTGCGGTCGCCGATCGTGATGAGGAAGCGCTTGGACGCCACGCTCGGGTGCCGCAGCACGGCATACGCCGCCTCGCGGACGTCGGCCGGGCTGAGCGCGGCGACGTCGAGCGGGTCGCTGGAGCGCTCCACGCGGTGCACGTCGCGGGTCATGCGCGGCGGCTTGCCGAGCAGCACCTCCATCGGCATGTCGATCGGGGCGCCGCCCGCGTCCTTCGTCGTGTCGAGGGTCGTGTCGATAGCCGGGTCGGTCGTCGGGTCGGTCGTCGCGTCGGCGGTCGGGTCGGCGGTCGGGTCGGTGCCGGGCGCCAGCACGAGCTGCCCGTCGGCGCGCGCGACGCCGACGACGGCATACGGGCACCGCTCCCGCTCGCACAGCGCCGCGAAACCTGCCAGCGACTCCGGCGCGATGGCCAGCACATACCGCTCCTGGCTCTCGTTGCACCAGATCTCCTTGGGCGCCAGGCCCGACTCCTCCAGCGGCACGGCCCCCATCGCGAAGCGCGCACCGAGCTCCGCGCCGTCGACCAGCTCGGGGAAGGCGTTGCTCAGCCCCCCGGCGCCGACGTCGTGGATCGACAGGATCGGGTTGTCCGCGCCCAGCGACGCGCAGTGGTTGATGACCTCCTGGGCGCGCCGCTCCATCTCGGGGTTGCCGCGCTGCACCGAGTCGAAGTCGAGGTCGGCGGCGTTGACGCCCGCCGCCATCGAGCTCGCCGCGCCGCCGCCCATGCCGATGCGCATGCCCGGGCCGCCGAGCTGGATGAGCAGCGACCCGTCGCCGAAGGTGATCTTGTCGGTCATCGCGGCGCTGATCGAGCCGAGCCCGCCGGCGCTCATGATCGGCTTGTGATAGCCGCGGCGCACCCCGTCGACCGTCTGCTCGTAGACGCGGAAGAAGCCACCCAGACCCGGCCGGCCGAACTCGTTGTTGAACGCCGCGGCCCCCAGCGGGCCCTCGATCATGATGTCCAGCGGCGACGCCAGGTGCTCCGGGGCGCCGTACTCCTCACTCTCCCAGGGCTCCTGGGTGCCCGGCAGCCGCAGGTTGGAGACCGCGAAGCCCGTGAGCCCGGCCTTGGGCGCGCTGCCGCGGCCGGTCGCGCCCTCGTCGCGGATCTCCCCGCCGGCGCCGGTCGCGGCCCCCGGGAAGGGGCTGATCGCCGTCGGGTGGTTGTGCGTCTCGACCTTCATCAGCACGTGCACGTCGTCGGGCCGCGCGGCATACCGGCTCGGGCCGCCGTGCCCCTGCGCGCCACCCTGCGGGAGCCACCGGGTGATCGGGCCGCCGGCCATGATCGACGCGTTGTCCTTGTAGGCGACGACCGTGCCGCGCTCGGGGCCGCCGGCGACGGCCTCGGTGTGGCGGATCATGCCGAAGAGGCTCGTGGGCTGCGGCTGCCCGTCGATGACGAAGTCGGCGTTGAAGATCTTGTGTCGGCAGTGCTCGCTGTTGGCCTGGGCGAACATCATGAGCTCGACGTCGGTGGGGTTGCGCCCCAGACCCGTGAACGCCTCGACGAGATAGTCGATCTCGTCACCGGAGAGCGCCAGCCCGTAGGCGGTGTCGGCGGCGACGAGCGCGTCGCGGCCGTGCGCGAGGACGTCGACGTGCTCCATCGGCTCGGGCTCACGCTCGGCGAAGAGCTCCGCAGCCGCGTCGCGACCCGCCAGCACCGTCTGGGTCATGCGGTCGTGCAGGATCGCCGCGCACGCGACCCACTCGCCCTGCGTCAGCGGCGCCTCCAGCGACAACCGGTATTCGGTGACGCGCTCGACACGGTGGATGTCGAGGCCGCAGTTGTGGACGATGTCGGTCGCCTTGCTCGCCCACGGGCTGATCGTGCCCAGCCGCGGCGCGACGACGACGAGTGCGGTGTCGTCGGCGGCGTGCTCGTCGCTGCCGTCGGGCTCGTCGCTGCCGTCGGGCTCGTCGGGCTCGGCGTACGGCTCGCCGTAGGTGAGGATCGAGGTCAGCGCCGCGCGCGTGGCCTCGGCCGGCGGGGCGTCGGAGGCGACCCAGTGCACATACCGCGCGCGCACGTCGCTGACCTGCGGCGACACCTGTCGCAGGCGCCGCAGCAGCGCGGCTGCGCGGAAGTCGGAGAGGGCGTTGCCGCCCAGGACGATGGTCGACACGTAGTCGTGCGTGGACATGGCGTGGGTCTCCTGGGAGCGGCCGGAATCGGACCCTAGGCTACGCGAGCCCGCGCCGGACCGGCCCCGCGGAGAGAGCCGGCGGCGACGCCCGCGGAGCCGACCGACGATCCTGGCCGACATGCTCGCCGATCCCGGGCCGTGCCCTGCGCATCACCGCAGATCACAGGGTCGAGCTCCGCGTGGTTCGGCGAGCGTGTCGGCCAGGTTCGGCTGTGCCCGGATCCAGCCCGCGCCCGTGCGGCGCGTGCGCCTCGTGATGCCCTGCGTGATGCCGTCCGCTGCGGCGCGTCGGCCGATACGCATCGGCTGCCGGCTACTGCGGCAGCTCGATGGTGACCCCGGGCCCGTCGGGCAGGTCGGCGTCCTGGTCGGCGCCGACGCCGCCGAAGACGGTGAGCACGATCCACGCGAAGGCCGCGCCGAAGGCGATGAGCAGCACCCCGACGACGGCGCTCACGCCGCGTCCCTGCGGCACGGGCATCGACCGCTCCGGGCGGGCAGGGTCGTAGAGGATCTCCAGCGCCCGCTGCTCGTCGGGGGTGCCGAAGCGGACGGAGACGGGGATGCGCCCCGTGCCGCGATGCTCGACGCCGCGGTCGTCGCGGTAGTGATAGGCGGCGCGCATCCAGCGGACGCCGCGGCTGCTGCCGGTGCCGCCGAGCTCGAGCCGGTCGAGCACGGCCACGGTCTGCGCCCAGGCGCGGCGGCGCCGCCCGGAGATCACGACGTCCGCGAGCAGCGCCACGCCGAAGACCGCGAAGAGGGCGCCGGCGGCCACGAAGATCCACACGATCGGCGTCGGAAAGCCCGGGTCCAGGGGGTCGACCATGCCCCCGACGATAGGTGGGCGCGCGGGCATCGCAGCGTCGCCACGACGGGACGACGGGACGACGGGACGTCGGGACGACGTGACACCTCTCTCGCACGGACGTCGCCGACGAGGGCCGCTGCGCGAGTGCGGGATCCGCGCGGTGCGCGGATGCGGCGCGGACGCGGCGCGGGTGGTCAGTCGCCGGCGGCGACGAGCAGCAGACCGCCGGTGACGGCGAGGTTGGCGACGAACTCGTTGCGCTGGAGGAAGGCCCGCTGCGGGTCGTCGATGGTCCAGAAGGCGTGCCCGGCGAGGTTCGTGGGCTGCAGCAGCCCGGCGAGCAGCAGCGCGGAGCTGCGCGGGGCGACGCCGAGCGCGAGGGTCGTGCCCGCGGCCACCATCGCGAGGCCGTTGAGCTGGACGAGCTGCGCGGAGTCGGGCAGGCCCGCCAGGCCGTAGCGCTGCTTGGCGGCGTCGGTCATCGCGATGCCGTGGGCGGGCTTCTTGAGCTGGTTGCGGCCGCCCATCACGAAGAGGGTGCCGAGGAGCGCGCGCCCGAGGGCTCGGACGGGGTGGGACATGGTGCCTCCTGCCGCGATGCGTCGACCTGCGACCGCCAGCCTAGCCGCGCCCGCAGCGGCGGAGTCGTCAGTCGCCGACGCGGGTGCCGCAGCGGCCGCAGACGACGGCGCGCTCGACGCGGCGGGTCGGGGTCGGCACGAGCACGTCGACCGAGCCGATGAGCACGGTGGTGCGCAGCTCGTAGTGGACCTCGCGCATGGTCGCGGTGCCGTGCCCGAGCCGGCGGCACAGCGGGGTGCCGAACGTCTCGGCGAAGGCCTCCCGCCACGGGTGCGGGCCTCGGACTCGCTTGATGCGCATCGGAACTCCTTACCGATGAGGGGTTGAGCGACTCCCTATCGGCACGAGGAGCGACCCCCGCGAGACATTGCGCCCGAAGTGACGGGTCAGGCGCGCGGGTCGCGCCGCGACCCCCGGTCCGGCCGACGTGACCCGGCCGCCTCAGCCCTGGAGCGTGCCCTGGTGGAAGCGCTGCAGCCAGCGCTGCCCGACCCGCTGCCACAGCGAGCTGCGCAGCGCCGCGCCGTCCGCCCCGTCGGAGCGCCACACCAGCAGGATCACCCCCGGGGCGAGGGCCTGCACCGAGACGACGTCCAGACTCACCGGCGCGCGCAGCGGGGCGATGGCCTCGAGCATCGCGTCGCGCTCCCACAGCGCGCCCGACGCGCCGATCTCCTGCCACTGCGGGTGCAGCAGGGCCGAGACCGACGCGCGGTCGGCGCGGACCTCGTCGCGCAGCAGCGACCGCTCCAGCGCGATGACCAGCTCCTCGTCGCTCGGCTCGTCCTGGCCGAGGCTGAAGAGGTCGTCCTGCGGCTCGCCGCGGTGCGCGTCGGATCCAGGCGCGTCGGATCGGGGCGCGTCGGATCTAGGCGCGTCGGATCGGGTGGAGCCGG
>JAVTVZ010000165.1:38427-39545 GCA_032229625.1 Dermatophilaceae bacterium | reverse complement strand
CCCCTGAGAGCGCGCGCGAGCCGTGCCTGTGGGCGGCCGGCGACCCGGGTCGACCCCGTTCGCCTACGCTGGGCCGCGTGCCACGCCCTCCGATCACCGCGCCAGCCTCGCCGACGAGCACCGATCCTCTTGTGCCCGTTGGCGACCCGACCTCGACCGACACAGCCCGCGGCCCCGGCCTGCCGGACCTGCGCGGGGCGGGCGAGGCAGGTGCGCCGGAGCAGGTGCTGCGCGACCGGGCGTTGGACCTGCTCGAGGACCTGCGCAGCGCCGCGCCCGACGTGGGCCAGGACGAGACCCAGCTCGCCGTCGAGGACGCCTTGAGCGCCGCCTACGAGCGGGTGTCGACGTGGACGTGACCGAGCGCAAGGACGGGGCCGTGGACGGGGCCGGCGAGGTGAACGGCGACAGCCGCGCGAGGAGGAGTGGTGTGAGCGTGAGCGGCGAGGCGGACGTGACGTCGACGGCCGCGCCCGCGATCGGCGCGCAGCCCGTCGGCACGCGGCGGGCCTCGGCGGCCCAGCTCGCGGCCTGCTTCGCCTCGGCGGGCTCGGATCGCCCGGCCGGCGACGGGCTGATCGCCGACGTCGACGTCGCCGGGTGCGCGGCCGCCGCGGCCGCGCTCTCCGCGGGCGCCCGCCGCCTGCGGGCCTGCCGCCCGGCAGCGACGCGAGACGCGACGGCGCCCGCGTCCGCCGCATCTGCCGGCACGACGACCGCAGCCACCGCGGCACCGGCACCGACATCGACAGCACGGATCGCACACAGAAGTGTGGGGACCGCCCGGTCCGCCGGCCCGGCGACCGCGGACGACCCCCGTGATCGCGCGTTGGCCGCGATCGAGTCGCTGGCCTGCGCGCTCTCGGACTTCGCGACGACCATGGCGCAGTTGCAGCGCCAGGAGCGCGAGCTCGCCGAGCGGCGCGCCGCTGCGGGCGCCGGCGGTGCCGCGCGCACCGAGCCGGGCACGTCCGACGACCGGTCCGGCTCCGCGGCGGGCGACCCGCCGCGCACCGCACCGACCACCCCCCACGCGGTCGGGCCGGTCGGCGCGGTCGCCGACCTCCCGGGTGTCCTGCCGCCCCGCCCCGGCGACACCCGCCCGGGTGGCGACGCGA
>JAVTVZ010000165.1:0-38327 GCA_032229625.1 Dermatophilaceae bacterium | reverse complement strand
CTCCCGGGTGTCCTGCCGCCCCGCCCCGGCGACACCCGCCCGGGTGGCGACGCGACCGGCACTCGCGAGGGGGCCGACCGGCGCGACGGGGCCGACCGGCGCGAGGCGACCGGCGGCTCGGACGCGACGCGTGCGGCGATCCAGCAGGAGACCCTGCGGCAGCGCGAGCACCGCATCCGCTCCGACTGCGGTCGGGCCCTGGCCACGCTGCGTCGCCGCGCCCGCGCCGCGGAAGCCGTGCTGCGCACCTGCGGCTGAGCGCCGGGCGCGCCCCACCGACGCGCACCTGAGGACGACGCCAGCACGCGCGGACCCGGTCGGCCGAGCACGAGCGGGCCCGCCGGACCGATCCCGGCCGCGGCGGTCGCCGGGTCAGGTCATGGCCAGGACCGCGCCGACCTCCCCGGCGTCATACCAGGACAGCTCGTCGTCCGGTCCGGCGTCTGCCGGCAGGACGTGCAACGCCACGAGCCGACCGGGCCCGACGCGCTCCTCGACCGCGACCTCGAATCCGCGGTCGGGGTCCGCGCCGCCGGCCTCACGCACCGCGACGGTCGGCACGTCGAGCGCCGCCACGACGACCGGACCGGCCCCGCCACCGGACCGGGACCGGGAGTCGGGCTCGAACTCGGGCTGGGACTCGGGCTGGGACTCGGCGGCCGACCAGAGCGCGGCATACTCCAGCTCCTCCTCGTCGTCCTGCGGATAGGCGGCGCGGGCGCGGTCCGTCGCGGCGTGCGCGACGAGCGGGGCGAGGTCGACCTGCTCCCCCGCCGCCCACGCCGCGAGCTGCGGGCGACCGATGCGGCAATAGATCCGGGTGTCGCTGGCGGCCACGACGGTCACGACCCTTCGTTGACGAGGAGGAGCTGGTCCAGCGCCTCGAGGAGGCAGGTGCCGACGACGTCGAGGTCGCCCATCGCGGCCCGGTCGCCGGCGAGCCCGATACACACCGTGCCGTCGTAGGACGTCAGACCGATGCTCAGGGCCTGTCCCGCGACCAGCGGCACGACCGGATAGCCGACGACGAGGCGGCAGCCGGCGAGGTAGCGCGGCTGCTGCGGGCCGGGGACGTTGGTGATGACGACGTTGAAGAGGCGACGCGACATCGCGCCACCCATCCGCGCGCCGAGGTGGTGCATCGTCGCCGGCGCGAATCCGGCGAAGCCCGCGATCGCGGCCGCCTCGACGGCTTGCCCGGGGCGGGCCTGTCGGCGCATCTGATGGGCGATGCGCTCGAGCCGCACGTGCGGGTTGGGCTCGCCGACCGGCAGATCCACGACGGCGGCGTGCACGTCCGAGACGAGGCCGACGGGCCGCTGCCCACCGGTGACGCTGATCGGCACGAGCGCCCGGACGATCGCCCCCGAGTGCATCGACTCCCCGCGCCCCGCGAGCCAGCTGGCCAGGGCCCCGGTGATGACCGTCAGGATCGCGTCGGTCGTCGTGAAGTGACCGGCGCCCGGCCCGGCGCGACGCGCGGCCTCGTCCCGCACGGCCGTGAAGTCGGCCAGCGGCGCCTCGACGAGACGCACCCGTCGGGCGGCGCCCGTGACGACGTTCAGCGGGCTCTCGGGCGCGGGCGAGGTGGCGGTGCGCAGGATCGTGCCGGCGATGCCCCCGACGCCGTCGAGCACGCGCCCGGCGGTGCGCACGACGTCCTGCGCCCCGGAGGCCAGACGCCCGCACAGCCGGCGCGGGTGCAGCGCCAGGTCGAGCACGCCACGGGTCAGCAGCTCCAGATCGCCCGGCTCACGCCGCGGCACCCGCTCCACCCGCACGTGCGGCTCGGGGCTGGGCGTCTCGTCGAGGAGGAGGTGACCCAGGTCGAGGGCGTTGACGCCGTCGACGAGCGCGAGGTGGCTCTTCGTGACGACGGCGAAGCGCCCCTCGTCGAGGCCCTCGACGACATACAGCTCCCACAGGGGGTGGGCCCGGTCCAACGGGCGGCTCTGGATCCGCGCGACGAACTCCTCGAGCTGAGCGCGCGTCCCGGGGCGCGGCAGGGCGGCCCGCCGCACGTGGTAGGTCAGATCGAAGGCCCCGTCCTCGATCCATACCGGCGTCGACAGGCCGGCGGGCATCTCGCGGACCCGCTGTCGATAGCGCGGCACCTCGTCGATGCGGGCCGCGACCAGGTCGATGAGGGCGCCGATGTCGACGCCCCCCGCGGGCTCCTCGAAGACCATCACCGAGCCCACGTGCATGGCGTTGCGGGCGTTCTCCAGATAGAGGAACGAGGCGTCGACGGAGTTGAGGCGGTCCGGCATCGCCACATCGTCACACACGAGCCGGGCCCTCACACGCGTGTGCGCCCGCCGGGGCCGCCGTGTGTCCGCGCGGCGGCCGCAGGCGTGAGCGCCAGCGTCGGCAGCAGCCCGCGCAGGGTGCTCGCCAGCACCGATCCCGGCGCGGCGACCGGCAGCGGGACGCGCTCGGCCAGCTGCGCGCGCACCGCGACCGGGTCGTCCGGGAGCAGGTGCACGCGCTCGACGGCGGGGTCGCCCTCCAGTGCCTCGACGAGCTCGCCCGCCCAGGCCCGGGGCGCGCCCTGCGCGCCGACCCGGTTGAGCAGCACGGGGATCGGCGTGCCGAGCAGCGCCCGCAGGGTCGGCAGCTGCGCCCGCAGCCGGCCCTGCCCGACGGGATCGCAGGCCGCGACCGCGAGCACCACGTCGGCGGCCCGCAGCGCCGCGAGCGTCGCCTGGTTGCGGCGCGGCGCCGCGGTGTCGTAGGAGAGTTCCTCGTCCTCCTCGAGGCAGAAGCCGACGTCGACGATCGTCCAGTGCGCCACGGCGCGGGCGGCGTCGAGCACGGCCTCCAGGCCCTCGGGGCGCAGCCGCGGCCAGGCCGCGGGGTCGGCGAGGCCGGTCACCAGGTCGAATCCCGCCGAGACCGGCGTCAGGCAGCCCGCCAGGCCCGGCTCGTCGAGACGGTGCCGGTCGGCCAGCCGCGCCGCCCGCAGCAGTCCCGACGCCTCGTCCCAGGCGCCGTGGAGCACAGCCTGAGCGCCGCCGTAGGGATCCGCGTCGATCAACAGCACGCGCCCCCGATCCCGCCGCGGCCCGTCGTGGCTCGGCGCGTGATCCCCGGCCGTCGCGGTCGTCGTGGTCCTGGTCGCCGAGGCCTCGGCGAGCACGGCCGCCAGGGCCGCGGCGACGACGCTGCGGCCCGGGGCTCCCGTGGGCCCCCACACCGCGACGACGAGACCCGGGCCGGCGATCTCGAGCTCCTCAGGCTCCTCGGGCTCCCCGGGCTCCTCGGACGCGTCCCCGCGTCGAGCCGCGGAAGCGGGCGGATCGGCGGCGGGCGGCCCCGGCCACCCGGGCAGCGTGCCGGGAGCGCCGAGCTCGCTGAGGTCGACCTGCAGCCAGCCGTGGGCCGGCCCCACGCGGCCCGCGGCGCCTCCCGCGTCGACATCGGTGCCCGTCCCCGTGTCCGTCCCCGTCTCTGTCCCCGTCTCTGTCTGCGGGTCGGTGCCGTCGGCCTCGCCGCTCGCGCGCGCCGGACCCCGCCGCTTGTCCACAGGTCCTCCTTGAGCTCGGCGTCGCCGCACATCGACTCGACTACACTCCGCGGGGACGACGACCTGCCTGGTCCGCCGCCTGTCGGGTCGGGTCGGGTCGGGTCGGTGCGGGTCGCTCAGGGTACGACAGCCGCTCGCGACACCACCGGGTCGTGGGTGCCGCGCCGGCCGGCCGGTGGCTGCCCGGTGGCCGCGACCCGCGCGCATCCGCATGCGGCTCGATCGCTCGGGACGGCTCGACCGTCCGAGACCGGCCGAGCAGCGCCGTCCGACCCACCGACCGATCGCCGCACGACATCCGCCACGAGCCAGCCGCAGGAGAGAGCCATGAATCCGCGATTCCTCCAGCTCGCCGACGTCTGCGAGGTCCTCAACATCTCGTCCTCGCAGGCCTACGCGCTCGTGCGCTCGGGCGACCTGCCTGCGATCCGCATCGGCGGGCGCGGGCAGTGGCGCGTCGAGGCCAGCGAGCTCGAGGCGTTCATCCAGCGCAAATACTCCGAGACGCGCCAGTTCGTCACGTCCAACCCGTATGCCGGCAGCACCGCCGACCCGGGCGACGAGACCCTCTGACCCGACCGGAGGCGTGACCCGCCCCCCTCCTCCCCCTCGGGGGCCGTGCGGGGGCCCTGCGGCGTCAGGCGAGCCCGACGGCCGTGACGCACACGACCGCGCTGAAGGGCACGGTCGGGCGGCCCGTGAGATTGGCCCGCCGGCGGGGCAGTTCGCGCGGGTGCAACGCGAGGTCGAAGGCGTCGGCACCGACGGCGTCGATCGTGCCGACGAGTTCGCGGCCGAGGGCATCGACGATCTCGACGACCTCCCGGTCGCGGGCCAGCCGCCGCAGCGGATGACCCAGCCGCAGCCGGCTCGCGACACCGCCCGGGATGCCACCCACCCCGAGCCCGGTGGCCATGCCGGGCTCGGGAGCGTCGTCGCCCGGCGTATCGACGGGTCGGAGCCCGTCGACCTCGACGATCCCCTCGACCGGCACGACGGTGCGACCCCGGGGGTCACCCTCGATCTCGCACCAGTCCGCTCCGGCGTCGACGAGCTCGCCGATGACGAGCCGCCCGTGGCGCAGCAACACCCGGATCGGTCCCCGATGCTCGCGCAGGCGCCCGGCCAGACTCAGCCGCGACCGTTGCGCGCGGATGCGCTCGGCGACCTCGGCCTGCTCGGCGGCATCGAGCTCGTGCTCGAAGTGCCCCTCGAGGTCGTCGAAGAGCCGGTCCCACCGCATCGTTCCTCCCCCAGCCGACCCCATGGCGCCACGTGCCACGACACCGCGCGCGTCACCGCCCCAGCGCGCCACCACGCCGCCGGGCCCCGGCCCGCGGCCGCAGGGCACGCACGCCACCGTAGCGAGCGGGGCGGCTGCGGCGGCCCCCTGTGGTCGCCCCCGAGCCGCATCGACAGCACCGGATGCCACCATCCACACCCTTGCGCATCATCCATCATCAAACGACATCAAACTGCGCTATCGTCGCCGTGGCGCACTCGCCGGCCTCACGCCCGGCAGCCGCACCACTGCCCCGACCGCCGCGCCGTCGCGACCGGTCCGGGATCACATCGGTCGACGCAGAGCGCGTCGACGCACACAAGACGCACAGAGCACTGCAGAAGGGCACGTCGATGAGGGCCGCACGATGACCGCGCACACGCTGGAGACGCCCGGATCGGGGATCGCGACGCACGCCGCGCTCCTGCCGACGGGCACCGACGGGCCCGGCGCGCCGATCCCGGCCGGCCCGCCGCACTGGCGCCCCGTCCTCGTGCGGCCGACGCCCGACCGCGAGCCGCCGGCGCGCGCCGCCGAGCCCGGCGCGAGACAGGGGCAGGGGCGGCTCTCGCTGGTCGCCGGCGACCCGCGCAGCACCCGGACCCCGCTGCGTCCCCTGCCCAAGCGCGCCCACGCCTTCGCGCCGCGCCCGACCTCGACCGCCGACCTCCCCGAGCCGCGGGGCTGGGCCGCACAGCTGGCCCTGACCTGCGCGCAGGTCGCCGCCGGCATCCGGCAGCCCGGTCAGGTCTCCCGGTTCCTCTCCCCCGGCGTGCAGGAGTCCCTGTCGCGGCGCCGCGCCGGGGCCGCGCGCGCCGGGGCCGCCGTCCGGCCGCTGCGCGCGCGGGCCGTCGTCATCAGCGAGCCCGCCGACGGCATCGTCGACGCCGTGGTCGTCACCGACGACGGGCGCCGGGCCCGACCGATCGCGCTACGGATGGTGGGGCTCGACGGCCGCTGGATCGTCACCGAGATGGTCATGGGCTGAGCCCCGGTGCCGCGCTTCCCACACAGCAGCGTGCGATCGGGCAGGTCGGTGCCCGGATGCCTCCGGACGCAGCCGTCCGCGGCACCCCGTGTCGGCGGTGCCGCGGACGGATGCCACGGATGGTCCTCTCCGGTCGCGGTGGTCAGCGCCGGAGTGGGGCGGTCAGCTGCCGCGCTTGGCGCGCTTGGCGGCGGCCCGGCGCTCGCGGCGACTCAGGGTCGCGCCCTCGTCGTGCTCCTCGACCCCGCCGGACTCCCCGGGTGCGGAGTAGTGCAGCTGGCTCGGCTTGCGCTCGTTGAGGCCGGCGGCGTCGAAGCCCTCGATGTCGGCGCCCGGCTCGGCGTCCTCGGGCGGCAGCTGGCTCTCGTCGATCTGGACGTCGACGTTGAAGAGGTAGGTGACCGACTCCTCCTTGATGCCCTCCATCATCGCCTGGAACATGCCGTAGCCCTCGCGGCTGTATTCGACGACGGGGTCGCGCTGGGCCATCGCGCGCAGCCCGATGCCCTCCTGCAGGTAGTCCATCTCGTAGAGGTGCTCGCGCCACTTGCGGTCGAGCACCGAGAGCACGACCCGCCGCTCCACCTCACGCATGACGCGCCGGCCCAGCTGGGCCTCGCGACGGTCGAAGGCGTGCTGAGCGTCGGAGACGAGCTCCTGCGTGAGCATCTCGGCGTTGATGCCCTGCCGACCCCCGGCAGCCTCGTCGACCTCGGACAGCTCCATCGAGACGGGGTAGAGCTGACGCAGCGAGGACCACAGCTTGTCGAGGTCCCAGTCCTCGGCGAAGCCGACGGCCGTCGCCGAGCGCACATACGAGGTGACGACGTCGGTGATGAAGTGACGCACCTGCTCGTGCAGGTCCTCACCCTCGAGCACGCGGCGCCGCTGCTCGTAGATGACCTTGCGCTGGGTGTTCATGACGTCGTCGTACTTCAGGACGTTCTTGCGGATCTCGAAGTTGCGGCCTTCGACCTGCGTCTGGGCGCTCTGGATCGAGCGCGACACGAGCTTGGACTCGATCGGCACGGAGTCCTCGAGCTTGGCGGAGGTCATGAAGCGGTCGACGAGCCCGGCGTTGAACATGCGCATGAGGTCGTCCTGCAGCGACAGGTAGAAGCGCGACTCCCCCGGGTCGCCCTGACGGCCGGAGCGGCCGCGCAGCTGGTTGTCGATGCGCCGCGACTCGTGGCGCTCGGTGCCGAGCACGTAGAGTCCGCCGAGCTCGGTGACCTCCTCGTGCTCGGTGGCGACGGCCGACTCGGCGTTAGCCAGGGCTGCGTCCCACGCCTCCTCGTACTCGGTCGGGGTCTCCTCCGGCGACAGGCCGCGGTTCTTCAGCGCGGTGACCGCGCGGAATTCCGGGTTGCCGCCGAGCATGATGTCGGTGCCGCGGCCGGCCATGTTCGTCGCGACGGTCACGGCGCCCTTGCGGCCCGCGTCGGCGACGATCGCCGCCTCCCGCTCGTGCTGCTTGGCGTTGAGCACCGCGTGCTTGACCTTGCGGCCGGACAGCTGGGTCGACAGATACTCGCTCTTCTCCACGCTCGTCGTGCCGACGAGCACGGGCTGCCCCTTGGCGTGCCGCTCGACGATGTCCTCGACGACGGCGTCGAACTTGGCCTGCTCGGTGCGGTAGACGAGGTCGGCCTGGTCCTTGCGGACCATCGGGCGGTTCGTGCGGATCTGCACGACGCCGACCTTGTAGATCTGATGCAGCTCGGCGGCCTCGGTCTGGGCGGTGCCCGTCATGCCGGCGAGCTTGTCGTAGAGGCGGAAGTAGTTCTGCAGCGTGACCGTCGCGAGCGTCTGGTTCTCGTTCTGGATCTCGACGCCTTCCTTGGCCTCGATCGCCTGGTGCATGCCCTCGTTGTAGCGGCGACCGGGCAGCATACGGCCGGTGTGCTCGTCGACGATGAGCACCTCACCGCGCAACACGACGTAGTCCTTGTCGCGCTTGAAGAGCTCCTTGGCCTTGATCGCGTTGTTCAGGTAGCCGATGAGCGGGGTGTTCGCCGACTCGTAGAGGTTGTCGATGCCGAGGTAGTCCTCGACCTTCTCGATACCCGGCTCGAGCACGCCGACGGTCTTCTTCTTCTCGTCGACCTCGTAGTCGCCGTGCGGCGGGATGCCGCGCATCCGGTCGCCGCCGTCGCCGCGGTCGAGATGCTGCACGAGCTTGGCGAACTGGACATACCACTTCGTCGCCTGGTCGGCCGGGCCGGAGATGATGAGCGGCGTGCGGGCCTCGTCGATGAGGATCGAGTCGACCTCGTCGACGATCGCGAAGTTGTGGCCGCGCTGGACGAGCTCGCTCGGCTGCCACGCCATGTTGTCGCGCAGATAGTCGAAGCCGAATTCGTTGTTCGTGCCGTAGGTGATGTCCTTGGCATATTCGGCGCGGCGCTGCGTCGGGTTCATCGACGCCAGGATGCAGCCGGTCTCCAGACCCAGCATCCGGTGCACGCGGCCCATGAGCTCCGACTGATACTGCGCGAGATAGTCGTTGACCGTGATGACGTGCACGCCCTTGCCGGACAGCGCGTTGAGATAGCTCGGCAGGGTCGCGACCAGGGTCTTGCCCTCACCGGTCTTCATCTCCGCGACGTTGCCCATGTGCAGCGCCGCGCCGCCCATGATCTGCACGTCGAAGTGCCGCTTGCCGATCGTGCGCTTGCTCGCCTCGCGGACCGCGGCGAACGCCTCGGGCAGCAGGCGATCGAGGCTCTCTCCGTCGGCGATCCGCTGCCGGAAGACGTCGGTCTCCCCGCGCAGCTCGGCGTCGCTGAGCCGTGCGAAGTCCTCCTCGATCGCATTGACCTGATTGGCGATCCCCTCGAGGCGCTTGACGACGCGCCCCTCTCCGGCTCGCAGGACGCGGTCGACGATCTTCGGCACGGGCTTGTCTCCTCGTCGGGTCGCTGGGGCGGGGAGCCGACATCGCGTCGGCCGACGCCGCAGCGAATTGGCAACCCTTCCAGGCTAAAGGGTCGATCGGGGTGCCTCTGCCAGGCTCGCTGCTCAGGCCGCCTGCGAGGCGCGCCGCGTCACGCGATGGAGGCGCAGACGATGGCGCTGACGGCGACCTGCCCGGCGGCGGCGACGAACGCGGCCGGGTGCAGCCGCGCCCCGACGACGAGGTCGCGCAACCGGCCCGGCGTCAGCGCGTCGAGCACGAGGAAGCTGACGGCCTGCAGGACGACGCCGAGGAGCCCGAACGCCGCGGTCCACCCCAGGGCCGGCCCCAGGCCGGCCGCCGCGTTGCGCCAGATCGCGGTGAAGACGATCGCGCCGAGGCCGAGGAACCCCGCGGACATGACGACCGCGGCGTTCGGTGAAGCCTCTTCGCCCGTGAGGTGGTGCCCCAGCCGGCCCGGCGTCACGAGATCCAGCGCGACGAAGCCCGCGACGAGCAGCGCGCTGCCGAGCAGGCTGTAGGCGGCGCCGAAGGTCAGGGCGGTGAGCAACGTCATGGGCGGGGTCCTTCGCCGGTGTCGGTGGGCGTGCCGGAGAGCACGGTCATGGGCCGCTGCGGCGCCGCGCCGGGGCGCACGCCGCGCACGACGTCCTGGATCTGCTCGCGCGCGCTGTCGGCGAGCCATTCCTGGCGTTGCTGATCACTCGGGGCGTCCGCGGCGATGAGGTGCGGCACGAAGCGCGCGTAGTAGTCGGTGACCCATCCGTCGGACTCGCGGATCCCGGCGCCTGCGGCGATCCCGTCGACGACCCAGCTGCCGAGCACCGCCTTGTTGCCGCCGAAATCCGGCAGCGGGCACCACTGCTGGTAGCACCAGCCCTCGGCGCCGTAGTCCCCCGGCTGAGCGCTCTCGATGCCGTCGCCGGGCGCGTGGATGCGGATGTTGTCGCCCTCGCGGCCGTGCAGCGGCTTGGCGACCCAGTCCTCCAGGTCGCCGGGATGCTCCAGATAGGCGGGCAGCAGGTGGGGGTGGTCGGGGTAGAGCCGCCACAGCGCCGCGAGCAGCGCCTTGTTGCTCAGCAGCACCTTCCACGGCGGTTCGAGCCACGTCGTCGAGAGCACCCCGACCGGGCGCGGTTCGACATATCGGCCGAAGTCCTCGGCGAGCATGAGCTCCCAGGGATACAGCTTGAAGCACGTGCGCAGGGGCTCCTCGCCGGCGCCGACGAAGCAGCCGCGGCGGGCGTCGTAGCCGATGTCGCCGACGGTGATCGACGCGGTCGGCAGCCCGGCCTGGTCGCAGGTGTCGCGCAGATAGGTCGTCGTCATGTATTCCTCGCCCGTCGGCTCCCCCTCGTGATGGGCGAAGTAGACGGTGCCGCGCGGCAGCCGATCGGCCAGTCCGCCCCACGCCGCGACGAGCCGCTCGTGGACGGAATTCCACTGGTCGCTCTCCGGATGCGTGTCCTGCAGCCAATACCACTGGGCGACAGAGGATTCGAGCAGGCCGGTGGGGGTATCGGCGTTGTATTCCAGGAGTTTGGCCGGGCCGACCCCGTCGTAGCGCAGGTCGAAGCGACCTAACAGACTCGGGGGGTCCGCGGCCAGGCTCTCGCGCGCCAGATCGAGCGCGCCCGGCGGCAGGCCGAGCTGCCCCAGCGCGCCCGAGGCGAGCAGCGAGGCCGCCTCGACGCACATGCCGTGCAGCTCCTGGGTGACCTCTTCGAGCTCCTCGACCTGCGGCATCGTCAGCTCGTAGTAGGCGTCCTCGCACCAGTAGGGCACCTGCGTGCCGTCGGGTAGGTCGGTCATGGGGAAGACGAGCCCCTGGGACTCGACCCGCGCCCGCCAGTCGGGCCGCGGGGTGCTCGGCACGCGGCGCATCAGCCGCCCACCCCGCCGCCCTTGGAGCCGAAACCGCCGCGGACCGTCGTCGTCTTGCCGCCCGTGACGTTCCCGGGGCTGACCGAGCCGCCCGCTCGGGGGACGCCTCCGGTGACATAACTCGACGACGGCACGGCGAAGCTCCCGCCGCTCGCGCGGCCCCCGATGGCCGGCGCGCGCAGGCCGAAGGGGATGAAATACCACCCCAGGCCCCCGTGGCCGTCACTCGACTGGGCGGGCTCACCCTCGAGGAGATCCTGCTGGGCCGGGTCGATCGCCTCGCAGCTGCTGTCCTCGACGCGCAGGCCGGAGGCGGTGTCGACGCAATAGGCGGCCTGCGTGACCGGTTCGTCCTCGCTCCCGTCCCCGCCCCCGGAGGCCAGCATCGCGATCCCGCCGGCCACGACCGCACCGGTCACGCCCAGGGCCACGATCGTGGACCGTTTGCGCCGCGCGGCCGCCCGCTCGGCGTCCCGGCGCGCGGCCGCGGCGCGCGTCTGCGCGGGAGGGGCGTCCTGGACCCCGGAGGCGCCGTGGTCGCTGCTCGGGCCCGGGGCGCCCGCAGTGCCGCGACCCGCGCCACCACCCTCGGGTCCGCCCCTCGCGCTACCGGCACCGGCGGGTCCGCCACCCGCGCGACCGACACCCGCGGGACCGCTCCCCGCGGGTCCGCCCCTCGCGCTACCGGCAGGGCGCGCGTCGTCGCCGCCCGGACGGTCGGGCCGGCGATCCTGCGGTGCGTCGCTCACGTCCGTCAGCCCGCGAGCAGGTCCTCGTAGTCGGGGTGCCGCTGGATCCACCGCGCGTAGAACGAGCACGTCGGCCGCACCGTGCGCCCCGCCGCCCGCGCGTCGTCCAGCGACACCTGCGCGATACGGGACGCGACCCCACGCCCGGCGAAGTCGGGCAGCGTCACGGTGTGCGGGAACTCGATCTCCTCGCCCCAGATCCGGTAGTCGGCGTATCCCGCCAGCTCCCCGTCGATCCGCGCCTCGTAGCGCCGCTGCCCGGTGTCGTCGCTCACCTCGATGTCACTCATCCCCCCAGGCTGACACACCGCACCGCCGGCGCGGCCCCGCCCCATGTGGTCGCCGCGAGGATTGCCGCCGCGCGCACCGAGGCGTCCGCCATCGCTTGCGTCCGCGCGGCCCCACCCCGGCCGTCGCCGAACCCCACGACGAACCGACACGCCGGTGATCACCCGCGTGTCCGCACGCCGTCGCGTTCGCCGTGGGGTTCGCCGTGGGGTTCGCCGTCCAAGACGCCGAGGCGGGCGCAGGGCGTCGCGCGGGCGGGCACGGCGCGCGCATGCGTAGTCTCGCGGGGTGAGCACGATCCTCCTCGACTGCGACACCGGCATCGACGACGCGCTGGCGATCCTGGTCGCGGCACTCGACCCGGCCATCGACCTCGTCGGGGTCGGCGGCACGTGGGGCAACGTCGACGTCGACCAGGCCGTCCGCAACACCCACCACCTGTTGACGATGGTGGGCCGCGACGACGTGCCCGTGGCCCGCGGGGCGGCGGGCCCGCTCGACGGGTCGACACCGACCTACTCGGCGCACGTGCACGGTGCCGACGGGGCGGGCAATGTCGGCGCCGTCGATCACGTGCCGGTCCTCGCGCCCGAGACCGCCGTGGAGCAGCTGATCCGCCTGTCCCACGTGTATGCCGGTGAGCTGCACGTCGTCGCGGTCGGGCCGCTGACGAACCTCGCCCTCGCGCTGCGGGCCGACCCGGGGGTGGCGCAGCGGGTCGGCCACGTGACGATCATGGGCGGCGCCGCGCTGAGCCCCGGCAACGTCACGGCCGCCGCGGAGGCGAACATCTGGCACGACCCGGAGGCCGCGGCCGTGGTCTTCGAGGCGCCGTGGGAGCTGACGATGGTCGGCCTCGACGTGACGATGCGCTCGATCCTGACCGAGGAGCATCGCGCGCGGCTGGCGGCCGGGGGACCCGTCGCGCGGCACGCGGCGGCGATCCTCGACCACTACTTCGACTTCTACACCTCGGTCACCGGGCGGCGCTGCGCCGGCAACCACGACGCGCTGGCCCTGGCCGTCGCCGCGGGACTCGTGCGCGTGACGCTCTCGCCGGTGGTCCACGTCGAGGTCGACACGAGCCACGGCCCCTCCCGGGGTCGGACGGTCGCTGACCTGCGCGGGATGTGGGCCGGGCATCCGCCCGTCGACGGCGCTCGGCACCGGGTCGTCCTGGAGATCGAGCCGGGCTTCGAGGACACCATGGTCGACCTCATCCTGCACGCGCCCTGACGCGCCGGGATTCCCCCTGTCGCGCGGGCCGAGGGTGGCGACGCCCCCGCCGTGGGGCGCCGCGGCTGTGAGACGCCCCGCCGTTGGCTGCCGCCGACGTTGCATGCCGCCGCGGGGCGATATCGCCGGCGGCCCCTCCGCGGGTAGATGCCGCGGCGGGGCGGCGCCCCGCGGGGCAGCTCCCCCGCCGCGAGATCAGCCGCGTAGCCGGAGCGCCCGCGCGGGGCACAACGTCACGGCGGTCGACAGGTCGCGCTCGCTGGGCCGCGGCGCGGCCGACGACCCGTCGACCTCGACGATGGGATAGCCCCACTCGTCGAGGGTGAGCAGGCCGGGCAGCAGCTGGGCGCAGACGCCGTGCCCCGAGCAGCGGATCCGGTCGATCTCCAGCGGGGCGGGGGCGGCGCGCACCGCACTCGGCCGGGACACGGGTGTCGCCTGCGGGCGTGTCGCCGTCTCCCACGGGCGGGTGCCCGCGGACCCCGGTATGCGCTGGGGCATGGGCTGCGTCGCGGAGAGGGGCAAGGACTGCGGCGTGGTCGGGTCAGACATCGGTCCTCCTCGGGCATGGCGCCCCCAGGTGCTCGCGCACGTGCGGGGCCAGGGCGGTCAACGCCGACCCGGCGAACCGGGCGACGCCGTCGGGGTGGTGGCAGGCGCCGCGACCGGGCAGCAGCCCGAGCCGTCGTCGTAGCCGGGCGAGGGTCGCCTCGTCGGCCCCGGCCCCGCCGTCGGCGAGCGCGTGCAGGTCCTGCGCGACGGCGGGCAGGCCGAACATGCACGGTCCGCACTGCCCGGCCGACTCCCCCGCGCCGTAGGTGACCAGGCGGGAGACGACGTCAAGCGGGCATTGGCGCGGGTCGAGCACGGCGATGACCCCGGCACCGGGCGACCCGCCGTAGCCGGCCAGCCCCTGCCGGGACCACGTCGCGGCGCGCGCCTGGTCGGCGGTCAGGACGATGCCTCCGAGGCCGCCGACGACGACGGCCTCCGCGTCGGGGCGCAGTCCGCCGGCGGCGTCGAGGATGTCGACGAGCCGCTCGCCCGCCTGGGTCGTCACGACGCCGGGCCGGTCGACATACCCGGTCAGGCTCGCGAGTCGGGGGCCGGGCTCCGCGGCGGTGCCGTAGGAGCGGTGCCAGGCGGGACCGTCGGCGCCGCGCGCGCGGATCTGCGCGACCCGCAGCAGGGTCTCGGCGTTGAGGACGAGGGTGGGCTCGATGCGATGCCCGGCGCCGTCCTGCCCGCCGCGGACGAAGGGGGCCCGCTTGGTCATCGGCCGGGCGAGCCCGCCGTGGGCGAGGCTGATCAGGGCGGTCTCCTCCGAGGAGACGTAGCGTCGTGGCACGTCGAGGGTGTCGAGCCCGGCGGCCCGCAGCCGGGCCAGTGTCGCCGAGCCGCGATGCGCGGCATACCGGATCCGGCCGCCGGTGGCGGCCGCGACGGCCTGGGCGCCAGCGATGAGCTCGGGGAGGTGATATTCGACGACCCACGCGTCCTTGATGGCCCCGACCTCGCCGTCGCAGGCGTTGACGATGAGGTCGGCGTTGTGCGCGATGGCGGCGTCGAGCTTGACGGCGGTCGGGAAGCCGGCGCCGCCGCGCCCGGCGAGTCCGGAGGCCTCGACCCCAGCGCGCAGCTCACTTGTCGCTGCTGCTTGCGACAACTGCGGGCCTGCCGCGCTGCTTGTCTCATACATGTGCGTCATGTCGGTCACGTCCAATCCTGCGCAGCGACGGCGCGCCGCTGCTGGGAGTCGGCGGGGCTGCTCAGCAGCCGCCACACGATGGCGGCCAGGCCGGTCGCGCCGCACAGCACGGTGACCCAGCGCAGGGCCGGCTGATCCGCGGTGCCCAGGAGGAAGCCGTGGGCGATGGCGAACGCCCACATCGCGTACGAGAGCCAGTGCACGGCGCGCCAGGCCCGCTCGGGGATGCGGTGCCGCAGGTAGCTCGTGACGACCACGAGCAGCAGCAGATCGACGGCGACGGTCCCGAGCCCGACGAGCAGCGGCAGGTAGGCCGAGGTGAAGGGCACGAGCACGGCGAGCCAGCCGATCGAGACGTAGCCGTCGGCGATGGCCGTGACGATGTGCAGCGCGAGGAAGAGCAACGCCCCGAGCGACACCCAGCGGTGCATCGCCATGACGATCGTGGCGCTGCTGCCGTGCGGGCGACGGCGGCCCGCGGTGACGACGCCGAGCACGACGACGAGCGTGAAGAGCACGGTGGTGACCGCGCCGGCGGCGCGGGACAGATACCAGACGAATTCGCCGCTCATGCCGGCCATCCCGGGGTGCGCACGACCCGCGCCGGCCGATCGGCGCCCTGCGACGCAGCGACCGCCTCGAGCCGGGCGGGGATGCGGTGGTGGGCGAGCCAGTCCGGCGCGGCGTGGCCGAGGATCACGGCGGCGGTCGTCGCGGCGTTGGCCTCGAGCGCGTCCGCGGCCACGCACGTGACCTGCGCCCAGACCACCGGGGCCGGGCACCCGGTGCGGGGATCGATGACGTGATGGGCCTCGCCCGCGTCGGTCGCCCAGCGCCGCAGCTGCGTCGAGGACGTCGCGACGGCCTGCCCGGTGAGCGCGACGACCTGACGGATGCCGCCGTCGGCGCCCTCGACGCCGATCCGCCACCCGCCCGGCGGGATCTCACCGCTCGTGGCGATGTCGCCGCCGAGGTCGACCAGGAAGCCGCCGGGCAGAGCCTGCGTGAGGCGGCGGGCGATGACGTCGGCAGCATGGGCCTTGGCGCTGGCGCCGAGGTCGATGAGCGTGCCGGCGGGCACCTGCACGAGACGCGTCTGCTCGTCGAGCGTGACCCGCGACCAGCCCGGCACCGCGGCGGCCGTCCGGGCCGACGCACCCGGCCGACCCGGGGGTCGGCGCAGCGCGACGGGCGTCACGCGGGCGCGCACGTCGTCGAGGTCGAGGTCGTATCCCGCGGCCTCCAGCGCGCGCCCGACCGTGAAGTCGACGAGACCGTCGGTCAGGCGCGCCGCGTGGATCGCGGCCCTGAGGTAGTCGGCGAGCAGCGGCGACACGACGGCGCGGGCATCGGCGGCGGCGGCGTCGCGCGCCAGGCGGCTCACCTCGCTGTCGGCGCGGAACCGCGACGCCGCGGCGTCGAGGTCGGCCAGGTGCCGGCGGGCGATCGCCTCGGCCTGCGGCAGCGCCCGGGCGTCGGTGGCCAGGATGCGGTGCGTCGTCCCGATCGCGCGGAAGGTCGCGACCGGCGTGGCGTCGGCCGGCACGCTCCGCTCCGTCGGCGGCTGCGTGCTGCCGTCACCGCGGCCGTGGCGGCTGGTGAGGATCCGGGTCCGTGTCGGGGTCCGGGTCGTGGTGGTCTGGAGCATCGTCTCGTCCTCGGGCGGTGGTGGATGCGGGTTCACCATCGAGATTCGGCGCGGACCCTGTGCCGTTGCTGTGACAGGCGAGTCCGCGACCTACGAGCCGGGAGGGTGTGCCACGGGCGCGAGGGACCGCTCACCGCACAGAGATGTGGGTGATGCCCCCACGCGGGGACGACGCGGGGACGACGCGGGGACGACTCAGCCCCTCCGGGCGCGCCGAAGGCCGCGACGCGTCGGCGGCGCGGCCCGGCCCCCGGATCCGATCCGGGGCGTGCGTCACGACCCTCGGGTCGTGGACTGGGCGGCGCCCCCGGACGAGGTGACCCCGCTCGTCGCGGAGAAGCCGGAGTCGCCCTGGTCGGAGGACGCGCCGGTATCCGCACCGGAGCCGTCGTCACCGGACGTCGTATCACCGGACGTGGTGTCACCGGAGTCGGCACTCCCTGAGCCGGTCGTGCCCGAGCCGGAGTCCGCACTCCCTGAGCCGGTCGTTCCCGAGCCGGCGACGACGGTGGACGTGGTGCTCGCGGCGGTGGTGCCGGCCTCGTGGGTCAGCGCGTAGGCGGTGCCGCCGCCGGCGAGGCCGGCGGCGAGCAGCACCCCGGCCGTGAGTTGCCGGGCGCGGGTGAGAGCGGGTGTCTTCATGGCGGTGGTTCCCTCCGTGTGGGCTTGATTCCCCCTCAGCGTCGGGCGCGCTGCTGTCCGGAGGCTGTGGCGGTCCCGTGGTCGCGCTACAGGCCGCGCCACGCAGCGACGAGCGGCATCAGCGCACCGGCGCGTCGACCGCCAGGCCGAGGAAGGCCGAGAGCGCCTCCAGCTCTGCACACAAGTGAGTGTGGTCTGCGTCGTCGCCGCGGCCCTGCTCCCAGTGCACCGCGACGACGCGCAGCACGCCCGCGGCACGGTCGGCGCGCAGGTCGACGCGCCCGACGATCCGGTCGCCGAGCAGGAAGGGCAGCACGTAGTAGCCGTGCACGCGCCGCGCCGCGGGCACGTAGATCTCGAGGCGATAGTCGAAGTCGAAGAGCGCGCGCGTGCGGTCGCGCTGCCAGATCAGGGAGTCGAAGGGGCTGAGCAGCGCGCGGGCCCGGACCCGACGCGGCGCGGCGACCCGCGCCCGGCCGTCGCCGGCGGCGGCGCCCTCCCCGGCGCGCACGTGGTCGACGTGCAGGTAGAGCTCGCGCCGCCACCCCTCGACCCGGGCGGGGAGGAGCTCACCGGTGGCGACGAGCGCGGCGATCGCCGGCCGCGCCTGCGCGGGGCTGAGGCGGAAGTAGTCGCGCAGGCACTGCTCGCTGCCGAGGCCGTGCGCGGTGGCGGCCAGGCGCACGAGCTCGACGCACGCCTGCGACTCGGGCACGGGGTCGGGACCGTAGGGGCCGCGCGCGAGGGCCGCCGAGGTGAGGACGGCCTGCGGCACGGCATACCGACGCTCGAACTGGCCCGTGCGCCCGGCCGACGTGGCCTCACCGGCCCAGAAGAGGTATTCCAGCGCGGTCTTGACCTGCGACCAGTTCCAGCCCCAGTTGTCCCGGGGCCGCGGCGTGTCGTGGCTCAGCCGCGCCTCGAGTGCCCGCGCGGTCACCGGGCCGTCGGCGGCCAGGGCCTGACGGACGCCCTCGACGACGTCGGGATGCTCCCGCGCGATGTGCCGCACGCTGCCCCACGCCTCGTCGCGGGCGGCGCGCATCCGAAAGCCCAGCAGGGGCCACACGTGCTGCGGCACGAGCGAGGCCTCGTGCGCCCAATACTCGACGAGGTGGCGCCGATCCCGGCGCGGCCCGTCGCGCAGGGCGTCCAGCAGCGCCGGGTCGTAGGGGCCCAGCCGGGCGTAGAAGGGCAGGTAGTGCGAGCGGGTCACAGCGTTGACGCTGTCGATCTGCACGACCGCGAGCCGGTCCGCCACGGCCCGCAGGTGCGCCGCGCGCACCGCCCCGCGGGGTCGGAACCGCGCGCCGAAGCCCTGCGCGGTCAGCGCGATGCGGCGCGCCTCCCCCCGGGAGACCAGCAGCGGCTCGGCGCTCTGCGCCACCGGCCCGCGTGGGGTGCGCGGGCTGAGGGAGCCCAGCGGACCGCTCGGCCGCGACACGGGCACGCGTCCTCCTTCCTCGGGCGCTTCCTCGGGCGTCGGTGGCTGGATCGGAGCGGACGCGACCGGCGGGGTCGTCCGCTGGGACGACCCCGCCGGTCGGCTGTCGGCGCGAGGCCGACGTGCGCGCGTCAGCCCGCCTGCGCCTCGGACTGCGGGGCGGCCTCGGTCGCCGCCTCCGAGGCCGGGACGACGTCGAGGTGCAGCACCCCGTAGTCCCAGCCTCGCCGACGGTAGACGACGCTCGGCCGGTCGGTGTCGGCGTCGTGGTAGAGGAAGAAGTCGTGCCCGACCAGCTCCATGCTGTAGAGCGCCTGGTCGAGCGTCATCGGCGCCGACCGGTGCGTCTTCTCGCGCACCTGCACGGGGCAGTCGCCGGTGCTGCCGAGTCGCTCGTCGACGCCCGATGCCGCGTCGGCCTCGGTGTCGGCGGCGGCCTGCGCCGCCTCGATGTCGACGGGCGCGGGCGGCGGCGGCGGGAGCTCACCGCCGCGACGGCGGGAGACCTTGCGGCGGTCGCTGGCCCGTCGCAGTCGCTCGGAGAGTTTGGCCAATGCCAGGTCGAGTCCGGTGTACTTGTCCTCGGCGTACGCCTCGGCCCGGATGACCGGCCCCTTGGCCAGGCACGTGATCTCCACGCGCTGGCTGCCCTTGGGGGCACCGCGGCTCGTCTCTTCGCTGACGACGACATCGATGCGCTGGGTGCGGGGGGCGTACTGCTCGACCTTGGTGAGCTTCTCGGCGCACAAGCGCCGGAATCGCTCGGATACCTGGACGTGTCGTCCGGTGACGGTCAACTCCACGAGATCCTCCTTGTGGGGATTGTGCTGGTCCTTCTCCCCGGGCCGCCATGGCCCGGTCACGCACTGACCGCCTCACCCCCTCTCGCCTCTGCGGCGTCGACGCCGCGGTCGTCGTCACGAGGCGCCGGAGGCCGGCTGCCCGGCAGCGACCCGGGGCACTCCCGCCCGCGACTCGGCCACGGTGTGGCCACCCGGTCCCAGGACCCGGTGGACGACGAAGTCCCCACGGCCGTGCTCATCGATGCCGGCCCCGATCCGCTGCGACAGCGGTGGGACCAGGTGGCCCGACGAGCACCCTGGGGACTCATGCACCAACGGTAGTCGACCGTCCCGCTCTTCGGCGCCCAGGCTTCCGTACAAGACGCAAGCTTTACCCTTCGCAATCCGCGGTGCCTGGGCGTCGAAGGCCACGCCGACCTGCGGCGCCGCCGATCGCAGGCTCACGCCGCGACGCTCAGGGCCGACCCGAGGCGAGCCCCGCAAGCGGGAGCCCGGCGCGTCCGCTCGGGCGTCCCCGGCGGGCGGTGGCGGCGATGACGGCGGCCGCCCGCGGCTGGGCCCCGGCGGCACGCAGCGCCCGGGCCGCTTCGGCGAGGGTCGCGCCGGTCGTCACGACGTCGTCGACGAGCACGCAGCGCACGCCGACGAGCCGGCCCCGGACGGCGAAGGCGCCGTCGAGGTTCGCCGCTCGGGCCCGCGCGCCCAGGTGGGACTGATCGGCGACCGAGCGCACCACCCGCAGGGCCGGCTCGATCCGCGCGTCGACCCCGTGCGCCGTCAGCCGCGCGACCGCGTCGGCCACGAGGTCGGCGAGCGGCTCGTCCCCGCGCCGACGCCGCGCCCCGGCGGATGCGGGCATCGGCACGACGACGAGCGTCGCCTCGGGGGTCGCCGGCCGCGGCGCCCCGGGCGCGCCGCGGGGCTGACGTCCGGCCACGAGCAGCGCGGGCGCGAGCAGCGTGGCGAGCCACGGGCGCAGGTCGCGCCGATCCTCGTCCTTGTAGGCGACGAGCAGCTCCCGCAGCGGTGTCGCGTAGGGCCCGGCGGACCAGACCGGCGGCAGGCCCGGCACCACGGGCGAGGGCGCCACGAGCCTCGGCCAGCCCAGGTCAGCCCCCGCCCGGGCGCGCTGCCTCGTCGCACCGGCCCGCGCGGAGGCAGGCGGCGTCGACGCGTCCCACGTCGCGGCCGCGCAGCAGTCGGCGCAGCAGGCGCGCCCGGGCGCCCCGCAGCCGGCGCACGTGACCGGCAGCGCGAGGTCGGCGGTCGCCGCGGCGACGGCCCGCAGCGCCGCGAGCCCGTCCGCCCAGGAGCGGCCCGACCGGGGCGCGGCGAGGGGTGAGGGACCGGACGAGGGTGAGGGTCGCATACGGCAGTGTGTGATCCGCCTGGGGCAGTGGCGGCGCTGCGACCGGCCGGCCTGTGGACGGCGACCACCCCGCGACGACCCTTGTGCAGGAGCCGCAGGACCGGCGTGGCCCGGTGAGGCCCGGTGAGGCCTGCGTCGCCGCGAGCCGCGGCTCATGGCTAATACCCCGGCACGACGACGTCGGTCGCCTTGCCGAGCTGCTGCCACCCGCCCCCGACGCGCCCGTAGACCGAGCCGTCGCCGGAGAGCACGAGGACCCCGCGCTCGCCGCCGGTCGGCACGACGCGCACGGGCTTGGGCACGGGGGCCAGCGGTGTGGTCGCGCCGCCGACCGCGACGAGCAGCGGCACGGGCGCCTCCCCGCCCGTGCGGGTGCCGATGACGGCGATGGAGGTGTTGGAGACCCACCCGGCGGACGACACCTCACGCACGTCACCGCCGATCCGCCAGGGGGTCGTCAGCTCGACGGGCATCCCGGAGGCGTCGCGACGGATACCGCTGATCCCGAGGAAGAGCCCCCCGGCGCGGCGCGACACGACGAGCACGCGCTGCCCGTCCGGGGCGGGCCGCACGAAGAGCAGATCCTCGCGGCCCTGCGCGTCGAGCCACGGGGCGGCCACGGTGTGGGGCGAGGCGCCGAGCCCGGCGGGCGTGTCGACCGACCAGATCCGGCTGCCGCCGTCGAGGGCCGACCCGCCGAGCCACAGGAAGCCGTGGCGGTCGTAGGCCGGTGGCGTGAGGTCGACGCCGAGGCCGGCGGTGGCGGAGGTGCTGCCGCCGCGCCAGCGCTGCATGCCGTCGAGCGTCGGCGACAGCGCGGCGTAGTCGGACAGGTCCGGTGCCGCCGCGACCGAGCGCCACGTGGTGGGGATCTCGGGCACGGGCCGCTGGGGGCGCCGCGGGTCGTCGTTGCGGCCGAGGTCGTCGGCGTCCACCAGGGAGGCGCCGGCGGTCGTGCGCCACATGACGGCGGTGACGGTCGGGGTCGACGGCCCGTAGCCGAGCTCGTCGAGCGTCGTCGGCAGGGCCCCGCCGGTCGCCTCGGCGACGACGTCGAGCGGGGCGCCGGCCACCTGCAGCGCGACGGAGTCGACCTCGGGCACCTGGCGCATCGTGACGAGCGCCTGGGCCCAGGCGGCGCGCCGCTCGTCGGTGGTGACGTCAAGGACGCCGGGGTCCAGGTCGATGGTGGCCTGCCCGAATTCGACGGGGACGGCGTCGACGGCCAGACGCACCCCTGGCGGGAAGCCGCTGCGCACCGCCGGACGCAGGTAGGCCGGCGGCGTCTCGAGCAGCGCCCGGGCCAGGCTCGTCGTCAGGCCGGACCCGACGGGCAGCCAGCGTCGGTCGACGACGAGCGTGCGCCACGTCGGGGCCGAGTAGGCGATGGAGAAGAGTCGATAGGCGCGGTCGAAGTAGAAGCGGCTGATCCACAGCCCGAAGTCGGCCGGCACCGAGGAGATCCGCCACTCCCCCGACGCCAGGCTCAGCCGGAGCACCGATTCGCGGGTCGTGCCGGCGGGCAGGCTGCGATAGCGGCCGGAGGCGTCCAGCGCCGCGTCCTGACGGGTCCGCAGGGTGACCGTGCCGGTGTCGGCGGGCAACACCTGCAGCGACGCGCTGTCGGGATAGACGGTGACGGACGAGCGCGGATCCCACGCCTTGGAGGCCGCCGGGGTCAGGTAGGCGCGCGCGGCGCGGAAGTCGTCGTCCATCGACCAGCTCGCGGCGAGGAAGCCGCGCACGATCTGCTCGGGCGTCGCGCCGCGAGGCGGCGCCTCGAAGTCGAAGCGGACCGGCGGCAGGAGCGGTGAGCCGACGTCCAGGCCCTGCTGCACCGGGCCGGGCGTCGACACCCCGCACCCTGCCGCGCCCCCGGCGAGCACGAGGGCCGCCGCGACCGCGACCCGCAGCCGCGCCGCCGGGCGCCGAGCCACCCGCGAGGTCCCGCGCCCGCCGGTATCCCCGCGCCCCCGCTCGGCCCTGGTCATCCCCGCCACGGCCTCACCGCCGCGCAGCCCTCGGGTCGTCCGCCTCCGGGGCGTCCGGCTCCGGGGCGTCCGACTCCGGGGCGTCCGACTGCGGGGCGTCGGGCAGGCCGTGAACCGTAAGGCGAGGGTGCGGTGGCCCACCCCGGGAGACACCCACCTCGCCCGCAGATACCTCGGTGCCCACGTCAGCGGGCTCCGCCGCGGACGGCTCCGCCTCGGGCGGCTCCGCGTCGGGCGGCTCCGCGTCGGGCGGCTGCGATGCGCGCGCGTCCGACTCCGACGTGGTCGGCCCGGTGGCATCCTGCGCGCCGACCACCGGCGCCCCGGCCCCCGGCTCGTCGCCGAGCGGCAGTGGAGCGCGCCCGATCGGCACGCCGGGCCGGCGCGGCAGGGTGAGCCGGAAGCGGGCGCCGCCGCCGGGGGTGCCCCAGACCTGCAGCCAGCCCTGGTGCAGCCGCGCGTCTTCGAGGGCGATGGCCAGCCCGAGGCCGGTGCCGCCGGTCGTGCGGTTGCGCGCGGGATCGGCCCGCCAGAAGCGGTTGAAGACCAGCGCCGCCTGCCCCGGCTGCAGCCCGACGCCGTAGTCGCGCACGGCGACCCCGACGGCTTCGCGGTTGCCGCCGAGCTCGATGCGCACGGGCCGTCCCTCGGCGTGCTCGAGGGCATTGACGAGCAGATTGCGCAGGATCCGCTCGACGCGCCGGGCGTCCATGGCCGCGACGTACGGCCGGTCGCCGCCGACGACGTCGACGCGCACGCCTTTGGCGCGGGCCAGCTCGGCGGCGGAGTCGACGACCCGGTCGACGACGGCCCGCAGGTCGACCTGCTCGAGCTCGAGCACGGCGCCCCCCGCGTCGAACCGGCTGATCTCGAGCAGCTCGGCGAGCAGCTCGTCGAAGCGGTCGACCTCGGCGTGCAGCAGCTCGGTGGAGCGCGCGACGGGCGCGGCGAAGTCGCCGCGGGAGTCGTGGATGATCTCGGCGGCCATCCGGATCGTCGTCAGCGGTGTGCGCAGCTCGTGGGAGACGTCGGAGACGAAGCGCTGCTGCACCCGCGAGAGATCCTCGAGCTGGCGGATCTGGGTCTGCAGGCTGTCGGCCATGTCGTTGAAGGAGCGCGCCAGGGTCGCCAGGTCGTCCTCACCCTTGGCGCGCATCCGCTCGTTGAGCCGCCCTGAGCTGAGCCTCCCCGCGACCTCCGCGGCCTCCCGGACCGGGTCGACGACCAGGCGCGTCACGACATACGCGATCAGACCGACGAGCAGCACGAGCACGAGCACCCCGATCGCGGAGGTGCGCGCCATCATCGTCATGATCTCCTGCTCGCGGTCGAGCGGGAAGACGAAGTAGAGCTCCTGGCGGCCGGCCTGCGGCACGAGGATCTGGCTGCCGACGAGGATCGCGGGGACCTGGGTGTCGCCGCGGGGGACGGACACGAGCTGCACCTGCTGGTGGCTGGGGTCGGCGGCGATGGCCTGCCGCAGCTCGGTCGGCACGACGGAAGCGTCGAACTGGGTCCACATCGTCGGGACGCGCTCGGGGCCGCGCGTGTTGTCGATCGCGCGGGTCAGGATCAGCTCGCGGGTCTGGTCGGGGGCCGTCGACTCCTGCTGGCGGATGAGGTCGAAGGTGAACTGCCGGATGCTCTCGGGGTCCAGCTGGTCGGTGGCGTCGAGGCGGGCCTGCATCTCGCTGGCGCGGTAGGCCGCGTCCTCCCGTGCCGTCTGCATGCGCACGTCGAGGAGCCCGTCGGTGATCCGCTGGTAGAGGAACGTCTGCAGCAGCACCATGACGATGAGGCCGAGCACGACGGTCGTCGAGACCACGCGGAACTGCAGGCTGACGCGCCACATCCGCAGGACCCGCCGGGCCGCGACGAGCACCCAGATGCGCGCCCGGCGCAGCCGGCGACGCACGGTCCCTCCCGCGGCGTCGACGCGCCGACGCACCTCCACCGCTGCACGCCGCCCTACGCCGGGCCGGCCTTGTAGCCCACGCCGCGGACCGTGACGACGATCTCGGGGTGCTCGGGGTCGTGCTCGATCTTGCTGCGCAGCCGCTGCACGTGGACGTTGACCAGCCGGGTGTCACCGGCGTGCCGGTAGCCCCACACCTGCTCGAGCAGCACCTCGCGGCTGAAGACCTGCCACGGCTTGCGCGCGAGCGCGACGAGCAGGTCGAACTCCAGCGGCGTCAACGCGACGAGCTGCCCGTCGCGCTTGACCGAGTGGCCCGCGACATCGATGACGAGGTCGCCGATCATGAGTCGCTCCGGCTCCGGCTCGTCCCCGCGGCGCAGCCGCGCGCGCACCCGGGCGATGAGCTCCTGCGGCTTGAACGGCTTGACGACGTAATCGTCCGCGCCGGACTCGAGCCCGACGACGACGTCGACGGTGTCGGTGCGCGCCGACAGCATCACGATCGGCACCATCGACTCCGAGCGGATCCGACGGCACACCTCGATGCCGTCCATCCCGGGGAGCATGACATCGAGCAGGACCAGGTCGGGCCGGTGCGCGCGGAACGCCTCCAGCGCTGCCGCCCCGTCGGCGCTGTGGACGACGTCGAGCCCCTCGTTGCGCAGCACGATGCCGAGCATCTCCGCCAACGCCAGGTCGTCGTCGACGACGAGCACACGTGCCTTCATCCCTGCATTCCCTTCGCCGCCACCCGATTCCCCCGCTCGATGGTACCCAGGCGCCTCACGCTCGACGCGTCGGCGACCCGGCGCGGCCCAGGAATGAGGAACGGTCCGCCCACGGGTTCCCCGTCGGCGGACCGTCCGCAGTCGTGACGCTCAGTAGCGGTAGTGCTCCGGCTTGTACGGGCCCGCGACGTCTACGCCGAGGTACTCGGCCTGCGCCTTGGTCAGCTCGGTGAGCTGCACGCCGAGCGCGGCGAGGTGCGCGCGGGCGACCTTCTCGTCGAGGTGCTTGGGCAGCACGTAGACGTCGTTCTCGTACTCGCCCTGCTTCGTGAAGAGCTCGATCTGCGCGATCGTCTGGTCCGCGAAGGAGTTGCTCATGACGAAGCTCGGGTGACCCGTCGCGTTGCCGAGATTGAGCAGGCGCCCCTCGGACAGGACGATGATCGAGCTGCCGTTCTCGAAGGTCCACTCGTGGACCTGCGGCTTGATCTCCGTCTTCGTGATGCCGGGGATCTTCGCCAGGCCGGCCATGTCGATCTCGTTGTCGAAGTGGCCGATGTTGCCGACGATCGCCTTGTTCTTCATCGCGGCCATGTGGTCGGCGCGGATGACGTCGAAGCAGCCGGTCGTCGTGACGAAGATGTCGGCCTGGCCGACGACGTCCTCCAGGCGCGCGACCTGGTAGCCGTCCATCGCCGCCTGCAGCGCGCAGATCGGGTCGATCTCGGTGACGATGACGCGCGCGCCCTGGCCGCGCAGCGACTCCGCGCAGCCCTTGCCCACGTCGCCGTAGCCCGCGACGACGGCGGTCTTGCCGCCGATGAGCACGTCGGTCGCGCGGTTGATGCCGTCGATGAGGCTGTGGCGGCAGCCGTACTTGTTGTCGAACTTGCTCTTGGTGACCGCGTCGTTGACGTTCATCGCGGGGAAGAGCAGCTCACCGGCCTTGGCGAGCTCGTAGAGGCGGTGGACGCCGGTCGTCGTCTCCTCGGTGACGCCCTTGATGTGCTCGGCGACCTGGGTCCACTTGCGGTTGTCCGACTCCATCGTGCGGCGCACGAGGGCCTTGAAGACGCCGAACTCCTCGGAGTCCTCCTGCGTCGTCGCGGGCACCTGGCCGGCGAGCTCCCACTCGCGGCCCTTGTGCACGAGCATCGTCGCGTCGCCGCCGTCGTCGAGGATCATGTTGGCGAACTCGCCGTTCGGCCACGTGAGGATCTGCTCGGTGCAGTCCCAGTACTCCGGCAACGTCTCGCCCTTCCAGGCGAAGACGGGGACGCCCTGGGGGTCCTCCGGGCTGCCGTGCGGGCCGACGACGATCGCGGCGGCCGCCTCGTCCTGCGTGGAGTAGATGTTGCAGCTGGCCCAGCGGACCTGCGCGCCGAGCGCGACGAGGGTCTCGATGAGCACGGCCGTCTGCACGGTCATGTGCAGGGAGCCGGCGATCTTCGCGCCCGCGAGCGGCTTGGACTCGCCGTACTCCTCGCGCAGCGCCATGAGGCCGGGCATCTCGTGCTCGGCGAGGCGGATCTGGTGGCGGCCGGCTTCGGCCAGGGCGAGATTGGCGACCTTGTGGTCAACGGACATGTCGAATACCTTCTGCGATCGTCGGTGCGATCCGGCGCTGCCCGTCTGGGCCGCAGCGCGACCGCGGGGCATCGAGCCCGGCGGTGCGTGACGCTGCCGCGGGTCATCACCCGCGCCGAATATCGCCCTCCAGGCTACCCGCCGCACCCCCGCCTCGGCCAACCTCGATCGGCCCCTCCCCCGGGGCGTGCGCCGACGCCGCACCGACCCCGGACCCCTCCGGCTCGGCGACCGCGATGACGTTGCTCGCGTAGCGCCGCCCGCCCGGGGTGTCGACGACCGCCCCACCGCACGTGACGATCGCCAGGCGCCGCGGACCCGGCGCCCCGAAATCGGGCAGTGCGTCCTTGTCGACGACCCGCAGCTGCACGACCCGCCAGCGGGTGATCCGCGCGCGGGCGTCGGTGACGACCACGGCTGCGCCCGGCTCGATCCGGTAGAGGGGGTGCAGCGCCCCGAGGTCGCCGCTGCGGTCGACGTGCCCGGCGAGGACCGTCGTGCCCGAGCGGGCGCTCAGGCCTGGGCCGTCGGCCCACAGCCCGACGGAGTCGACGGCGCCGGGCACGACGAGTTCGCCCGCGGCGTCGACCCGCTCGGGGACCAGGGGCGCGTCGATGCCCAGCGACTCCACGACGAGCCGGTCCGCGGGGTAGTCGGTGCGCACCTCCTGCGCCGCGGCGTCGGCGTGCGCCGGCGAGCTGATCGAGAAGGTGCGCGCGGGCAGGGGCGCCTCCGCCGGGCGCCCGCGCAGCCCCAGCGCCACCAGGGCCGCGCCCGCCGCCAGCGCCACGAGCGCGACCGCGGCCGCAGCCCGCCGCACCCCTGGCGTGGGGCCCCGGCGCGGCGCGCCCGCACCCGGTGGCGAGTGTGCCACCACCGGGCGCGGGTCACGGGTCGTCGGCGACGTCACGGGCGTCGCGCCCCCTCGTCGGCCGCGCGAGCTCGCGTCATCGCGGACTCACCCCTGGGGGTCCGAGCCGTCCGACTCCTGCGGTGACACCGACCTCGCGTCGCGGCGGCGACCGAGCGCGACGAGCGCGATGCCCGAGGCGGCGATCAAGCCCGCCCCGGCGCCGACGAGCCAGCCGTCGACCCCCTCACCGGGCACGCCGGTATTGATACGCGTCGGCGCCCCCGGCGCCAGGGTGGGAGTCCGGGTCGGCCGCGCCGAGGATGTCGGGATCGCCGTCGCCGACCCCGTCGGGCTCGCCGAGCTGGTCGGGGTCGCCGTCGGCGTCGCCGAACCCGTCGGCGTCGCCGAGCCGGTCGGCGTCGCCGAACCCGTGGGTATCGCCGAAGCCGTCGGAATGACCGTTGCCGTCGAGGTCGCGGTCGGAGAGGCCGTCGAGGTCGCGGTCGGAGAGGCCGTCGAGGTGGCCGTCACGGTCGACGTCACCGTGGAGGTGGCCGTCACGGTGGACGTCGCTGTCACGGTCGACGTCGACGTCACCGTCGCGGTGGCCGTCGGCGACGCGGTCGCGGTCTGCGTCGGGGACGCCGTCGACGTCTGCGTCGGAGTGCTCGTCTGCGTCGACGAGGTGGTCGCGGTCTGGGTGGGCGTGCTCGTCGGCGACGCGGTCGTGGTCTGCGTCGGCGACGCCGTCGCCGTCTGGGTGGGCGTGCTCGTCGGCGACGCGGTCGCGGTCTGCGTCGGCGATGCCGTCGCGGTCTGCGTGGGCGACGCGGTCGCGGTCTGCGTGGGCGAGGAGGTCGCGGTCTGCGTGGCCGTCGGGGACGCCGGGCCCGTCGGTGTGATGCCGCCGCCCGCGCCGCCGGCCGACGCGTCGAGCAGGTGCCGCACGGTATACGTCCCGCCGGTGGAGACCCGCACGGTCGCCGCGTTGGCGTAGCTCGGCCGGTTCCAATCGGTCACCGCGGACCAGCCGAGCAGATACGGCACCTTGCCGACGTCGCTCGCCTGCAGGGTCAGGACGACCTCGAGCCGGTTCGGCGTGCACGTCTTGGTGTAGCGGTCCGAGGAGAAGGACCCGACGTTGTCGAGGGCGCCGGTGTTCTTGGACGAGAAGTAGCCGGCGATCGTGTCGCAGTCCAGCGCCTGCCCCGGCCCGGGCTCGTCGACGAAGGTGACCGTCCCGCTGCGCGTCGCCTCGGTGACCCGCGGCGCGACGACGGCCCACAGGATGCGGTCCTGAGGCGGGCGCGGCGGATTGTTGCGGGTCGGATCGGCCCACGTCTGCCACTTCGTCGCCGAATTCGAATAGTCGTCCCGGGGTGCGCCGGGCGCGACGTCGATCGGCACTCGGATGACCTGCCCCGCGGCCTGGAATACGAATTCTTGACCGTCGCCGGGCTGCACTGTGTCGGCGAAGTGGACCTTGAACCAGGCGGTCCCGGTGACGGCATCGCGATCGTTCACATAGTCCGTCAGGGTGAAGGTGACCACCTGCCCCGCGATGGCCGCGTCGGCCACGACCGCGCCGCCCGGATCCAGCAGCGGGAACGTCGTGCCGGTCAGGGCGCGCAGCTCGTCGGGCAGCGTCAGCGTGAAGCTGTCACCGGGCTCCGCGTCGTCGGGCACCGCCCACCCGACGTTGAGCTGAAACGTCGAATCCTGCGCTGCAGTGGACACATTGAACGACAACGACGTGATGGCGCCCGGCACCTCGGCGGCGCCGGCGAGCAGCGTCGGCTGCAGCGCGAGCACCCCTGAGACCAGCACGGCACCGGAGAGATAGGCGACCGTGGCGCGGGACCGGCGGCGCCGTCGCACCGTCGCCCGGGACGCGCCACGATCGGCCGTGGGGGAATTCGAAAACATGTGGTTTGCCCTACTTCCATCCCTCGGACACGGTGTCCGATCCCGAAAGTCGACCTTGATGGACGAGCGTCCTGACACGCATCAGGACACCCGTTCACATCACTTCCCCCCACGGGCATCAAGGCCCTGTCGGGATGGTATCAGGATGTTGTCAGGAAACAATTAATCGCAGCCGACACGCCCTATTGCCGGGCCTTAGTCGAGATGCTCGACAAAGGAGAAGAATGCGACATGCGTCACATCGGAGTCGGTCCCGGTGGATCGCGCCGCAGGTCAGAGGTCCCCCGGGACATCCCCGGGCCGGGTCAGGGCCGAGACACGTGCCGGCACAGGGCAGGGCGACGGGGGGATCGCGGGGCACCACGACGGCGGGTGCCCCGGGGCACCGGGACACCCGCCACGACGCGACGAGCCGGTCGATCCCGGCCCGTCGCGTCGTCACGAGCCGGGCGGGCTCACTCCCAGGAGGGCGTTCTCGACGACCTCGGCGAGCGCCGGGTGGATCCAGTACTGCCCGCGGGCGACCTGCAGCGCGCTCTGGCCGAAGCTCATCGCCTGGATGAGCGGCTGGATGAGGCTCGAGGCGTCACGCCCGACGAGATGGGCGCCGAGGAGCCGCCCGTCGGCCGGATCCGCGAGCACGGTGCAGATCCCCTCGGTGTCCTCCATCGCCCAGCCGTAGGCGACATCCGCATACTTCTGTGTGTGTTCGACGAAGTCGACGCCGCGCTCGAGAAGCTGCTCGCGGGTGGCACCGACGGTCGCGATCTGCGGGCGGGTGAAGACCGCCCCGGGCACGTAGCGGTGGTCCACCGCGCGCAGGTCGCCCGGGTGCGAGAGGTTGTGGGCGACCGCGCGGGCCTCGTGGTTGGCGACGTGCTTGAGCATGTAGGGCGAGCTGACGTCACCGAGGGCCCAGACTCCCGGCGCGCTCGTCCGCCCGAACTCGTCGACCGCCACGCGACCGTCGGGACGCAGCTCCACGCCGCCGGCCGGGCAGTCGAGGTCGGCGCTGTTGGGCGCGCGCCCCGTCGCCACGAGCAGCGTGTCGGCGTCCAGGGTGGTGCCGTCGGACAGGCGGACCCGCGCCGACGCCGACCGCCCGGGGACGGCCTCGACGCCCTCGACCTGCGTCTCCAGGCGCACGTCCCACTGCCCGCGGGCCAGCGCCGTGAAGTGCTCGGCGGTCATCCGGTCGAGCTGGCGCAGCAGTCGCGGGCCCCGCGCGATGATCGTCACCCGCGCGCCGAACGCTGCGAAGACGTGGGCGAATTCGCACGCGATGACGCCGCCGCCGAGGATGACGAGATGCTCGGGCACCTCCTCGATCCGCATGATCGTGTCGGAGGTGTGATAGTCGACGCCACTGGCCTGCACGACCTGCGGCACCACCGCGTGCGCGCCCGTGGCGAGCACGATCTGGTCCGCGCTCAGCCGCGCGGTGCCGCCGTCGGCCAGATCCACGGTCATCTCGCGCTCCCCCGTGAAGCGCGCGCTGCCGACATAGGCCCGGGTGTTGGGCCCCTCCTGCCGGTAGCGCAGCCCGGCCGCCGAGATCGGGTCGATGCGCCCGAAGATCCGGTCGCGGATGTCGCGCCAGCGCACGCCCTCCAGCGCCGCGTCGACGCCATAGCGCCCCGCGTCGACGACGGTGTCGGCGACGTCGGCGGCGTAGCTGAACATCTTCGTGGGGATGCAGCCGACGTTGATGCACGTGCCGCCGAAGATGCCGCGCTCGACGATCCCGACGCGGGCGTCGGCGACGTCGGGCGTGACGAGACTGTTGCCCGATCCGCTGCCGACGATGAGCAGGTCGAGGTGCTCGCGGTGCTCGCTCACGCATACTCCTTGATCAGCCGAGGGTGTGGTCCCGCAGCGCAGTCAGGTGGCGGGACACGGCGGGGTCGACGCCGAAACCGATCGCCAGGTAGGTGGTCATGAAGTCCGTCATCGACATGAGGCCCGCGAGGCGCACGAGCGGCGGGCCGGGCTCGGCCGTGATCGTCACGGGCCGCACCCCGGCCTCCTCCGCGGTGTCGAGCACCGCCTGGGCGAGGGCGTCCAGATCGGCCTCCTCCGGGCTGGCCGGCGCCGCCCGCGGGGTGTCGCGCAGCATGAGCAGCCCGAGCCGCGGCTGGGCCGGGCCGTCGAGGAAGGGGTCGGCGAAGATGTCGTGCCCACGCCCGGTGTCCTGGCGCCCGATGCCCTGACCGCCGCCGGCCGTGAAAGGCCCGTCGAAGGTCGCGACGACCTGCGAGGCCGCGTCGGGCAGCTCGCCGTGCGTGGCGGGCACCCGCGCGGTGCGGGCCAACATCGAGGCAGCGCGGTTGGCCGCGACGCCGGTCAGGGGGCCGTCGCCGAGCACGACGGGCACCGTCTCGGCGAGCTGCAGCGCCAGCACCTTCGCCGGGTTGACGAAGGACTCCGACGCCGGCCGGCACGCCTCCGCCTGCTCGTCGAGCCGGTCGGCGACCGCCGCGAGGGTGCGCTCGTCGACCCCGACGAGCCCGAGCTCCCCCGCGCCGAGCAACACCGGCGCCAGCAGCGACCACAGGGCCGTGCGGGAGTTGATCCGGCCGCGACCGACGTCGATGTGGATGCCCCGCGCCTGCCGGCTCACCGCGGCCAGCGGCGAGTCCGCCGCGCCCACGGTGAGCAGCGACGCGCCGCGGCGGGCGGCCTCCGCGGCGACGGCCAGCGGCCCCCGCGCCCGACCGGACAGCGACACCGCGACGACCAGGTCGAGCGGGCCGACCCAGCCGGGCAGCGGCACGTTGCGCCGCACCGCGACCGGCACCGGCGACCCGGGCTCCGCGAGCATCTCGAGCACGTCGGCGACGACCGCCGACCCACCCAGCGACGCGACGAGCACCGAGCGCGGCCGATCCAGGGCGGCCAGGCGCGCGATCCCCGCGTCCTGCGCGGCGGTCACGGCCTCGCGGACCTGCGCACCGGCCGTCGCCAGCGCACGCAGCGTGCCGCGGCTGTCACACGCCTGCAGGTGTCGGTCGTCATCGAGCAGCGCTTCGTCGATGATGGGCATGAGCGTGCCTACCTTCCGAGCGTGGGTCGCCGTGCGCGCCGATGCGCGCCGTCGGTCAGGAGATGATGCGGGCCTCGTCGACGAGGAGCACCGGGATGCCACCGTCGATGCGGTAGGCGCGGCGCACCCCGTGGGCGTCCGGCTCCAGCGCCTGCAGCTCCGGCGTGCCGCCCGGCCCGGTGCCGTCGACCAGCACCTGCTTGGTCACCGGGCAGCGCAGGATCTCGCGCAGCCAGGGCTCGATCGTGCTCTGTTCGCTCATCGTCCGTCCTCTTTCTCTACGTTCGGCTTCTCTACGTTCGGCCGGTGTCACAACGTTCGGCAGGTGTCACTGCGTTCGGCCGACTGCACAGCGTGCGGCGCGCGGCACCCGGCCCGGCCGCAGGTCGCGTGGGCGTCGGACGCCCCGCGCTCTCAGGCGGGCGGCGCGTCGGCGCGCACGACGGCGAGCACCTCGTCGCGCACCCGCTCCATCGTCGGTGAGTCGACGGCCTCGACGTTGAGCCGCAGCAGCGGCTCGGTGTTGCTGGGGCGCAGGTTGAACCACCACATCGGCCCGGAGGTGTCGGTGCTGACGACGGTCAGCCCGTCGAGGGTGTCCGTCTCGACGTGACGCGTCGCCGCCCACTCGGCGACGGCGGCCGTGGCGTCCGCGGTCGAGGCCACGGTCGAGTTGATCTCTCCGGAGGCGGCGTAGACGGCATACGGGGCGACGAGCTGCGACAGCGGCGCGAGCTGCTCGCCGAGAGCCGCGAGCACGTGCAGCGCGGCGAGCATGCCGGTGTCGGCGAACCAGAAGTCGCGGAAGTAGTAGTGCGCCGAGTGCTCGCCGCCGAAGACCGCGCGCTCGCGGGCCATCTCGTCCTTGATGAAGGAGTGCCCGACGCGGGTGCGCACCCCGCGGGCCCCCAGGCGCGCAATGGTCTCGCGGACGATGTGGCTGGAGATGACGTTGTAGACGACCGCGACGTCGCCGACGTCCGTGCCCGCCGCGACCTCCTTGGCGATCTCGCGCTGGGCGACCAGGGCCGTGATGACCGACGCGCTCACCGGCTCGCCGCGCTCGTCGACGACGAAGCAGCGGTCGGCGTCGCCGTCGAAGGCGAGCCCGAGGTCCGCGCCCTCGGCGACGACCTTGGCCTGCAGGTCGCGCAGGTTCTCCGGCTCCAGCGGGTTCGCGTCGTGGTTGGGGAACGTGCCGTCGAGCTCGAAATAGAGCGGCACCACGTCGAGGGCCGCGACGCTGCCCAGGACGGCCGGCACGGTGTGACCGGCCATGCCGTTGCCGGCATCGACGACGACCTTGAGTCGGCGGCTGCCGGACAGATCGACGAGGGAGTGGAGGAACTGCGCGTAGTCCCCGAGCAGGTCCCGCTCGCGGATCTGTCCGGGCTGCGCGGCCGGCGTGGGCTCCTGCCCGTCGACGATCGACTGCGCGAGCGTGGTGATCTGCGCCAGGCCCGTCTGTTGCCCCACCGGGCGCGCACCGGCGCGGCACATCTTGATGCCGTTGTACTGCGCCGGGTTGTGGCTCGCGGTGAACATCGCGCCCGGCAGGCCGAGGGCGCCGCTCGCGTAATACAGGCCGTCGGTCGAGCAGAGGCCGATCAGGGTGACGTCCAGCCCCTGCTCGCCGGCCCCCTGCGCGAACGCGCGGGACAGCTGCGGCGAGCTCGGCCGCATGTCGTGGCCGATGACGATCCCGGTGGCCCCCTCGGGGATCGCGACGACGGTCGCGAAGGCGCTGCCGATGGCGCGGGCGACGCGCTCGTCGAGCTGCTGCGGCACGAGTCCGCGCACGTCGTAGGCCTTGATGAAGTCGGACAGGTTAGGCGTGCTCACTGGACGAAGCCTACCTGTGCGTGGGGCGCTCTCGGCCCGCCGCCGACGGTGCGGCGGCGCGAGCGACGCCGGGTCGCAGCACTCAGAGGTCGGCCGACCGGGCCGTCGGCTCGCGCAGCACCCGCAGGCGCGCGCGGCGGTCGCCGGGCGGCGCCTCCTCGCTCCAGTCGTAGGGGGCCGCCGCGGCCCGCGGAGCACTCCCGCCGCCGCGATGGCGACCGGAATATCCCGGCGGATAGCCCTCCCGGCCCTGGTCGGCGCCGTCGTCCTGCGACCCGTGCTGCGACCCGTGCCCCGCGGCGGGCGCGACCCGGCGCGCGGAATGGTCGCGGACCTTCTGCTCCCGCAACGCTTCTGCGACGGCGAGCAGGTCGTCCTGCGCCTCCGGCAGATCGTCGAAACGGTTGAGCAGGCGGACGACCTCCCACCCGCGCGGGGCTGTCAGACGCTCCGCGTGCTGCCCGCACAGGTCGTAGGTGTGCGGCTCGGCGAAGGTGGCCAGGGGACCCAGCACCGCCGTCTGATCCGCATACACATACGTGAGGGTCGCCACAGCGGGCCGCGGACACGCGGTTCGGGAGCAGCGGCGCATGAGACTCACGCAGCCGAGACTAACCCGCACATCGGCCCCGGACCGCGCGTGCCACGCCGGGTTGTCGCGCCCGGCCGCCGTCGGTGCGCGCACTACCCTGGCCGGTATGGCGCACACGGAGCACGAGGGGCAGCGCCGGCGCCTGCGTCGGGATCGGCACGGCCGCGGGATGCGCGGCCCCTTCGCGTGGCCGCGGGTGCCGGTGATGAGCAGTCGGTCCGACCAGTTCGACGAGCAGGTGCTCGATGCCGTCGAACGCATCGAGCGACGCATCCGGCGACCCTTGGAGGACGTCGAATTCGCCGTCGAACTCGTGCCGCCCTCGGACCCGGCCCCCTGGGAGCACCGGCAGGTGCCGCTGAGTCGACTCTTCCCGGCGGAGGGCAAGCTGCCCGCCCGCATCGTGCTCTATCGGCGCCCCATCGAGACGCGCGCCGAGGATCCGCGTGACCTGCCGGCGATGATCAACGACATCGTCATCGAGCAGCTCGCCGGGGCCCTCAACGTCGAGCCGACCACGCTCGACCCCGACTATCGACGGGACGACTGACTCCCGCTACCGCAGGCTCGTGGGGCGCCCATCGGGCGTCGCCCGCGGCCCGGCGACCGCCTGCCACCGCGGCCGACTCGCCACCCGATCGCCACCCGATCGCCACCCGCCGGACATGTCGAAGGCCGGTGACCCGGTCGCGACCGCAGGAGACTCCCGCGAGCACGGCCGCACCACCGGCCTTCGTCGACACCTCACCTGCGCCCAGCCCCGACATCACACAAGAGTGTGCGATCGGACCGCCGTATGTCACACACGTGTGTGTGATCGCGGGGTCGGGTCACACGGCGCGATGCTTGAGCTTGCGCCGCTCGCGCTCGCTCAGGCCGCCCCAGATGCCGAAGCGCTCGTCGTTGGCGAGCGCGTATTCCAGGCACTCGGCCCGCACGTCGCAGCCCACGCACACGCGCTTGGCCTCGCGGGTGGAGCCGCCCTTCTCCGGAAAGAACGCCTCCGGGTCGGTCTGTGCGCACAGCGCCCTGTCCTGCCAGGACAGCTCCGTCTCTTCCACATCGGCCGCACCGATAATGAGCTGCAGGTCGTTCATGGCCCCTCCTGACCATCGGGCTCCGAACGCACGTCGCGGGACCCGCCGCCAGAGCCCCGTGCGCGAAGCAACAACAAGGGAATTACACGCGTGTCATCCAGGGAAGTCAACCCAAGATCTGTTAAAGGAAACCGAGACACCGTCCAGGACGATTGCCCAATTCGGCTGTCGCGCAGCGGGATTCCGAGCCGGCTCGAGCGGCCGTGCGGAGCCGCCCTGTTTCGGACCGGGCCACCCCCTGACGTGCACGGGAGGGGTTGACGCGCGCCGTCGACCCACCCCCGCAGGGCCGCAGGCCGGCACGGGGCAGAGCCCTCCCCCGGGCCCGCGATCGGCGCATGGGACACACGCTAGGGGCCACCGCGCAGGGCCGCGACCCGGACCGGCGAGACCCAGATCACGCCGGCGTCGGTGCGTCGCGCGCGGCACCACGCCGGCCCGCGCCCACCGCGACGCCGGCGCCGCCCGGAGGCAGGGGGCCCGTCGGGGCGCGGCGCGTTCGGCTGGGAGACTGCCGCGCATGCGGATCACAGCTCTCGCGGGCGGGGTCGGCGGGGCGCGCTTCCTGCGCGGCCTGCGCGCGCACCTCGACGCGGACCCCACGCTCGCCGACTCCGAACTGACGATCATCGGCAACACCGGCGACGACATCACGCTCTTCGGCCTGCGGGTCTGCCCCGATCTCGACACGCTGATGTACACCCTCGGCGGGGGCATCGAGGAGAGCCAGGGCTGGGGCCGCCACGCCGACTCCCGGACGGTGCAGGGCGAGATCGCGGCCTACGGGGGGCAGCCGCAGTGGTTCGGCCTCGGCGACCTGGACTTCGCGACCCACATCGTCCGTAGCCAGTGGCTCGGCCAGGGCCTGGAGCTCTCGGAGGTCACCGCGAGGCTCGCGCAGCGGTGGGACCTGCCGGACCGTCGCGTGCGGTTGTTGCCGATGAGTGACGAGCCCGTCGAGACCCACGTCGTCATCGACGCCGCCCACCGCGTGGCTGCGCCGGAGGCCGCCGACGCGGCGCCGGCTCCCGGCGACGGGGACAGCTCGGAGACGGCCTCGGGTGTGTGGGATTCCTCGGGTGCTTCGGGTGCTTCGGGTGCTTCGGAGGCGACGGACGAGGGGGGCGAGCCGCCGCGCCGGGCGGTGCACTTCCAGGAGTGGTGGGTCGGGATGCGGGCCGGGGTGCCGGCGCACGCGTTCCACGCGCTCGGGATCGATCGCGCCCGGCCTGCGCCGGGGGTGCTGGAGGCCATCCGCACGGCGGACGTCGTGCTGCTGCCGCCGTCGAACCCCGTCGTCTCGATCGGCATCATCCTGTCGGTCCCCGGCATCCGCGACGCGCTGCGCGGCACCGGCGCGCCGGTGGTCGCGGTGAGCCCGATCATCGGCGGGGCCCCCGTGCGCGGCCATGCCGACGCGTGCCTCGCGGCCCTCGGGCTGCCGACCACCCCGGCGGCGGTCGCGGGCCTGTATGCCGACTTCCTCGACGGCTGGCTCGTGGCCCCCGGCGAGGAGCATGACGTGCCGGCCGGTGTGACGCTGCGCGCTCGGCCGCTGCTCATGCGCGACGAGGCGCACGCCGCGCGTCTCGCCGGCGACGCCCTCGAGCTCGCGCTCGACCTGGCCCGCGAGGTGCCCCGCGACCTGACCAGCGGCCTGACCAGCGACCTGACCAGCGGCCTGACCAGAGACCCCGGAGGCCGCGGCCGGGGAGCCACGCCGCAGGAGCAGGGACGCCGCGCGTGAGCGCCGCGGACGGGAGTGGTGGACGCGGGGCCGGCGCAGCCCGGCTGCCGGGCGCGCTCCTCGTCGTGCCGGTCGGTGGTGTGCCGGAGATCGGGGCGGGCGACGACGTCGCCGCCGCCCTGGCCCGGGCGCTCGGGCTCGGGGCGCGCGCGGACGACGAGCGACCCGGCGTGGATCCAGCGGCGACGGGCCAGACGACCACCGGGCCGACGACCACCGGGCCGACGACCACCGACCCCGCGGCCACCGACCTACCGACCACCGACCTACCGACCGCCGGCCCGACGAACGCCGACCTGGCGACCACCGACCCCGCGACCAGCGGCCCGACGACCAGCGGCCCGACGACCACCGGCCTCGCGACCACCGACCCGGCGGGTGTCGGCGCGGACGCTGCGGCGACCGGGCTGCGCGAGGGTGACGTGCTCGTCGTGTCGGCCAAGCTGTATTCGAAGTCGCTGGATCTGCGGGTGCCCGCCACCCACCAGGCCGCCGCGGTCCTGGCGCAGTCGACGCGGG
>JAVTVZ010000164.1:0-6252 GCA_032229625.1 Dermatophilaceae bacterium | reverse complement strand
CAGTGGTCCCGGCAGTGGTCCCGGCAGTGGTCCCGGCAGTGGTCCCGGCAGTGGTTACGGTGGCGCCGACGGCGGTGTGAGCAGTGGTGTGGACGGCGGGGTCGACGGCGGTGAGCCGGACCTGCGGTCGCCGGGCGCGCGTCGCGCGGACGCGCTGCTGGCGATGGCGGCGCACGCGACCCGCCCGGACAAAGACACCCCGGCACCGGCGCCACAGCCCGGATCGTCGTCACCATGGCCCTGCGCGACCTCGCCGCCGGGCTGCCCGGAGCCGGCTGGCTCCCCGACGCCGGCGACGCCGCCACCAAGAGCGACTCCGGCGGCAGCGGGTCCGGGCGCGCAGGCTGCGGGATCACCGCCTACGGGCAGGCCCTGACCGCCACCCAGGTCCGGATGCTCGCCTGCGACGCCCAGATCATCCCCGCCGTCCTGGGCACCAAGGGAGAAATCCTCGAGCTCGGCCGAGCCCGGCGACTCGCGACCCCCGGGCTGGTCACCTACCTGTGGGAACGCGACCGCGGCTGCACCTATCCGGGCTGCCGCATGCCACCAGCCTGGTGCGACGCCCACCATCTGCGACATTGGCTCGCCGGCGGCGCGACCGACCGCGACAACCTCGTCCTGCTCTGCCGCGCCCACCACACCGTCGTCCACCGCCACGGCCACACCGGCCAGGTCACCCCCGACGGCGTCCGATGGCACCGCGACGACGGCACCCCCATCGGCAACCACCCACGCCCGGCCACCGCAGGTTCGCGATGACCGCGAGGCGCACGACGCGGCGCGCTGTCCCGCGTCCACGCGCGCCCTGTGACGCGCGGGGTCGGCGCGTTCGTCAGCGCCGCCGACGGGCCTGCGACCAGCGAGGGCGAGGCGACCCGCTACGTCGCCGGGCCGGGCCGTCTGCACTGAGACGACCCGGCCCGGGCGGCGCGCAGAGACTGCGCTGGGTGGCTGCGAGAGCCGAATCAGAGGTTGACGAGGTTGCTCGCCTGGGCGTTGACGAGGCGGGCCTCGACGTCGGCCCAGTTGACGACGTTCCACCACGCCTTGACGTAGTCGGGCTTGACGTTCTTGTACTGCAGGTAGAACGCGTGCTCCCACATGTCGAGCATGAGGATCGGGATCTGCGTCGCCGGCAGCTGACCCTGCTGGTCGTAGAGCTGCGCGAGCGTCGGGCGCTTGCCGAGGGTGTCCCACGCGAGGATCGACCAGCCCGAGCCCTGGATGCCCGCGGCGTTCGCGGCCCACAGCGCCTGGAACTTCTCGAAGCCGCCGAAGAACTCCTCCAGCAGCGCGGCGGTCTGCCCGACCGGCTTGTCGCCGCCGTCCGGGGACATGTTCTGCCAGAAGATCGAGTGGTTGACGTGGCCGCCGAGGTTGAACGCGAGGTTCTTGGCGATGAGGTTGATCGCCGCGACGTCACCGGACTCGCTGGCGGCCGCGAGCTTCTCGACCGCCTGGTTGGCGCCCGCGACGTAGGTCGCGTGGTGCTTGTCGTGGTGCAGCTGCATGATCTCGCCGCTGATGTGCGGCTCCAGGGCCGCGTAGTCGTAGGGGAGATCGGGAAGGACGTACTCGCTCACTTGCATCGCTCCTTGATCAGCGTCGATTCGACAGTCGATTCGATCAGCGTCGCTGTCGGCCGCGTCGCTGCGCGGCCGGTGCGGGACGCTCGGGGAAGGGGACCCTGCCTCGCCACCCTATGCGTCGCTCGGCCCGCTGTCATGGGCGGGACGGGAGCGCAGGCGGCGGTCCGCGGGCGTGCGGACCTTTCGCGCACGACCGTGTGCGTCGCCGGGCTGCACTAGAGTGGGTGCGTGGCCCGAGTGGGATCGGGTCGCGAAACCCCCCGCACAGCGCCGTGAATTCGGCGGCTCCTGCCTGACTTCGAGCCGTCCCGACACGTGGAGACACGCTGACGACAGGGCTCTTGAGCTGTCGATCGGGGTGTCGAGCGCTCAGGTCGGTGCTGCTGGGCCGAGCCGCCCGACGCGGTGTGGGGGACAGGGCGCGCAGGGGTGGCGCCACCGGCACGACGCAGCAGGGGGAAGTACGTGAACGACGACGACGCGCGACGCCAGGAGGGCTTTCCGGTCGCGGTGAGCGTGGTGATCGCCTGTTACAACGGCGAGGAGACGCTGGCCACGCAGCTGGACGCCCTCTCGCGGCAGGTCGACCCACCGCCCTTCGAGGTGATCCTCGCCGACAACGGCTCGACCGACGGCAGCGCCGACCTCGCCCGCTCGTATGCCGACCGACTCGACATCCGGGTCGTGGACGCCTCCGCGGTCAAGGGCCCGGGGCACGCCCGCAACGTCGGGGTCGCGGCCGCCCGGGCCGACCACATCGCCTTCTGCGACGCCGACGACGAGGTGGCCGACGACTGGGTCGCCCGCCTGCACGCGGCGCTGCTGGGCGGGCACGAGTTCATCGCCGGGCGCTTCGGGCTCGCCAAGCTCAACTCCGCGGCGACCCTGCGCACCCGCCGGATGTCGCAGCAGGACGGGCTCCAGGAGTCCGGCGTCGGTGTCGGGCTCAAGCACGCGGGTGCGGGCAACATGGCGTTCCGCCGGCCCGCCTTCGAGCGGGTCGACGGCTTCGACGAGGGCCTGCGCTGCCTGCAGGACAGCGACCTGTGCTGGCGCATGCAGCTCGCCGGCGCGCAGCTGGACTTCGTGCCCGAGATGGTCATCGAGACCCGGCTGCGCAGCACGCTGCGCGGCATGGTCCGCCAGGGCTACCTCTACGGGCGCTCGTTCGCCCAGCTCGAGGGCCGGTACGGCACGGGCGAGGCGCCGGCGCCCGCCGCCGCGCCGACCCACCGCGGGCCGCTGCAGGTCGTGACGGGCGCGGCCCGCCAGACCGCCCGCAAGGTCGGCGACCTCGGCGTCGGCGGCCTCGCCTGGCACGCCGCCTGGCACGTCGGGCACCGGGTGGGCGCCCGTCGGGTCGCCGCCGCAGGGGTCGGCGCCCAGCGCCAGCCCGCGCACTGAACGCACTGAACGCACTGAACGCACTGAGCGAACGGGAGTCTGCGCCGCCCCGGGTGGGGTGACGCCACGTCGGGCCGCAGGACCGCCCGACCACCGCTCGGGCGTCCGGGGACGGCGCGCGAGATGCGACAGGCCGCGAGACGCGACTCGCCGCGACATTCGACAGGTCGCGACATTCGGACAGACAGAGGGGAATTCGGGGGACATGGGGATCGATCTGGCCGTCATCGGCCTGGGGTATGTCGGGCTGCCGCTGGCGCAGGAGGCGTCGCGCGCGGGCCTGACGGTGCTGGGCGTGGACGTCAACGCCGCCGTCGTCGCGGCGCTCAACGAGGGTCGCTCGCACATCGACGACCTGTCCGACGCCGACATCGCCGCGATGCGCGACGCCGGCTTCGAGGCGACGGCCGACCTGGCGCGGGTCGCGCAGGCCGACGTCGCCGTCATCTGCGTGCCGACCCCGCTGAGCGAGGAGGGCGGCCCGGACCTGCGGGCGGTCCTGGCCGCCGTCGACACCGTCGCCGCCGCCGCGCACCCGGGCATGACGATCGTGTTGGAATCCACGACCTACCCGGGCACGACCGACGAGCTCGTCCGGCCGCTCATCGAGGCGACCGGGCTCGTCGTCGGGCAGGACGTGCACCTGGCGTTCAGCCCCGAGCGGATCGACCCGGGCCGCACCGACTTCGGCGCGAAGAACACCCCGAAGGTCGTCGGCGGCTGCACCCCGGCGTGCACGGCCGCGGCCGCCGCCTTCTACGGGCGCTTCGTCGACCACGTCGTCACCGTCAAGGGCACCCGCGAGGCCGAGATGGCCAAGCTGCTGGAAAACACCTACCGGCACGTCAACATCGCGCTCGTCAACGAGATGGCGATGTTCTGCCACGAGCTCGACATCGACCTGTGGGAGTCGATCCGCGCGGCGTCGACGAAGCCGTTCGGCTTCCAGGCGTTCTACCCCGGGCCGGGCGTCGGCGGGCACTGCATCCCGATCGACCCCAACTACCTCTCGCATCGGGTGCGGGCCAAGCTCAAGACGAGCTTCCGCTTCGTCGAGCTCGCCCAGGACATCAACGCCCGTATGCCGAACTACGTCGTGCTGCGCGCCGCGGACCTGCTCAACGACCACGCCAAGGCGCTGCGCGGCTCGACCGTGCTGCTGCTCGGCGTCACCTACAAGCCCGACATCGCCGACCAGCGCGAGTCGCCGGCGGTGGACATCGCCAAGATGTTCGAGCAGCGCGGCGCGCGGGTCGTCTTCCACGACCCCTTCGTGCAGACGTGGCGGCTGCCCGAGCACGACCTGGAGCGGGTGAGCGACCTCGACGCGGCGCTCGCCGACGCCGACCTGACGGTGCTGCTGCAGCCGCACCGCAGCTACGACATGGAGCACCTCGCGGCGACCACCCCGCTGCTCTTCGACACCCGCGGGCGCGCCAGCGCCTCCGACCACGTGGCGCTGCTGTGAGCGCCGTGCTGATCCGGCGCCGCTACGCCTGCGAGTACGAGACGGGGCCGCGGCCGCTGCCGACGACGCCGCTGCCGCTGCGGGTCGCCGCCCCCGTGCTCGCGCCGGTGACGGTCCGTGCCTGCGCGGTGACCGACGAGCCGGTGCTCGCCCTCACCTACGACGACGGGCCCGACCCGGCGACGACCCCCGCGGTGCTCGACGCGCTCGCGGCGCGCGGGGTGCGGGCGACGTTCTTCGTGCTCGCCGAGCAGGTCCGCGACCACCCGCGGGTGCTGCGGCGCATCGTCGCCGACGGCCACGAGGTGGCCCTGCACGGCTGGGACCACACGCGCCTGACCCGCCTGCCGCTGCGCGAGGCGATGCGCGCCATCCGTCGCGCGCAGGCCCTGGTCGCCGACGTCGCCGAGCAGCCGATCCGGCTCTTCCGGCCCGCCTACGGCGCCCAGACCCGCCCGATGGCGCTCGCGACCCGGGCGCTGGGCCTGGACGTCGTGCTGTGGAGCGCGTGGGCGCGGGACTGGAGCGACGAGCCGACGGACGTGCTGACCGCGCGCGCGATCGGCGCCGCGCACCCCGGCGGGATCATGCTGCTGCACGACGCCTCGACAGGCGTCGGCGGAGGCGTCGGCGGAGGGGTCGGCATGGACGAATCCGCCGGGCCGGTCGCGCGGCCGACCTTCGATCGGGGCGCCCTGACCGGCGGGCTCATCGACGAGTTGCGCACGCGCGGCTACCGATTCCCGACCGTCAGCGGGCTCGCGCAGCTCGCGCCGGTCGGCCGGATGGTGTGGTCGGAGGCGCGCGACACGAGCGCCTGAGGGCCACCGAGGGCCACCGAGGGCCACCGATGTCCACCGAGGGACGCCGCGGGCACGGCCGGCCGTCGGCCCGCCGGCGGATCGGGCGGGTCGGGAATAGTCGCCGGGGCGCCTCGATTGGCACCCGTATGACCACTTCACCCACTCTGTCCTTCCGCGACGGCCACACGATCCCTCAGCTCGGCTACGGCGTCTGGCAGGTCGAGGACGACGTCGCCGAGCGGGTCGTCGGTCAGGCCCTCGACGCGGGCTACCGGCACATCGACACCGCCGCGGTCTACGGCAACGAGGCGGGCGTCGGCCGGGCGCTGGCGGCCTCCGACGTGCCGCGCGACGACGTCTTCGTGACGACCAAGCTGTGGAATGCGGCGCAGGGCTACGACTCGACGCTGCGCGCCTTCGACGACTCGATGGACAAGCTCGGCCTCGACGTGCTCGACCTCTACCTCATCCACTGGGCGATGCCGGCCAAGGGGCGCTTCCTCGACACGTGGCGGGCCTTCGTCGAGCTGCAGTCCCAGGGGCGGATCCGCTCGATCGGGGTCTCGAACTTCCCGGAGGCGCAGCTCACCGAGCTCATCGAGACCTCCGGCGTCACCCCCGTCATCCACCAGATCGAGCTGTCGCCCTATCTGACCCAGGAGCGGCTGCGTCGCCTCGACGCCGAGCACGAGATCCTCACTCAGGCCTGGTCGCCGCTGGGCTCGGGCAAGGGGCTGCTCGACGACCCGACGCTCGCGCGGATCGCCGGCAAGCACGGCGCGACGCCCGCGCAGGTCGTGCTCGCGTGGCACCTGGAGATCGGCAACGTCGTCATCCCCAAGTCCGTCACCCCGGCCCGCATCGTCGAGAACTTCGCGGCCCTCGACGTGCGTCTCGACGCCGACGACGTCGCCGGGATCAGCGGCCTGGACCGCGGTGAGCGCACCGGCCCGGACCCGGCGACCTTCGACTACGAGGGCTAGGA
>JAVTVZ010000163.1:3341-6278 GCA_032229625.1 Dermatophilaceae bacterium | reverse complement strand
ACTTCAACGACCCCGTCGCCCACGTGCGCTCCGACGTGTGGGGCGGGCAGAACCCCCGCGCCGCCGCGGCCTACCGCAAGGCCTGGTAGCCGGACCAGCCCGCGCCGCGACGCCCGTCGCGGGCGGCGGCCGGGCTCAGTCCGACGCGGAACCGGCGCTCGGCCCTGCCGAGGAGTCGGCTCAGGAGTCGGACCCGGACTCCGCCACGGCGTCGGCGGTCGCGGAGTTGCCGCTCGCGCGCTGCGGCACGCGGCCCAGCACGTAGCCCTCGAGGAAGCCCAGGCCCCAGCCGTAGTGCATCGCGAGGAACGACAGCGGCAGCGTCGCGGGGTCGACCGGCTCCGCGGGGCGGCGGCGCCAGGCGATCGCGGTCGCCGCGACGACGCCGGCGGCGTAGGGCGCATAGCCGGCCGCGGCGAGGCGGGGGTGGCGCAGCGCGACCGCGGCGAGGGCGGCGGTGCCCACGACCGCGACGGGCGCGGCGAGGTGGCGGACCTTGATGGCCTCGACGCCGTTCTTGCGGGCCATCGCGGCCTTGCCGCGGCCGTAGCGCCGGTACTGCGTGAAGAGCGCCCCGGCGGACTCACGCACGTGCCAGTAGATCTTCATCTGCGGGTCGAACGCGAGCTCGTGGCCGGCCGCGAGGATGCGGTGGTCGAAGTCGACGTCCTCGTTGACGAGCAGCGACTCGTCCCAGCCGCCGACCGCGCGGGCCACGGACGTGCGGTAGACCCCGAACGACGCGTGGTCGGTGCGCTGGAAGTGCCGCCCGAAGTGGTTGATGGAATCCCCGACGCCGAAGGGGCTGGCCAGCGCCATCGCGACCGCGCGACCGGCCGGGCTCTGGCTCACGCCCAGGCGGATGCCACCGACCGCGGCGAGGCTCTCGTCGGCGCGCAGGTGCGCCAGGCCGCGGGCGAGGTAGTCGCCGCTGACGGAGGCGTGCCCGTCGACGCGGGCGACGAATTCGCCGGTCGCGGCGGCGAGCCCGACGTTGAGCGCCGCGGGGATGATGACCTCGGGGTTGTCGAGCAGCCGGATGCGCGGGTCGCGGGCCGCGAGGTCGCGGACGATCTGCGCGGTCCGGTCGACCGAGCGCCCGTCGATGACGAGCAACTCGAGATCGACGTCGTGCTGGGCGAGCACGGACGTGACGGCCTGCTCGATCGACCGCTCCTCGTTGAGGACGGGCATGAGCACGCTGACGGCTCGCTGACCCATGAATCCACCTACTACTGGCTGCTGTCGGACCGGCGGCGCCAACCCCTCGGCGCCCCGGCAGGCCTCCCACGTCCTCGCCCGCGGCGACCCGGACCGCGGCACGAGCCGAGATCGTCGATCCACCTGCGACGAGGAACCCCCGGGCGCGTGTCACCACGCGCCTGACCTCATGGTAACCGGCGGCGCCCCACGCTCGCCCCCGCCGAGCCGCCCACGCGCCCGCCTCAGCGGTGGGCCGGGGCCGGCTCCTCGGGCTGCGCGTCGACGTGCGGCGCGGGTCTGCGCAGGCGGAAGCCGCGCGGCATCCGCACCGGCACCCGCGGCCGGTCACCCCACGGCACCGGCGCCCACAGGGTCGAGAGCAGGAACGCGGGGATCATGAGCGGCTGGGCCGGCGGCTGCAGGATGAGCATCGACGCCAGCACGGCATACGCGATCGCGGGCTCGGGGGCCCGCACATAGCAGGTGAGGACGACGAAGAGCAGCAGCGCCCCGGCGATCACCCCGTAGTCGTAGAACACCTTCGCGACGGTCGGCACGAGCAGCCCGTCGACGCCGGAGCCCTCGACGAGCTCGCGGGACGACCCCGCGCCGCCGCCGAAGAGCACGCGCCAGACCGAGTCGACCCACCGCGGGAAGAGGTAGAGATACGGCTCGAAGGTGCGCAGCGCCGTCGAGGAGTTCGACGAGCCGCCCTCGCTCATGCGCGACAGGATCAGCTGCCCGATCTGCGTCGGCAGCGCGATCGCGCCGAGGATCGCCCCCGGCACGAGGTAGCGGCGCAGCAGGTAGCCCTGCCGGGTCAGCAGCATGACGATGACGCCGACGAGGACGATCGCGAAGCCCGAGCCGGCGACCGTGCAGAGCATGCCGATGCCCATGACCGCGACCTTCCACACCCGCGCCCCGCACAGCAGGCCCGCCAGGATCGTCAACCCGAGGGTGAACGACATGAACGACGGCTCGAGCGCGAGCCAGCCGTTGGACTTCGTCAGCGGGCTGCCGTAGTAGAACGGGTAGGCCGTGTTGAAGCCCGACACGAGGAAATTCGACGGCACGATGTCGGCGACGATGTCGCGGTAGGGCACGACGATCTGCGAGGCGAGGAAGAGCGTCGACAGCCCGCCGATCCACACCCCGACCGTCGTGATCGAGCGCAGCGCCCGCAGGAACGTCTCGCGCGTGCGGTCGACGAGCATGAAGCACGCCGGCAGCCAGATGACGATCCAGAAGAGCCAGCTGTTGACGCTGATGTACAGGCCGTTGACGAGGAGCGTCTGCGGGAGCACGACGAAGGCCGACGCGCCCGCGGCGAGCAGCCACAGGAACGTGCGGCGCGGCTCGACCGCCAGCACCCCCATCCGCCAGCCCGCGAAGAGCCACAGCACCGTCAGCGGCACCGTCACCGGGATCGAGATGCCCGGCAGCGACAGGCGCTGCAGGCAGAAATTCAGCACGAAGAGCCAGGTCACCCACGTGACCGGGTCGCCCCCTGCCGCCCGGTAGAGGACCGGGATCGGCCGGGCCTCCGGCCGCGGCTCGTGCCGGTGGTCCGCCCACCCGCTGCGGCCGGATCCGGTGTCGGCCCCGGTGGTGGGCCGGGTGTCGTCGCCGGTGGCGTCGCGGCGGGAGCCCGACGAGCCCTCGGGGCGCGCGGACGGCAGGGTCTGGGTGCGCGCGCCATCCCCGCGGTCGTCACCGACCGCGGGGATCCGC
>JAVTVZ010000163.1:0-3241 GCA_032229625.1 Dermatophilaceae bacterium | reverse complement strand
CAGGGTCTGGGTGCGCGCGCCATCCCCGCGGTCGTCACCGACCGCGGGGATCCGCTGTGTCGAATCGACTGCCACGACGCCCCCGGCCTCAGCCGTCGACGACGACGTACGTGCGGTCGCCGAACTGGCCGGCGTGCTCGTCGAGCCACTCGAAGCGCGTCTTGTGCGGACGCACGAGCACCATGAGGACCGAGCGCGGGTCGCGCGCGACGCGGCGCACGATGGCACCGCTCAGCGGCGTCTGCAGCACCGTGACCTGACGGTGCCCGTCGCGGCCGTAGTGCTCCGCGCCGAACTGCGCGACGTCCTCGGTGACGTGGGAGTCGCGGCCCGCGGCGTGCACGCCCGCGTCGACCGGCTCCACGAGAGCCCGCACCGACGCGGCCGGGACCCGCACCCCGGAGAGCACGACGCGGTCGGCGCTCGCGGCCTCCATGCTCATGATCGCCGGCACGTCGCGGGCGGGGATGAACTCGAGGTTGGGGTAGAGGCGACGCATCTCGCGCATCGAGGACAGGCGGCCGCGGCGGCCGCCGAAGAGCATGGTGAACGCGATGCCCAGCAGCGCGCCACCGATGGCGCCGAGCATGCCCATGAGCATCGGCGAGGTCGACGACGCGCCGTCCGCGCTCGCGCTCTGGAGCACCGACAGCTGCCGCGACTGCGTCAGCAGGGCCTGCTGGCTGCCGGCGAGGGCGCCACCGAGCTGGGTGATGCGGGCGCGCTCCGCGCCGGCGTCGCGCAGCCCCTGGCCCGAGATCAGCGCCTCGGTGCTCGTGGTCAGCGAGCGCAGCTCGTTCTGCAGGCGGCGGGCGCTCTGGTTGACGGCGGCCTTGGCCAGCTCGTTGGCGTCCGCGGCCGCGTTGTCGGCGGTGTCGGCCGTGACGCGGACCGCGAGCACGGTCGAGTCGGGCACGACGAGCACCTGTGAGCGGGCGCGCAGGTCGGCGGCGCTCTCACCGAGGACCTGGGCTGCGGCGGCATACACCTCGCCCGTGGACACCTCGGTGACGGCGCTCGTCGCGGCGCGGCTCAGCGCGTCGGGATTGTCGCTGGTGATGCGCACCGCGAGGAGCGCCTCGGCGGTCTTCGGTGAGCTGACGCCGGCGGCCAGGCCCACGCCCGCGCCGAGGACGGCGAGGATCGCGGGCACCCACCACCAGCGGCGCAGGGTCTCGATGAGCGAACGCCCCCACGGGTCCGCGTTGTTCTCGGCCGGGTTGGCCACAGTTCCCCCTAGTACGACGAGCTGCCTGTCGGGCAGCGCTTCGGTGTGTCGGCGCGTGTGTCCGCGTGTGTCACTGCCAGAGCGGGCCCGCGGGTGTCTCCACCCGCGACCCTCCGCTCTCAGAAGTCTCCAGGAGACGGAGCGCTCCGCACTGCTGGCGACCCTCGGTGCACACCCCCGTTGCCCGAGACGCCGACCGGGCAACTCTACCGGCGAGGTGTCACCCGTCCAATTCTCTCTTGGACGGGTGACCATGTGTGGCTGGCGACCCGGGCGGTCCCCGCAGATCTCCCGGGCGACCGGGCTGCTGGCGAGGGGCGGCTCGGATCGGTTGCGGCGCAGGCGATCCGGGTCGGGAGCGCCGGCGCCGCCGGCGCGATCGGGCCGCGCGTCAAGGGGCGCTCGCGACCCGGGCGCCACGCGCGCTGCTTGTATCCAAGCCCGGCCCGCCGCGCGACCACACGGGCGCGGTGGGGCGACCATCGCCGGCCCCCCGCCGACCGCGCCGGGGGTCGGGGGGAGAGGCCGCGGATCGTCGATTCCCGTGGGGCGCGCACTGATAGGGGGTGGCGTGCGGTCAGGGCGTGTGTCATCCTGGCCCCACGCGGGTCATCCCCCGCGGCGTGTCAGTAGCCGTCACCCTGGCTTCTCTTTACAGCCGGACCGCATGGCTCGACGTCGTGGACGTGGTGACCCTTCGCCGTGTTCCCGTCGCCCGACCGTCTCGACGGAGGCGGATGGGTGCGGGCGCGAGGTGGCGCGTGCCAGGCGGTGACCGACGCACCGCCCGCTGCCCTGAGGACCCCTACTGATGTCCGCGACATCCGGACCGACCACCGGTCTCTTCCCCGAGCACGACCGCCGCGAACCCCACCGGCCCCTGCACGCCGTCGACGGGCTCGGCGCGATCCTGGCCGCCTACGACGGCGGCCTCGTCGGCACCCGCCCGCGGCGCGTCGTCCGCGACCGCGCCGACCTCGCGCGCCTCTACAGCCCGGGAGTCTCGGCGGTCTGCGAGGCCATCGCGGCCGAGCCGGCGCTCGCGCGCCGATACACGATGCGGGCCTCCACCATCGCCGTCGTCACCGACGCCTCCGCGGTGCACGGGCTCGGCGACGCCGGGCCCCGGGCGGCGCTGCCGCTCATGGAGGCCAAGGCGATGCTCATGTCGCAGCTCGGCGGCCTGGACGCCGTGCCGCTGTGCCTGCAGACCGGGCGTGCGGAGGAGCTCGTCGACACGATCGAGCGGATGGCGCCGACCTTCGGCGGGATCCTGCTGGAGGACATCAGCTCGCCGCGCTGCTTCGTCGTCGAGCGGCTGCTGCGGGCGCGGCTGGACGTGCCGGTCCTGCACGCCGACCAGCACGGCACCGCCGTCGCCACCCTCGCCGGGCTGCTCAACGCCGCGCGCGTCGTCGGCAAGGAGCTCGCCGACCTGCGCGTCGTCATCTCCGGCGCCGGCGCCGCGGGCACCGCGACCGCGCTGCTGCTGCACGACGCCGGCGTCGGTGACATCGTCGTCGGCGACCGCGGCGGCATCATCTCGCGCTGCCGCGACGACCTGCAGGAGCACCAGCACCGCATCGCCGCGCGCACCAACCCGCGGCGTCTCTCCGGGGCGCTGTCGCACGCCTTCGCCGGGGCCGACGTCTTCATCGGCGCGTCCGGCGCCCGGCTCTCCCACGGCGTGCTCGCGACGATGGCGCGCGACGCGATCGTCTTCGCGCTCGCCAATCCGCTGCCCGAGGTCGCGCCCGTCGTCGCCGCCCGGCACGCCGCGGTCGTCGCCACCGGCCGCTCCGACCTGCCCAACCAGCTCAACAGCGCGCTCGTGTGCCCCGGCATCTTCCGCGCCGCGCTCGACGCCGAGATCACCGACTTCAGCGCTCCGCTGCTGCTCGCCGTCGCCGCCGCCGTCGCCGACCTCGTCCCCGACCCGACCCCGGGGCACATCGTCCCCGGGCTCCTCGACGAGCGCCTCGTGCCCGCCATCGTCGCCGCGATGACCGGCCT
>JAVTVZ010000162.1:0-6291 GCA_032229625.1 Dermatophilaceae bacterium | reverse complement strand
CGGCAGCCTCGACGGCGCCGGCAGCCTCGACAGCGCGCACGACCGCGGGCCGGGCGTCGCGGGCGACCTCCCGCGGGCACACCTCGTGCCGCAGCGGCCCCTCGTGCTCGCCGCGTCGGTGCGCGACAACCTCGCGCTCGGCGGCGACGGCCAGGGCCACCCCGACGACGTGGCCCTGCGGGCCGCGCTCGCCGACGTCGCCCTCGCCGACGAGCTGCCCGACCTCGACGCCCCCCTCGCCGACGGAGCCCTCTCGGGCGGGCAGGTGCAGCGCCTCGCGCTCGCCCGCGCCCTCGTCGACGACGCCCCGATCCTGCTGCTCGACGACGTCACCGCCGCCGTCGACGGCCCGACCCAGGAGCGCCTCATCGCGACCCTGCGCGCCGAATCACGCCGCCGCGTCGTGGTCGTCACCACCCACCGCGGCGAACTGCTCGCCGCCGCCGACGACGTCGTCACCCTGACCCCCGAGCGCGCCGACGACCCCGCCGATCCCGCCGCGCAGACGAGGGCCGGCGTGGACGCGCGGGCCGAGGACGAGGACCTGGCGCGGGAGGCCCGATGACACCCGCCACGACACCTGCGACGACACCCGCGACGACATCGGCGAGGACGGACGAGACGCAGGCAGTCCCGCCCGAGGCCCGCTGCGCGGACCAGGCCGCCGTCGCCGGGCCCGACCCCGGTGACGAGCGCGCGATCGGCGCCCCGCGCCTGCTCTCCGACGCGCCGTCGCTGCGGGGCCTGGGCGGCTTCACCGCCTCCCTGCTGCGCCCGCACCGCCTGCGACTGCTGGCCGCGGTGCTGCTCACACTGCTCGCCGCCGCCCTGAGCGTCGCCGGGCCCGTGCTCATCGGCCGCCTCACCGACGCCGTCATCGCCGCCGACGCGCCCGCGGTCGTGGCGATCGGACTCGTCGGCGTCGCGGTTGCGCTCGCCTCGATCCTCGCCGAGGGGGGCGCGATCGCCACGCTCGCCCGCCTCGGCGAGCGCGTGGTCGCCGACCTGCGCGGCCGGGTCGTCGGCGCGCTGCTGGCCGCGCCGCTGCGTATGGTCGAGCGGCACCGCGCCGGCGAACTCCTTCAGCGCGCCACCGCCGAGATCGCCGCCCTGTCGGCCTTCGTGCGCGACGCGCTGCCCCAGCTCGCGACCGGCGTCGCGACGCTGCTCGTGACGACCGTCGTCCTCGGCCTGGAATCCTGGCCGCTGCTGCTCGCGACGCTCGCCGCCTTCGTGCCCGCGGCGAGCGTGCTGCTCCTGGTCTTCCGCAGCCTTGGCCCCCGCGCGTATGCCGCGGAGGCCGCCGCGGAGGCCGACGTCATCGACGGCTTCGCCGAGATCGCCCGCGTCCGCAGCGTGCTGCGCCACGCCCGCCCCGCCGGCCGGGCGCTCTTCGCCGCCCGCGACGCCGACCGCAACGCCCGGGCCGTCACCGCGCAGCTGCGCACCGTGCGGGTCGGCTGGTGGGTCGAGGGGCTGATCGCCGTCGAGGGCGCCTGCCTGGCCGTCCTGCTGCTCGCCGGCTCGACCCTCGTGGGCTCCGGGGCGGTGAGCATCGGCGTCGTCGTGACGTTCGTGCTCGCCGGTCGCACACTCTTCTCTGCGTTCGCCGACGTCGCCACGCTCGCCGGGTCCCTCACCGAGGCCGCCACCGGCGCCGCCCGCGCCGCCGACCTGCTCGACATCTGCCAGGAGGGCGCGCAGCCCGCCCCCGGTGGCACGTCTGCCGGCGACCGCGCCGATCGCGCCGATCGCGCCGACCGTGCCGATCGCGCAGGCGGCCCCGCGGACGACCGCGCCGACGAGCCCGCAGGCACCGACGACGTCCTCCGGCTGCGCGGCGTCGCGTTCTCCTACGACGGCACGCCCGTGCTCGACGGCGTCGACCTCGACGTCGCGCCGGGGGAGCGGGTCTGCCTCGCCGGGCGCACCGGCGCCGGCAAGTCGACCCTGGCCAAGGTGATGGCCGGCCTCTACCGGCCCGACGCCGGCACCGTGCGCCACGGCGGACGCGACCTGCACGACCTGCCCGCGGCGCAGCGGGCGGCGCGCGTCGCCTACGTGCCCCAGCAGGTCCACCTCGTCGGCCCGACGATGCGCGACGAGCTGCGCCTCGCCGCGCCCGACGCGAGCGACGACGAGCTGCGCCGGGCCGCAGGCCGACTCGGCCTGCGGCCGTGGCTCGACACGCTGCCGCTCGGGCTGTCGACCCCGCTGACGGAGGCGGCGCTGTCCGTCGGCGAACGTCAACTCGTCGCGCTCGTGCGCGTCGCCCTGCTCGACGCCCGCGTGCTCGTGCTCGACGAGATCACCTCCGACCTCGACCCCGCGACCGCCGCCCTCGTCGAGACCGCGCTGCGCGAGGTCGCCGCCGACCGCGCCCTCGTCGTCGTCGCCCACCGCCCCCAGACCATCGCCGCCGCGAGCCGCGTCGTCCGACTCGAGCCGCTCGCGGCGCGATCCGAGGCATCCGTCCCCGCCGCGGGTGACCCACGCTCGGCCCCGGCCGCGCCCGCCCCGCCGTCCGCACCGCAGGAGTCCTGAGTTGTCCGCAGTCGCCGCCCCCGCCCCCGTCACGCCCGCCCCGTCGGCGCCACCGGTGCCGCACGAGGGGTCCGCCACCGTGCTGCCGCTCACCGCGGCGCAGGAGGGGGTCTGGTATGCCCAGCGCATCGACCCCGACGACCCCCGCTACGTCGTGGGGCAGTATGTCGACCTCGCCGGGCCGCTCGACGTCACGCTCTTCGCCCGCGCAGCCGCGCTCGGGGCCGCCGAGGCCGACGCGCTGCACGTGCGCTTCGTCGAGGTCGACGACGCGCCGCACCAGGTCCTCACCGGGCGGGTCGGCACCGAGCGGTCCGGCGGGGCGCAGTCCGCAGGAGCGCAGTCCGTCGGGGCGCCGGAGGCGGTCGAGATCGTCGAGGCGACGCTCGACGAGGCGCTCGCGGCGATGCGGGCGCAGCTCGCGGTGCCGCTGCCGCTGACGGGCGGGGAGCCGCTCTACGACCAGCGGATCTATCGCATCGGGCCGCACCGGCACCTGTGGTGGCAGCGGGCGCATCACGCGGTGATCGACGGCTACAGCTTCCCGATGATCGGACGGCGCGTCGCCGAGATCTATCGCGACCTGCAGGCCGGGCGCCCCGTGACGGACAGCCCCTTCGGGTCGCTCGCCGACGTCGTCGCCGCCGACACCGCCTACGCCGCGAGCCCCCAGGCCGTCGCGGACCGCGACCACTGGACCGGCTACCTCGCCGATCTGCCCGCGCCCGCCGACGTGCTCCGGCCCGTCAGTGGCGACACCAGCGGCGACACCACCAGCGGCGCCACCACCAGCAATGGGGCCGGCGGCGAGCGCCGATACGGCATCGTGCGGCACCGGCAGGCACTGACCCCGCAGGACGCCGACGCGGTCCGGTCGGTCGCGGCCGCCGCGAAGGCCACGTGGGCCGAGGTCGTCACCGCCGCGGTGGGCGCCTACCTCGCCCGACTGGCCGGGCGTGACGAGGTCGTGCTCGGGGTGCCCTTCGCCGGGCGGCTCGGTGGCCCGGCCGCGCGGGTGCCGGCGATGGTCGTCACGACGCTGCCGCTGCGCGTGCCCGCCGCGCCCGACGCGACCCTCGTCGACCTCGCGGGCAGCGCGGCCCGCGGCTTCGCCCAGGCGCGGCGCCACCAGCGCTACCCGATGGAGCGGCTGCGGCGCGACCTGCGCCTCGTCGGTGGTGATCAGCGGCTCGTCACCGGAGGCGTCAACATCAAGGCCTTCGACGACGGCCTCGACCTCGGCGACTGCCGCGGCACCTCCGTCAACCTCGCCGCCGGCCCGGTCGACGGCCTGGAATTCGGCATCCTGCCCGACCCCGCGCGCCCCGGCGGGCTCATCGTCGAGCTGGACGCCGAGGCCGGGCTCGCCGACGCCGCGGACCTGGCGCGGCACACGGCGCGCTTCGCGGACTTCCTCCAGCGGTATGCCGCCGGCGGCACCCTGGCCGGCACCCCGCTCGTCGTCGGCGCCGAGCGGGCACTGCTGCTGCGCGGGCTCACCGACGCCGCGACGACCGCGCCGACCGCGACGACCGTGCCGACCGCGACGACCGCGACGACCTCGACTGCCCCCTCAGCCTCCGAGCCCGTGGCGGCCGGGCCGCACGACCTCGCCGCCGTCTTCGCGCGGCGCTGCGCCCGGACGCCGGACCGCACGGCGCTCGTGTGGCGCCGGGGTGAGCGCGGCGACGCCGCCGGTGCCCTGGCGAGCGTCGAGGCGGCGCCGCGGCTGACGTTCGCCCAGCTCGGGGGCCTGGCGGGCGCGGTGAGCGCCGACCTGCGCGCCCGCGGCGTGCGGGCCGACGACATCGTCGCGATCGACCTGCCCCGCAGCCCCGACCTCGTCGCCGCGATCCTCGGCGTGCTCGGCGCGGGCGCCGCCCACCTCGTGCTCGACCCCGCGCTGCCGCAGGCCCGGCGCGACGTCCTGCTCGCCGACGCCGCCCCCGTCGCGGTGCTGACCCGCGCGAACCTCGAGCGGGCCCGCCGGTCCGCGGCCGACGCCGCCGCGGCCGGCGCGCCGATCACGCCCGCGACCCCGGCGCTGCGACGCGGCGACCTCGCCTACGTCGTCTACACCTCCGGCTCCACGGGCATCCCGAAGGCGGTCGCCGTCACCCACGGCGGACTGGCGAACCTCTCCGCCCACCACGCGGTCCACTCCCACCCGGGCGCCGCGTCCGGCCGGGTGCGGCGGGTCGCGCACACGTATGCGTTCACGTTCGACTCTGCGTGGGACCCGCTGCTGTGGATGCTCGCCGGTCACGAGCTGCACCTCTACGACGAGCGGGCCCGCCGCGACCCGGCGGCCTTCGCGGGGCCGGAGCGCCCCGACGTGCTCGACGTGACGCCGGCGCTGGCCTGGGAGCTGCTCGACGCCGGCATCTTCGACGCGGCCCCCGCCGATGAGCACGCCGAGGGCCACTCCGATGAGCACGACGAGGGGCACACCCAGGAGTACGGCACGATCCTCACCGTCGGTGGTGAGGCGGTGCCCCCGGCGCTCTGGACGGCGCTCCGCGATCGCCCACAGGTGTGTGCGTACAACTACTACGGCCCGAGCGAAGGCACCGTCGACGCGCTGTGGACCCGGGTCGCCGGGCCGACCCCGGTCGTCGGCGTGCCGATCGACGGGGCGCGCGCCTACGTGCTCGACCAGCAGCTCGACCTCGCGCCGGTCGGTGTCGCAGGAGAGCTCTATCTCGCGGGCGCCGGCATCGCCCGCGGCTATCACGCCCGGCCGGGGGCGTCGGCGAGCCGCTTCGTCGCCGACCCCTTCGTCGCGGGCGAGCGGATGTATCGCACGGGCGACCGCGCGCTCGTCCGCCCCGACGGCGTCGTCGACTTCCTCGGGCGGGTCGACGACCAGGTCAAGATCCGCGGCCACCGCGTCGAGCTCGGCGAGGTCGAGGCCGCGCTGCGGGGGACCGTCGGCGTGGCCCGTGCGGCCGCGGCCCTCGTCGACGGCCGGCTCGTCGGCTACGTCGTCGCCGAGGACGCAGCCCCGGACGGGCCGGAGGGCCGGGGCGAGACGGCGCACGCCCGAGGGGACCTGGCGACCCTGGTGCGCGACGCGGTGGCGCAGCGGCTGCCGGGGTATGCCGTGCCCGCCGTCGTCGTCGTGCTCGAGCAGCTGCCGCTGACCCGCCACGGCAAGGTCGACCGGGCCGCGCTCCCGGCGCCGCAGCGCGACCGCGCCGCCGTCGGTCGGGAGCCGGCGACCCCGGCACAGCGCACGGTCGCGGCCGTCGTCGCCGACGTGCTGAGGTTGACGCGGGTCGGCGCGGACGACGACTTCTTCGCCCTCGGCGGCGACAGCATCACGGCGATCCAGCTGTGCAGCCGCCTGCGCCGCAGCGGCCTCGCGCTGAGCCCCGGGCAGGTCTTCGAGCACGCGACGATCGCGCGCCTCGCCGCGTGCGCGCAGCCGCTGGCCGCCGCGCCGGACGCCCGCCACGACGACTCCGGCAGCGGCCCGCTGCCGCCCACCCCGATGACCGCCTGGCTCGCCGGCATCGGCGTCGCCTCCGCCGGCTACACCCACACCGCCGGCCTGGACGTGCCCGCCCGCCCCGACGGCACCCCCCTGCCCGACGACGCCGTCCTCGCCGCGCTGGCCCGACTGCTCGACCACCACGACGCCCTGCGGCTCGTCGGCCAGGAGCCCGCAGCGCCCGGCGACGAGCCCACAGCGTCTGGCGACGAGCCCGCAGCGTCTGGCGACGAGCCCGCAGCGTCTGGCGACGA
>JAVTVZ010000161.1:0-6313 GCA_032229625.1 Dermatophilaceae bacterium | reverse complement strand
AGGACCTGCTCCTGGTGCGAATCCGATGAGGTCGAGCAGGAGGTGGAGTGCGTAGGTGCCACCGGGGGAAGGCGGATAGATCCTGGCGGCCCCGCCACCGGTCGACGGCGACCAGTACGTCGGGGCCTGGTAGTTCCCGAACGCTGTCCCCGCCAGCGGCTTCTTGACGGTCGAAGCAGCCGTAGACGGCGGCCGTGGCGCCGCCGGGGCAGACCGGGCCGGCAACGCGGGCATCGAGCCGCCCGACACTGCTTTGACCACGCCCTTCACGAACTTGACTGCGGCCGTGAGCACGGTCAACACCGCCCCCAGAGGGGACAAGCCGCTCGGGTCGCTCAGGGTGACCGGATTGTTGTGGGCGTAACCGTAGGCGTGCAGACTGGCCGGAACGTCAGGGTGCAGCACCGGGTCGGCGGTGATGAACTGGTTGAGGTGGGGGTCGTAGTCACGCGCACCGAGGTGGGCCAACCCCACCGCGGCATCGCTGGTGCCGCCGACGAAGTCGCGTTCCCCTTCCCAACCACCGGCCGTGGCACGGGGCGCACCGTACGGGGTGCTCCACCTGGTCGAGGTGGCCCTGGTCTGAGCGTTGACCTGAAGGTGGGTGGTGCCCTGATGATCGCCCAACGTGTAGGTGACCGTGTCCAGGCTGCCGCCCGTACGCAACGCCACCATGTTGCCGCCGAACGAGTACGACCGGTTCCCGGTCACCACACCGCTCGCGTGAGTGAACGTGACCTCACCCGCCGGGCCGTTCAGGGTCGTCTTCCCGGCCTCCCTGCGCACGATCCGGTTCCCGCCGGCGTCATAGATGTTCTTCTGTACCTGGGCGCCCGCGACCGTGACACTGGCGAGCTTGTTCTCGGCATCCCACGCGAGGGTCTGCGCCTGACCCGCGTGCGTCCGGGACGCCGTGTTCCCGGCCGCGTCCGCCGTGTAGGAACGCGTCCCCGGCGACGCCCCCGTACTCGCCGTGGCGGTCGTGAAATGCGGACGCGGCTGCCCCGCAGCCGGGTAGCTGAACCCGGTCGTGGTCGAGGCCGTCTTGGTGCGCTCGACCCGCTGGGTGATCTTCCCCACCACATCCGCGGTCCATGAATGCCAGTAAGGAGACGGGCCACCCAGCCCGGCCTGGGTCGGGTCCGCCGCGCAGTCCCCACTCGCCGGCGTCCACGCCTGGGTGAGCTGCGCAAGCGAGTCGTACCGGTAGCACTGCGTGTCGGTCACCGCGCCCTGCTTCGCGGTCGCCTTCGTGACGTTGCCCGCCTGATCGTAGGCGAGCGTGCCCAACTCCAAATCACCAACAGTGTCGATGATCGAGTTGATGGTCGTCGGACGACGAGTCGACGCCTCGTAGTAGGTCTGGCGGCCCAACCAACCCCCGTACGACAAGCCGAACCACACCGTGTCCGGCTCTCCCAGCGGCGTGTAATACGCATCCGTCACATACCCGGTGGTGACGCTCCCGGACTGCCCCGTCAGGCTGAACAGATTGCCCCGCGCGTCGTACCCCGTCGTCAAAGTCTCCGCGGGCACCGGACCCGCCGCGGGCAGACCGACCGTGTTGGTGCTGCCATCGACGTTGTACGACCGCGTCGTCGTATAAGTACCGGCGAGTGGGGACGGGATCAGATCAGCGATCGTCGGCACGACCATGCTGCTGCTCGTCGGCCGGCCCGCAGCGTCGTAGCTGTCCACCTTGTCGACGATCTGCTGCGCCCCGACCTGCCGCGCGGTCGACGTGAGCAGGCCCTTCTTCACCGTGTCCCACACCGTCGTGGTCAACGTGGCGCCCCCGAGATCGGTCGTCTTCACCGGCCGGTTGACCTGGTCGTAGACGGTCTTCACGCCCTGGCCGCGGGCGTCCGTCATCGACGTGACATTGCCGAGCAGGTCGTAGGTGCTCGTGGTGAGCCCCTTGTCCGGATCGTTCGCGGTCAGCTCATTCCCGGCCAGGTCATAGGTGTAGGACCACACATTGCCCTGAGCATCGGTGATGGACGCCAACCGCCCGGCCGGCGTGTAGGTGTAGCTCGTGGTCGTCGGTGTGGCCTCGGTCGTGGCGCCCTGGTGACGACTGAGCGCAGTCGTCCTGCCCTGCAGATCGAGCGTCGCGGTCGTCGGGGTCCCACCCGCAGGCGGCGTGACCTTCACCTGATCGCCGGTGTAGGCGGTCGTCGTGCGCGACTTCTCGAATCCGTACTCGCGCAGCAACGCCACCAGTGGCCGCTCGGCAGTGTCGAAGGTCGTCTCGGTGACCGCCGGAATGTCGGTGAGCTGGACCGGCTCGACCAGCTTTCCGTCCGGGTTCCCCTTCGTCGTCGTGTAGCTCGACGTGAACGTCGACAACCCGCGCGAGTCGTAGCGTTGATCGACGATGACCCGACCGCCCAGGTGATGGGCCGATTCCTTCTGCGTCTGCCGTTCTCGCAGCAGACTGTCCGACACGGCATACGCGACCGCGTACGTGCTGTTGGCCCGCAGCGTCTCGGTCTTCACCCAGTTCACGCCGCTGACGTTGACGCCGTAGCTGAACTTCTGCGACGCCGACGCACTCTTCGCGCGACCCGGCAGCCACACCTGCGTGACGCGCCCGAACGCGTCCAGGCTGGCCTCGGTGGTTTGCCCGCCCGGATCGACCCGCTTGATCGCTGTCCCCCACCGGGGGTCGTAGGTCGTGGTGGCCGCCAGCGCCGTCGCCGGGCCCGATCCGTCAGGATCCGCCGTCGTTGCCGTCGAACTCGTAACCGGCCCGCTCGCCGGCGTGTAGGCGACCGTGCTCGTCTGACCGAGCGCGTTGGTGGTACTGACCGGACGGCCGTGCACGTCGTAGGAGGAGGTCGCGACGGTCTTCCACACCCGGGCGTCCGAGCCGGTCAAGTGATCCGCTCTGGTCACCAGACCTCGGGTCGGCGCCTGGCCGAGGGTCGCCGAACCGTCGTAGAACGTGCGGGTCTGCTCCAACACCGCGGCATCGCTACGCGGGGTGGCGCACAGGTTCGGCATCAGGGACAACTCCGCCGGGAAGCCGATCAGCCAGTTCGCGGCATGCGAGGCGTACGAGGTCCGCACACACGTCTCGTCGCCGGCGACCGCCTCATCACCGGTGCTCTGTGCTTGGGTGACCAGCCACGGATACGTCGCGTCCCGCCCGGTGACCGTCGACTTGCTGGTACGCGCCGGCTTCCCCGACACCGTCTGGCGCGTGCGGGTCTCCTGCACGCCGACCACCCGCGACTCGGTGCGACCATCGTCCGCGGTCGGCCCGCTCAGGTAGGGATCGTGGATCGTCCCTTCCAGCTCCGAACCGCCGCTCACGGCGGTCAGCCGGCGGGTTTCGCGAAGAGTCCCGGCCAGATGATCCTCGTCGGTCCAGGTGCCGCCCTTGGAGTCGGTGACCACGACGTCCTTCGTCGCCGAGGTGTCGGTCTTGTCCCCGTCCATTCCCCGGAAGAACACGTTCTCGGCCACGGTCTGCGTGAGCCCGCTACCGCTATCACCGACCGCCGTCACCACCTTGCCGTACCCGCGCCAGATGTTCCAGGTGCGGTACTTCTCCGGGACGAGAAGCGAGTCGTTGTACCGCCACGCCGGCGCGCCGGCATAGGTGTAGGTGGTGCGTTTCGCGACCGCGCCCGCCGCCGACACCACATTGTCCGGGTTCACCACTTGCGCGGTGTCCTGCTCCAACACCGTGGTCACCACGTACTTGTTGAACCACTGCAGCGTCGGTGGCCCGCCCTCGGAGTAGTAAGCCGGGAAACACCGCTTCGGGTTCGTCGAGGGCGTCGGTAGCGACGACGACGTGCAGTCCGACCCCTGATAGACGACCTGCACCTTGCCGCCCGACTCCAGGGTGATCGTCGTCAGCCGCGCACGCGTGAGGGGTGTGCCCGAGGTGAGGCCCGTGACCCGGTTCACCATCATCGACGGCGTGAACGTCACCGCCGGAAGACCGATCGTGCCGCCGGCGAGGCCGGTGTGCTTGAGTTCCGCGAGCCACAACGCGCTCGGGGACCCATCGCCCGAATCCGGGTAGCCGGCGGTGAACGACCACCGATCCACAGGATCGAAGGCGTTGCTGGTGTTGCGGGCGAACGTGTTCACCTGAGACAGGCGCTTCCGGGTGAAGAACGTCGGCGACACCTGCCCGACCGCACACGTGCTACCCGTACAGATCGAGTCGACCGGCACGTCCGGCCAGTGATAGGCGTTCGCCGTGGTCGGCGTGGCCGACTCGCAGTTCGACAGATTGCCGTCATTGAAACAGCGCTCCGCGACGCTGAACACGACCTTCGCCGCCGGCGTAGCCGACTCCGCACCCTTGCGCTCGCCGTAGCGGATCTCCGCCAGGTAACCGCCCCGCGTGTAGCTCACCGTCGTGGCCAGGTTCCGCCGGTACTTGTTCGTTTCCGCGACCCAGGAGTAGGTCATCGTGTCGCCGTCGGGCGTCACCACGTAGTCGAGGTTCCACCGCCACGGCACCGTCCGGAACGACGACCCGAACACGCCGTCGTAACCAGGTTCGCCGCTGTGGTTTCCGGCAACCGGCACGCTCCAGACCGAGTTCGTCGCCGAACCCGGCAACCCGTCAGAGGCACCCTTGCCGAAGAAGTACTGCGTGCCATCGGTGGTCGTCACCTTCCAGTGCTCGCCGCTCGCCGCGCCCGCCGTGCCGACCTTCTCCACGCGCGTGCCGTCGTCGTGCGCGAGCCGCCACACCGCACTGTTACCGATCCGGACCAGTTCACCGGAATGACCGGCCAAGCTGAGCGTCGCGTTGTCCCACTCCGCATCGTTCGCCCGCGCGTCATCGCTCAACCAGCACAAGTCGCCCGTCTTGGTGGCGTTGTTCGCCCCCGAACTACCCACCTCGTCAGCGCACTGCACGTACCGGCGCTCGATGAAACCCGACGCCAGATCGAAACCCTCCCCCACCCACGACGGCTGATTGTTACCACCCGACGTCCGCCCATCCGCCTCAGCCGAGGAATAGCCGATCTCCAGCGAGGGCGCCACACGACCTGGCACCGGGGGCGTCCGCATCGGGTAACTCCACGCGAACTCACCCGACGACCCACCAGCCAACCACGCCGACACCGACGACAAACTGGTGGCCGTGTAATCACCGCCCGCACCCGCCGGCGCACCAGCAGCCATCACCACCACCGAACCGCCCGCCAACGTCACCTCACCCGCGAGCGATCGGGCCTCGGCGTCGTTGGTCGAATCCAACAGCGTGACCTGCTGACACCCCTCCGCCTCCGGGGTCGTCAAGATGCAGGCCGGCGCGGCGACCCACCGCAGCCGGCCACCCCAATCGGCGCCCACGGCGTCCGCGAACGGCGCATAGTCGAGTTCGACATCGACCCTCGCCCCCGGATCGCCCTCGATGACATAGCCAACCCCAGCACCCACCAGTCGCTCGACATCGGCCTGCTCCACCGGCCGGACCTCGACACCCGCGCCCCCCGCAGACTGCTTCGCCTCGCGCGCATCCGATCGGGCACCGCCCTGCTCCGCCGACGCCACCGCCACCGCCACCCGCAAGCCCGTACCCGGCACCTCCACCGCGTCGACCCCGAGCTCAAACGCCACCCCACGAGCACCGGCAGCATCGACCTCCGGCCACACCACCCTCGGCGCCGACACCTGCCCCACCCCCGGCATCGACTGGTCGACCGGCACGACCGGCACCACGTCGACGCTCTTCAGCACCTCACCCGCAGGCTCGGTCGGACGCGGAAGCCTACGCGGAGCCGCCACCGCCGGCGGCGCCCAACCCGCCACCAGCACACTGACCGCGAGCACACCCACCAACAACGACATCCACCAACGCCGAACCCTCATCTCACGACCTTCCCGACCGCGCACGAGAAACCGCACCGCATACCCGCCGGTCGACCATGAAGGCGACGATCATGGGACATACGGATACACATTCACCAGCGGCGTCCATCTCCACACACCGGTCGAATACTGCACACCGATCCGGACCGCACGAACCCGACTGAAGGCGTCGAAAGACAACGGGCCAGGCGCCAACACCACCTGCTGATCCGACGACGACACGCATTGAACCGACGGAACCGCGTCCCAATCCGTCGGCGCACCACTCTCCACCGCCCAGCACCACTTCGACACATACGGCGTAGCCGTCTGCACCGTCACCGACCACATTCCCGACCCGTCCACACGCGCCACACCACCCGCGCCCATCACATACGACACCACCGTCGGATCGGCCGACGCCGTCGTCCACGGCCGCAAACTCTTGGTCATCGCCTTCGCGCCAGAACGATCGCCATAGTGG
>JAVTVZ010000160.1:0-6330 GCA_032229625.1 Dermatophilaceae bacterium | reverse complement strand
GCGACCCGAGGTGGCCGGGACTGCCTACAGGTGTCCGGAAGTGCCCCGACGTCGCGTCGAGGCCGCGGGCGCGGCGCCGCACTGGGACGCGGTGCCGTGCCCGTATCCCGCGGGACCCTGCCGCTGCTCGTTGCGTCAGTGGACGCCGGCTGCCGGGGCCGGCTCCGGCTGCGCCGCATTTCGCCCGCCGGCGCAACCCGCCCGAGAACCAGCAGAGAACGAACTCATCCACACGCTCCAGACCCCGCAGCCACGGCACTCAGCCATTGACCCAACTCAGGCCTGAGCGCAGCGCGGGTCACGCGGCCGCTCGTCCCCGACCTCGACGAGGCACGCCCGCCACCACCCTCGCCCGGGGCTACCGGAGACCGGGCCTCACCCGCGGCGCCGGCTGTCGGCGAGACGCTCCTGCGCGAGACGCCGCACGGTCTGCTGCTCCGGGGTGCCGGGCACGGGGCGCAGGCTGCGCTCGGTCGAGCCGCGCGTGACGCCCGAGCCGGACCCGTCCGGGTCACGCTCGGCGCCCTGCGCCCGGGGCGCCGATCGCGCGGGCTTCAGCGGCTCCTCCCCCGGCAGCGGCAGGCCGGCGCAGGTCGTGTCCGCGGCCGGCATCCGCCCGGTCGTCAGGTAGAGGCCGACGGTCCGCTCGACGCACGGGTTCTCGCCGAGCCAGGCGCCGTGATTGCCCTGGCCGGTGACGGTCAGCAGCCGCGTCTCGGGCCGGGCGGCGTGGGCGGCCCGCGCTCCCTCCAGCGGCGTCGCGGGGTCGAATTCGGTCTGCACCATGAGCATCGGCACGCGCCGCGCCGCGCCCACCCGGGCCACGGGCGTCGGCGGATACGGCCAGTAGGCGCACGGGCTCGTCACCCACGTGTAGCCGAGCAGCGGGTAGCGCCGGCCGAGACGCAGGCCCTCGACGACATACGACTGCGGCGAGTGCACCCACGCGGAGTCGTTGCACTGGACGGCCATGAAGACGGTGTCCTCGGTGCCGGCAGCGAGATTGGCCGTGGCCTTGAGCCGCGCGGCGGCCCGCTCGGCGGCGCCCGACGCAGCGTCCGGGTGCGCGCCCGAGCGTGGCGCCGCGGCATCTGTCGACGAGCGCGCCGCGGCCGGACGGGCCGCAGCCGGACGGGCCGCGGCCTGGCTGTGCAGGGCGGCGAGCGCGGTGGCCAGTTCCTCGAATCCCGCGTCGGTGTAGAGGTTCTCGACGATGGCCTGGTCGAGGTCGGCCGGGGTCAGCCCGAAGAGGCGCCCGCGCGCGGCCGCGCGCCGCAGGGCGGAGATCGACGCGCGGGCCGCGGACGCGGTGCCCCCCAGCCGGTAGGTCGAGTGGGCCCGGGCCAGCCACGGCAAGAACTGGGCGTCGAAGCGCCGCTGGAAGCCGAGCGGCTGCCACGCGAAGCTGCGCCGCCAGTCGGCGCTGAACTCGGTGTTGGAGTCGAGCACGATCCGCCCGACGCGCGTCGGATACAGGTCGGCGTAGCGCGCGCCGAGCCACGTGCCGGCGGACACGCCGTAGAAGTCGAGGGTGTCGACGCGCAGCAGGCTGCGCACGAGGTCGTGGTCGCGGACGGTCGTCATCGTGCTCAGCTGCGCCAGGCGTGGACCGATCCGGCGGGCGCACGCCGCGACGGTGCGCTGCACGGCCCGCTGCTGGGCGCTGATCTCGGCGGGCGTGGGGTCGCGGTAGTCGCGGATGCCGTCGCTGACCGTCTCGCACGACGCGGGTGAGCTGCCGCCGGTGCCGCGCGGGTCGACGGCGACGATGTCGTGCGTGGCGCGCACCGCGGGCGCGAGGGCCGCGACGGTCGGGGCGAGCCAGTCGGCGGCGACGCCGGGGCCGCCGGGGTTGACGAACAGCACGCGGGTCGCGCGCCGGTCCGCGGCCGCCTTGGCGCGGCGCACGCGCGTGACGTGCAGCGTCGTGTGCCCCTTGGGCAGCGCGGACCAGTCCTGCGGCACCCGCAGCCGAGCACACTCGAGCGCCGATCCGCTGCCCGAGCCGACGAACGCCGCGAGTTGGCGCACGTCGGACGTGCAGGTCCCGCGGCTCCAGACGACCGCCTGAGCGCGGTAGTCGGCCCACCGCATCGGCCGCGCGACCCGCGCCGCTGGTGCCGCCGCCGGTGCCGGTGCCGACGCCGCGACCGCGCCGGGCCGAGTCGCGCCTCCCGCGGTCCACGCGGTCATGGTGACCGGCGAGCCCGCCGCCGAGGGTGTGGCGGCCTGGGCGAGGCCGCCGCCCCACGCGAGGGCGGGCGCGAGCAGCAGCGCGGTCACGACGCGCGCGCGTCGCGACCGGTCGACGAAAGAGTGCGCCATGCCCCCCCGGGCGTGCGCGAGCCGGTTCTGCCCCACCACGAAAGCGATTGTCACACAAGGGCAATCGCGCGCCTCCTGCCCTGAGATGGAACAGCACGCCGCCCCCGCCGTCCACCCGTCGGGCGCCGACCGGCCGGACGCTCCGGAGGGGGCTGGGGTCGCGCGCCCGCAGGTGGGCGGGGGCGCTGTGGGACAGTGGACGAGCAGGGTCGCGTGGTGATCACTCAGGACCGCCGGGAGCACAGCGGCGCGGCCGGTCGAACGGAGGCACCCTTGTCCGACTACCTCGATGGCGCGACGGATCGCACCCTTCCCGGCCACCGCGGCGCCACCGCCAGCGAGCGCGCCGAGCGCACCCAGTCGGGCCGTCCGTCGGCTCGCCGGGACGACGTGGACGGCATGGCCGGCATGCACGGCATGGACGGCATAAACGGCATGGACGACACCGACGGTATGGAGGGCACGCGCCGCAGCACGCACGGCGTCGAGTCCGCGCAGGGCGCCGGGGCATCGCACAGTGCCGAGTCCGTCGAGCGGGCCGTGCCGGCGCCCGGCTGGGGCGCCCAGTCGATGAGCAGCTACGAGCAGGCCGATTCGGGCGGTTGGGGCGGTCCGGGGCATCACGCCGCGACGGGCCCGATCCCCCGGATCCGTCGGGTGGCGCGCGAGACCGCCGCAACGGCCGACCCGACGACGACCGACCCGACGACGACCGACCCGGCGACGGCGGCGGATGCCTCCCGCCGGCCGACACCCGCCGAGACCTCCGCCGCCGAGACCCAGGACGCCCCCTCCTACGTGACCCGCGACGAGGCAGCGCGCACCGAAGCCGTCCGATCCGACGCGGTCCGGGCCGACGCGGTCCGGGCCGACGCGGTCCGGGCCGAAGCGGTCCGGACCGGCTCCACCGGTGCCGGCACGAGCACCGGGTCCGGGCGCCCCAGCCTCACCGACCCCGACCCCGACACAGCGCACATCGCGGACACCGGGCACACCCCCGTGACGCCGCACCGGCCCGACCCGTCGGATTCCGACCCGGCAGATCGCGGCCGGACAGATCGCGGCCGGTCAGAGCCCGGCCTCACAGACCCGGCCCGCGAGCACTCGCGCTCCGCCGCCACGAGCGACGTCGACGACGCGCCGGCGCCCAGGAGCGACGGGGTCGGCTTCGCACGTCGGGTCGGCCCGCGGCTGGCGCCGATCGCGTTCTGGCTGATCGTCGTCTACCTGGTGTTCGATGTCGCGCAGCATGTCCTGTCCGTCGTCGGGCCGGGCGGCGCGCCCGCCGCCGTCGTGTTCGTGGCGGTCGGCGGGGGGCTCCTCAAGCTCGCCGCCCTGGCGACGTCGGCCCGGGTGCTCCTCGAGGCGTGCGTCGACCTCACGCGGACCGCCGACCGCTGACGCGCCCAGCACCCGAGCAGCCGGGCACCGAGCGGCCGGCACCGAGCAGCCGGGCATCCGGGTGCCGCACCGCGCCCGGACGTCCCCGTCGGGGCCCGACGGCCGCCGGCGCCCCCGGCGCGACCCGGCGACCTACCATGGCCCGATGACCTCCCCCTACCGCATCTGTGTCGTCTGCTCGGGCAACATCTGCCGGTCCCCGATGGCGGAATACGTGCTGCGCGAGGCCTTCGAGGCCGCCGGTCTCGGTGACGCCGTCGAGGTCGACTCGGCGGGCACGGGCGCGTGGCACGTCGGCAACGGAGCCGACCCCCGGGCGCTGACGGCGCTGCACGGGCAGGGGTATGACGGCAACCCGCACCGGGCGCGGCACCTGGAGCAGTCCTGGCTCGGCGAGCGCGACCTCATGCTGTGCGCCGACGACGGGCATCTGCGGGCGGTGCGGCGGCTCGGGCGCGGCCACGACGCGGACATCCGGCTGCTGCGCGAGTTCGACCCGCAGGCCGGTGACGACCTCGACCTGGCGGATCCCTACTACGGCGATCAGGCCGACTTCGAGGAGTGCCTGGCTCAGATCCGAAGGTCCAGCGACGCCGTCGTCGCCCACGTCCGCGCCGAACTCGGCCGCGGCTGACCCCACCCGGCCACAGGACACATCGACCCCCCGACCCGCCCCGGGCCCGGCTCACCGTCGCGCTCAGCTCACGCGCCGGGCGCAGGTCCGGTCGGGCGCGGGGCGTCTGGGAGGATGCGGGCATGCCCGCGCTGTCCGACATCACCCCTCCGTTGCCCTTGGGCGCCCTCGACGGTCGCTACCGTCGCAGCGTCGCCCCGCTCGTCGACCACCTCTCCGAGGCCGCGCTCAACCGCGAGCGGGTGCGGGTGGAGGTCGAGTGGCTCATCTACCTGACGACCCACGGGGTCGTGCCGGGGGTGCGGGCGCTGAGCGAGGCCGAGCAGGGGCGGCTGCGGGCCGTCGTCGAGGGCTTCGGCGCCGACGACATCGCCGAGCTGGCGCAGATCGAGCGTGAGACGGTGCACGACGTCAAGGCGGTCGAGTATTACCTGAAGCGCCGCCTGCCGGCCGCCCTCGATCGCCCGGCCGACGCCACGACCACCGACGCCACGACCACCGACACCAAGGCCACCGACACCTCCGGCGAGGCAGCCGACGACGAGGCAGCCCGGCTCTCCGAGCTCATCCACTTCTGCTGCACGAGCGAGGACGTCAACAACCTCTCCTACGCGCTCATGGTGCGCGGCGCGATCACCGCGGTGTGGCTGCCGGCCGCGACCGCCCTGGTCGAGCAGATCGCGGCGATGGCGCGCGACCTCGCGCAGACGCCGCTGCTCGCGCACACCCACGGCCAGCCGGCGACGCCGACGACGATGGGCAAGGAGCTCGCGGTCCTCGCGCACCGGTTGCGCCGCCAGCTGCGTCGCGTCGAGGGCGCCGACTATCTCGGCAAGTTCAACGGTGCGACGGGCACGTTCGGCGCGCACGTGGTCGCCGTGCCGCAGGCCGACTGGCCCGCGATCAGCCGCGGCTTCGTGGAGCACCTGGGCCTGACGTGGAACCCGCTGACCACCCAGATCGAGTCCCACGACTGGCAGGCCGAGCTGTATACCGATGTCGCCCGCTTCAACCGGGTGCTGCACAACCTGTGCACCGACGTGTGGACCTACATCTCGATGGGGTATTTCGCGCAGGTCCGCGGCCAGGGCACGGTCGGCTCGAGCACGATGCCGCACAAGGTCAACCCGATCCGCTTCGAGAACGCCGAGGCCAACCTCGAGGTGAGCAACGCCCTGCTCGACGTCCTCGCCGGCACCCTCGTGCAGTCCCGCCTCCAGCGCGACCTCACGGACTCCTCGATGCAGCGCAACATCGGCACGGCCCTGGGCCACAGCCTCCTGGCGATCGACAACGTGCGCCGCGGCCTCGCGGGCCTGGACGCCGTCCCGGCCGCGATGGCCGCCGACCTCGACGCCAACTGGGAGGTGCTCGGTGAGCCGGTGCAGTCGGCGATGCGGGCCCTGGGCGCCCAGGGCGTGCCGGGCATGCAGGAGCCATACGAGCGCCTCAAGGAGCTGACCCGCGGCCGCCGCATCACCGGCGACGACCTGCGCGACTTCGTCCACGGCCTGGGTCTGCCGGCCGACGTCGAGGCCCGGGTCGCGGCCCTGACCCCGCAGACGTATGTCGGTCTGGCGCCGCAGCTCGTCGAGGACTACCTGGCCTGACCACCTGGCCTGACCACCTGGCCTGAGCCGCCCGGCCCGCCGCCGGGCCACCCCCGAACGCACCGAGGCGATCCGGCCCCGCGCACCTGAGCGCGGGGCCGGATCGCCTCGTGTCGCGTGGCGGCCCGTCAGTAGCGGAAGCGGGACACCAGCGAGCGCAGCTCGGTGGCGCTGCGGCCCAGCTCCTGGGCGGCCTGCGCGGAGCCGTGGGTCTCGGACTGGGTGGCGCCGGCGAGGCGGGCGGCGTCGCGCAGGTCGGCGGCGATGCGCCCGGCGCCCGAGGCGGCGTCGGTGACGTTGCGCCCCATCTCGTTGGTCGTCGCGGTCTGCTCCTCGACGGCGGAGGCGATGGTCGCCTGG
>JAVTVZ010000159.1:0-6389 GCA_032229625.1 Dermatophilaceae bacterium | reverse complement strand
GCTCCCGGCGCGGCCGACGGGTCCGGCGCGAGCGGCGCGACGTGCGCACCCGGCGCGGCCGAGGCGCCCCCGGCCACAGTGGGCTCTGCCACAGCGAGCTCGGCCACAGGGGGGCCGGCCACGCCGCCGTCCCCGCTCGGGCGGGCACTCCCGCCCCCCGATGCGTTCGCGCAGGTCAGGGCGGCGCTGTCGCAGACTCGTGAGGCGTTGGCTCAGCTCGCCGACGACCTCGAGTGCCACGGTCCCGCGCTGCGCGAGGCGGTCGCCGCGATCCCACACGCCGACTCCCCGGGGCGGGTCCGCGCGTTGCGGCGCCAGGTGCGGGTGGCGACGGATGCGCTGTCCGAGGCAGACGGCCGGTGCCGGCGTCGGCTCGAGGCGGCGATCCGCGCCATGCCCGACGGCCCGGCGCTCCTCGCGGCCGCCCTGCCGGTGACGACCGCCGCAGCCGGCGACGACGCGGCGCCCAGCGCCCGAGCCGTGCGCGCGGCCCTCGTCGGGTCGCCACCGGCCCGGATCGCGGCCCACCTGAGCCGCCACCCGGAGGCCGTCGAGGTGCTTGCCGCCTCCCGCGACGACCTCGACCTGTGGGAGTCGGGCCGCACCGGCCCCGGCCGCGCGATCACGAGCGCGATCACGATGGGGCTGCTCGACGACCGGCCGAGCGATGAAAGACCGAGCGCCGACCGGCCCGGCACCGACCGGCCCGGCGATGCTGACGCCGGACGGGTGGCCGCGATCGAGGCCCGTCGCGCCGCGTTCGAGACCGCGGGCCAGGAGGCGCTGCCCCTCGCGCTGCTCTGGCCCGCCGTCGTCGGACCGCTCGACGGCGCGGACCCCGCCGCCCGCATCGCCGCCAATCGGCTGCTCGTGCGCGCCGAGCTGGGGCGCGCCCGCCGCGCCGACATCGAGCTCGAGGTGCGGGCCATCGCCCGCCGCGTCGCCGACGCCAGCTCGCCGCTGCGCACGCTACGGGCCGTGCGCGAGCGCCTCCTGCAGGCCTGGCTGACCCGCGACGCGGTGACGTCCCTGGTCACGACGACCACCGACCTCCCGCTGCTCGTGCGCGCCGACCTGCGCGTGCGCATCCTGCTCTACGAGGCCCTCCTGCACGACCGGATCCCCGACCCCGGCGCCCCGGCCGGCTGGCGGCTGCGGCAACCGCTGCTCTTCGACGGCGAGGGCCGCGGGCGGATCGCGGAGCTGTGGGGTCGACTCGACGCCACGACCCGGGCCGTGGCGGTCCTCGTGCCCGGCACGGGCACCGCTGTGCGCGGATTCCACCTGCCGACCCGCGTCGCCCACGACCTCGCGCAGGCCGTGCCCGACAGCGCGGTCATCGCGTGGATGGGCGCCGACTTCCCCCTGGCGATCGGCTCGCACGCCCTCTTCAGCCGGTATGCCGGGGCCGCCGCCGGTCCGCTGCGAGACCTGCTCGCCGGCCTGCCCCGCGCGCCGGGCCGCCCCGTCACGGTGCTCGGACACTCCTACGGCGGCACGATGGTCGGCGCCGCCGAGCGGGTCGGGCTCGCCGCCGACCGCGTCGTGCATGTCGCCTCGCCCGGGGCGGGGCCGGGCGTGCGAGGCGTCGCGGACTATCCGCACACTGATCCGTGCGGTCGGCCGCGGGAGCCGCGCCGCTACAGCCTCACGGCGCCGGGGGATCCGATCCGGTGGGCGCAGCGTTTCGAGCCGCCGTGGCAGCTACTGCCCGCCCCGCTCGCGCGCCGGCTGCGGGCCTGGCTGGCGCCGCTGAGCCTGGGCGTCGATCCCGAGCGTCTCGAGGGCGTGACGATCCTGTCGGCCGGCACGTGGGAGCGCCCCGTCGCCGGGCACGCCGTCGGTGCGGCGGTTGCCGGGCCCGCGGCGCACGCCGGTGTGATGACACCCGGCACGGGGGCGTTCCGCAGGCTCTCCGAGGTTGTCGGTGCCCCGCTCTAGACTGACGCGCATGTCTTCGATCTCCCGCGACCAGGTCGCCCACCTGGCGACGCTCGCCCGAATCGAGCTGTCCGACACCGAGCTCGACCGCATGGCCGGCGAGCTGGCGGTGATCCTCGACGCGGTGACCGCCGTCGGCGAGGTCGCCTCGGAGCAGGTGCCGGCGATGAGCCACCCGATCGCCCTGACCAACGTCATGCGCGCCGACGAGGTGCGCCCCGGCCTGACGCCGCGCGAGGCACTCGCCGGCGCCCCGGAGGTCGACGAGCAGTGCTTCGGGGTGCCGCGCATCCTCGACGAGGAGTGAGGCGCGCCCTCCCACCCCAGACCCCCCGATGACCCCGATGCCCGGACGAAGGAACGACACGTGAGCGCACCGACCACCGACCTGCTGCGGCTCGGAGCCGCCGGGCTGGCCCGCGAGCTGGCCGCCGGCACCGTCAGCGCCGTCGAGGTGACGCAGGCGCACCTGGAGCGGATGGACGAGGTCGACTCCGCGGTGCACGCCTTCCTCGCGCGCAACGCCGACGAGGCCCTGGCCGCCGCGCGGGCCGCCGACGATGCGCGGGCGGCGCGCGAGGAGCTGCCGACCCTGGCGGGGGTGCCCATCGCCGTCAAGGACGTCGCCTGCACCCGCGGCCTGGAGACGACGGCCGGCTCGGCGATCCTGCGCGGGTGGACGCCGCCCTACGACGCGACCGTGGTCCGCCGCCTGCGCGAGGCGCACATGCCGATCCTCGGCAAGACCAACATGGACGAGTTCGCGATGGGCTCCTCGACGGAGCATTCGGCCTACGGGCCGACGCGCAACCCCTGGGACCTCTCGCGCATCCCCGGCGGCTCCGGCGGCGGCTCGGCCGCGGCGCTCGCGTCCTTCCAGGCGCCGCTGGCGATCGGCTCGGACACCGGCGGGTCGATCCGCCAGCCGGCCGCCGTCACCGGCACGGTCGGCGCCAAGCCGACCTACGGGGCGGTGTCGCGCTACGGCATCATCGCGCTGGCCAGCAGCCTCGACCAGATCGGGCCGTGCGCCCGCTCGGTGCTCGACACCGCGCTGCTGCACGAGGTGCTCGCCGGTCACGACCCGCTGGACTCGACGTCGCTGGATCGCCCGGTGCCGGCGGTGGTCGCCGCCGCCCGGTCCGGCGACGTGCGCGGACTGCGCGTCGGTGTCGTCCGCGAGCTGTCCGGCGAGGGCTACCAGCCCGGGGTGGCGCAGCGCTTCGACGAGGCGCTGAGCGTCCTGGAGGCCGCGGGCGCGCAGATCCAGGAGGTCAGCTGCCCCCACGTCCGGTATGCCGTCGCGGCCTACTACCTGATCCTGCCCTCGGAGGCGAGCAGCAACCTCGCGCGCTACGACGCGATGCGCTATGGGCTGCGCACCGCGCCGGCCGGGGTCGCCGACCCCAGCGCCGAGCAGGTGATGGCCGCCACGCGCGACGCCGGCTTCGGCGACGAGGTCAAGCGCCGGGTCATCCTCGGCACCTACGCCCTGTCCTCGGGCTACTACGACGCCTACTACGGGCAGGCGCAGAAGGTGCGCACGCTCATCGCCGGTGACTTCGCCGCCGCGTTCGAGCAGGTCGACGTGCTCGTCTCGCCCACGAGCCCGGTGACGGCCTTCGGCATCGGGGAGAAGGTCGACGACCCGCTGGCGATGTATCTGCTGGACATCGCGACGATCCCGGCGAACCTCGCCGGCCTCCCCGGGCTGAGCGTGCCCGTCGGGCTCTCGCCGCAGGACGGCCTGCCGGTCGGCCTGCAGGTGCTGGCTCCCGCGACGGCCGACGACCGGCTCTACACCGTGGCTGCCGCCCTCGAGCGCGAGCTCGAACGCCGCTGGGGCGGAACGCTGCTCGACGAGATCGGCGACATCGCCGGCAAGGAGGCCTGAGCGATGGCGACCCCCCAGGTGCTCGACTACGACGCGGTGCTCGCGGACTTCGACCCGGTGATCGGGCTCGAGGTGCACGTCGAGCTGTCGACGGCGACGAAGATGTTCTGCGGCTGCCCCACGGCCTTCGGCGCCGCGCCGAACAGCCAGGTGTGCCCGGTCTGTCTCGGCCTGCCCGGCGCGCTGCCGGTGCTCAACCGGGCGGCCGTCGACGCGGCGATCCGCATCGGTCTCGCGCTGAACTGCTCGATCGCGCCGACGTGCCGCTTCGCCCGGAAGAACTACTTCTACCCGGACATGCCGAAGAACTTCCAGACCAGCCAGTACGACGAGCCGATCGCCGCTGACGGGCACCTCGACGTCGAGCTCGACGACGGCAGCACCTTCCGCGTGCTCATCGAGCGGGCCCACATGGAGGAGGACGCCGGCAAGCTCACGCACCTGTCGACCGGCGGGCGCAGCAGCCGCATCAGCGGGGCCGACCGCTCGCTGGCCGACTACAACCGCGCGGGCATCCCGCTCATCGAGATCGTCACCAGGCCGCTGGTCGGCGTGGGGGAGCAGGCCCCGGCCATCGCCCGCGCCTATGTCAGCGCCCTGCGCGATCTCATGCGAGCCCTCGACGTCTCGGACGCGCGCATGGAGCAGGGGTCGCTGCGCTGCGACGCCAACGTCTCGTTGCGCCCCCGGGCCGGCGACGACCGGCTCGGTGCGGCGCAGTCGGCCGTGCCGCTGGGCACCCGGACCGAGACGAAGAACGTCAACTCGCTGCGTTCGGTCGAGCGGGCGGTGACCTACGAGATGACGCGGCAGGCGGCGATCCTCGCCGACGGCGGCACCGTCGTACAGGAGACCCGACACTGGCACGAGGACACCGGCACGACGACGGCCGGGCGCCCCAAGTCCGACGCCGACGACTACCGGTATTTCCCCGAGCCGGACCTCGTGCCGCTCGCCCCGAGCAGCGCGCGCGTCGAGGAGCTGCGCGCGACCCTGCCCGAGCCGCCCGACCGGCGTCGCCGACGGTTGCAGCAGCAGTGGGGATACACGGATCTGGAGATGCGTGACGTGCTCGGGTCCGGCGCGCTCGACCTCATCGACGCGTCCGTGACTGCCGGGGCGAGCCCCGCCGGCGCGCGCCGCTGGTGGGTCGGCGAGGGGCTGCGCCGCGCCAACGCCGACGGCATCGAGCTCGACGCCCTCCCGCTGACCCCCGCGCAGGTCGCCGGGCTCGACGCGCTCGTGCGCTCCGGCCGCCTCAACGACTCGATGGCGCGGCAGGTCTTCGACGGCGTGCTCGCCGGCGAGGGCGACCCCGAGCAGATCGCCGATGCGCGCGGCCTGCGACTGGTCAGTGACGACGGAGCCCTGCGTGCCGCGGTGGAGGCCGTCATCGCGGCGAATCCCGACGTGGCGCAGAAGATCCGCGACGGCAAGGTGGCGGCGGCCGGTGCCCTCATCGGTCAGGTGATGAAGCAGATGAAGGGGCAGGCCGACGCCGCGAAGGTGCGCGCCCTCATCCTCGATGAGCTCGGCGGCAGCTGAGCGCCCCACCACCGGCACGGGACCCCCGACGTGACAGCGGCCGCCACCCCGGGTGGGGTGGCGGCCGCGATGTCTGCGCGGTGTCTGCGGGCCCGGCCGCGCCGCCGACAGGTCGTGGCAGCGCAGGTCGTGGCAGCGGCAGGTCGTGGCAGGTGGCAGGCGCAGTGCGGGGTGTCGCAGCGGCAGGGCGCGCCGCCTCAGCCCTCCTCGGGGCCGTCGGTGCCGAGTTGAGCGGCGAGGTAGTTCTCATACCCGACCCGCGCGATGGCCTCGAGCTGACCCTCGAAGTAGTCGGCGTGGGTCTCCTCGTCCTGGACCATCTGCTCGAAGACCGCGGCCGTGCCGTGGTCGCCGAGCTCGTGGCACTCCTTGGCGGCGGCGTTGAACTGCGCGACCGCCGCATACTCGCTCTCCTTGGCCAGGCGCAGCATCTCGGCGGCGTTCTCCCCGATGGTGATCGGGGAGAGGCGCTGCACGTTGGGGTGCCCGTCGAAGAAGAGCACCCGCTTGATGAGCTCGTCGGCGTCGCGCATCTCGTCGATCGACAGGCTGTAGAAGACCTTGCCGAGCTTGGTCAGGCCCCAGCTGTCGAGCATGCGGGCGTGCAGGAAGTACGTGTTGGTGACGGTGAGTTCGAACGTCAGGGCGTCGTTAAGCAACTCGACGACGCGGGGGCTGCGTGGCTGCATCGGTGTCCTCGTTGGCCTTCGTCTCGGTGGTCGCCGGCCCTGCCAGGGTCGCAGCGCTGCCCCCGACGAGAGCGGGCTCCAGCGTCGGGACCGCGTGCAGGGGGCACGGATTCGACCGAGAGTAGTCGGCCATCGCCGCGCGCACGCCCAGGACACATCCGCCGCATTCGGATCCGGCGCCCGTCGCACGGCAGACCCGCGCCAGGGTGCCCGCGCCCGAGTCGAGCGCCGCGGCGATGTCGCGGTCCGAGACCACGCGACACTGACAGACGATCATGGCCTGAGGTTAGCCTTGCCTACCCCCGGAGCGCGAGACCTCG